>CAZAKG010000042.1:0-18905 GCA_964485755.1 uncultured Candidatus Bathyarchaeia archaeon | reverse complement strand
CGTGGACTCGTCCTTCGCCGTGGAGGCCCACTACCCCAACGAGGTCAACCGGGAGAACCTCCACCTGTACAGGGGCCTGGAGAAGGAGACCGGGATCAGGCTCATCACGGCCATACCGTTCCTCTTCTACGACCGCCGCTACGAGTGGGGCAGCCTCAGCAACCCCGACGAGAAGATCAGGCAACACGCCATCCATCGAACCGTTGAAGCACTGCAGCTCAACAGGGAGCTGGGCACAGAGTTCGCCGTGGTCTGGCCAGGCATCGACGGCTACGAGAACCCCTTCGGCCACGACTATTACGGCATGTGGGAGCGGTTCGAGTCCGGCCTGGCCGAGGCAATGGACTTGGTCCCCGGCGTCAGGGTGGCCCTGGAGCCCAAACCCTACGAGCCCCGCGGCAACAACATCTACAGGAACACGGCTAACGGCCTGCTGATGGCCAGGGACGTGGAGGCCCGGCTCAGGGCACAGGAGAACAAACGCATCCTCAGGGAGGGCCACGCGCTGGTGGGGCTTAACCCGGAGGTCGGCCACGTATTGATGGGCCACGAGGAGCTGGCGTACAGCTTCGCCTCCGTCCTCAGGGAGGGCCGCCTGATGCACAGCCACTGGAACAGCCAGCCCCTGGGAAACTACGACCAGGACCTCAACGTGGGCGTCCTGGACGTCAACCAGATGCTGGCCACGCTGCTAGTCTTCAAGCTCCACGGCTACGGCGGCTACTACGGCATCGACATCAACCCGGAGCGGATGCCCGTGGAGAGGGCCCTCGTCCTCAGCATGAACGCACTGGACGCGGGTGCCGACACCGTCAACGACCTGGACTATGATCGTCTCGTGGAGGCCATGCACGACCCGGCCGCCAACAGGGGAGTCTTGGAGGACGTGCTCACCAGGGCCCTGGCGCGTGACGCGTCCAAGCTGAGGCCACTGCCAGAATAATCCCAAATTATAGGGTAGACGCCGCCGCGGAGAGATACGGTTATCTTTTACTTCAAAGGCTCATGCAGTGAAACGTAAAAAGGAAATCAGGCGGGGAGGAAGACAATAGACTGTCAATCAACGCTACGCTATCAATCGCCATATTCCTGGCCACTCTGTTCCTGATGATCAGGCAGCCCAAGGGCATCAACCTGGGCATGGCCGCGGGCTTCGGCGCTCTAGCCTCCATACTGCTCGGGACCGTAACGGTCACGGACGCGGTGGATGCCTTCTACGACATCTGGGACGCGGCCCTGGCCTTCGTGGGCATCGTCACCCTCAGCGTCACACTGGAGGTGATGGGCTTCTTCAAGTGGACCGCCCTCAGAGTCGCGAGGCTCGCCAGAGGCGACGGCGTCAGGCTCTACTTCTACGTGGGGCTCCTGGCCGCCGCTGTCAGCATCCTCTTCTCTAACGACAGCGCCGTACTCATCCTCACCCCCATCGTGCTGGAGATGGTGAAGCAGCTCAACATAGACGAGCACGGTAGGATGGCGTACCTGTTCGCCGCGGGCCTCATAGCGGACACGGCCGCCATGCCCCTCATCACCAGCAACCCCGTCAACATCGTGAGCGCCGACTACTTCGGCTACACCTTCATAGAGCACCTGGTCTTCATGGGCCCCGTCGCCCTCGCGACTATAGCCCTAAGCATGGTGGTGGTCTACCTCTTCTTCCGCGACAGGATACCCCGCAGCTTCTCCCCCAGCCTCATAGACACCCTCATAGTGGACGGCGCAGTCATAACGCCAGTCCAGCTCAGGCTCAGCGTGGCCACCCTGGTGGCAGTGGACATCCTGTACGTGGTATCGTCCCTCAACAGGGTGCCCGTCAGCTTCGTCATATGCGGCGGAGCCCTGCTCCTGCTCATCATCTACCTCTGGACGGACCGCCGCAGCTTCGCTCTGAAGGAGGAGAGGAGGGGGCTGCCCTACATCGCGAGGCGCATCAACTGGGACATACTGGCGTTCATGCTGGGCATCTTCCTGGTGGTCCAGGGGCTGCGCCACGCCGGCGCCGTCACCCTGTTCAGCGGCCTCTTCGCCTGGTGCCTGGGGCTGCCCGGGCTCCTCAAGGTGTTGGCCCCGAGCCTGATCGTGACGGTAAGCGCCAGCGCCATGAACAACTGGCCCATGACCATGCTGGGCCTCCTATCGATAGAGGACGCCATGGTCACCCTGGGCCTCAACGCGGCCGAGTCCACCACCCTCATCTTCAGCAACATAATAGGCAACAACCTGGGGCCCCACTTCTTCCCCATAGGCAGCCTAGCCATCCTCATGTGGCTCAACACGATGAAGGCCAAGGGATTGGTCATCAGCCTCAGGGACTACCTGAGGGTGGGCAGCGTCCTGTCCATCCTCGAGGTCGTCACGGCGTCCATAATCCTCTGGGTCGAGGTGGAGTTTCTCCACTTCGCCCTGGCTCTGGCGCCGTGAGTCCCACCACTCCTTAAATAAGGCGCGCAGAAAATATTCGCGAAAGGTGAGCATGCGTGCGTGTAGCCGTGGTGGATAAGAAACGTTGCAGGCCGGATAAGTGCGACGTGGTGTGCATAAGGTTCTGCCCCATGGTGCGCACCCGCAAAGAGGCCATAAGGCTCGGCGACGACGGCAAGGCCTACGTGAGCGAGCTCATCTGCAGCGGCTGCGGCATCTGCGTCAAGAAGTGCCCCTTCGACGCGCTGCGCATAGTGAACCTCCCGGACGAGCTGAAGACCGACCACATCCACAGGTTCGGGCCCAACGCGTTCACCCTCTACAGGCTGCCAACTCCCAGGAGGGGCTCCGTGACAGGCCTCCTGGGCAGGAACGGCATCGGCAAGTCCACCATCCTAAGGATACTGTCGGGCGAGTTGGTTCCCAACCTTGGTAAACACATGGAGCCTGCCGATAGGGAGGCTGTCGTGGAGAACTTCAGGGGTAAGCCCATGGAGGAGTACTTCAGGGGAGTCTACGACGGCTCCGTCAAGGCGGTGCATAAGCCCCAGTACGTGGACAGGATTCCAAGGGCGGTCCAGGGAAAGACCGGCGACCTCCTGAGGAAGCTGGATGAGAGGGGCGCCCTGGAGTCCATCCTGGACGACCTTGAGATCAGGCACCTGTTGGACAGGGACCTGAATGTTCTGAGCGGAGGCGAGCTCCAGCGGGTGGCCATAGCCACGGCCATCATCCGCCAGGCCCAAGTGTACCTCTTCGACGAGCCCAGCAGCTTCCTGGACATCTACCAGCGCACCAGGGCCGCCAGGATCATCAGGCGGCTGGCCGAGGACGATAGGATGGTGGTGGCCGCTGAGCACGACCTGGCCGTGATCGACTACCTGAGCGACGACGTGTTCCTGCTCTACGGCGAGCCGGACGTCTACGGCATCGTAAGCAACACCCACACGGTCCGGGAGGGCATCAACATCTATATCAACGGCTACATACCCGACGAGAACGTCAGGTTCAGGCCCAGCCCCATCGTCTTCCACGAGAAGCCTCCCGCGGAGCAGCAGGGCAAGACCTACACGCAGCTCTCGTGGACCAGGCTGGTGAAGGACTACGGCGGCTTCAGGCTGGAGGTGGACGCCGGTGGCATCGGGATGGGTGAGGTCGTGGGCATCCTGGGGATGAACGGCATCGGGAAGACCACGTTCATCAAGATGCTGGCGGGGGTAGAGACGCCCACGGAGGGCTCTGTGAGCAACCCGGAGATCAAGGTCAGCTACAAGCCCCAGTACATCAGCGCCTCCGTGGAGGGCACCGTGGAGCAGGTGCTCAGGAAGGCGTCCGGGACAAAGTTCACGGAGAGCTGGTACAACACAGAGGTAATGGAGCCCCTGCACGTCAGGCGCCTCCTTGACAGGGACGTGACCGTCCTCAGCGGCGGCGAACTCCAGCGGGTAGCCATAGCGGAGTGCCTCAGCAGGGACGCCGACATCTACCTGCTGGACGAGCCAAGCGCGTACCTTGACGTTGAGGAGCGCCTCGCCGTAGCCCACTCCATAAGGCGCATAACCAAGATGAGGGGCGTCACGGCCTTCGTCGTGGAGCACGACATCGTCACCCAGGACTTCATAGCGGACAAGCTCATGGTGTTCACCGGCGAGACCGGCGTCAGAGGCCACGCCGGGGACCCCGTGAACCTGGAGGACGGCATGAACGGGTTCCTGAAGATCATGGAGGTCACCTTCAGGCGGGACCAGGACACCAAGAGGCCGCGCGTCAACAAGCCGGACAGCAGGTTGGATAGGGAGCAGAAGAGGTCGGGCCGCTACTATTATAGCCTGTAGGCCGGTTCCTCAGCCATGGCTTCTTTCAGCTACATGGGGCTACACACAGCATTTGGCGAGTTCACTATGGTCTGGGACGGCTCAGGCAGGATCAGGAAAGTATACCTACCAAATAAGTTGGGTACGCTGCTCAGTGATTACCCCGGGGCTGAGAGGGGGGCGGACCCCGGGATGAGCGGCGTCGCGGACGACATCTCAAGGTTCCTCAGCGGGCTGGATGTGAGGTTCAGCCTGGACGCGGTGGCGCTGGACATGTGCACGGAGTTCCAGAGGCGGGTGCTGCTGGCCGAGTACGGCATCCCACGCGGCTACGTGTCCACCTACAGGAGGATCGCCAACCACGTCGGGTGCCCGGGTGGAGCGCGCGCCGTCGGGGGAGCCCTAGCGGCCAACCCGTTCCCCATAATCATCCCTTGCCACAGGGCCGTCAAGTCGGACGGCGGCCTGGGAGGCTACCAGGGTGGACTGGACATGAAGCGGAGGCTGCTCCAGATGGAGGGCGTGACGCTTAAAGGCGGCAGAGTGGATCTACGGCGCGTCTACTATTAGTGGATGTTCAACACAAGCGCTATCAGCGCCACGACCGCGCCGGCCACCACCATCTTAAGGCCGTACACCAGTATGTTCTCTCCGCTGATCCTGCCCAGGTAGACGCCCAGAGTGAACAGCGTGGTCAGGCTGGCGGCTACGCTCGCCATGTACCCTGTCTCGATGGAGAACATCCCAGGCACCATAAGGAAGGGTACAAGGCTCGGCAGGGCGGCTATGAATGGAGCAGAGCCGTCCACCAGGGCAGCGAACGCGCTGACGAACCTGCTCGCCCTCCCGTACAGGGTGTCGTCCAGGTTGACGAGCATGGCGTCCTCCAGCTCGTTGAGGCTGCGGTTCCTCTCGGCGCTCTCCGTCATGTAGGTGCCGCTGAAGCCGCTAACCATCATGGCTATGCCGCTTGTGAGGATGACGCCCATGACGCTGTGGGGATCATGGATGTGGCTCAGGTAGGCGCCCATTACGACGCCCAGGCTGGTCATGGCTCCGTCGAAGGCGTTCATTGCGAAGTAGCGGCGAAGAATCTTGGTGGCGCCCGTCACCTCTATGTAGGTGACTATCTCATCTAGGCCGTCGGCGACTCTTTCCTTGACCCGGTCCAGACCGTTCCGTCGGTCATCGTCGGGGGGTGAATCCAATTACCGTTCACCCCAAGCCATGTAACAATGTTCTCCAGAAATCGTGTTCAGAATATTGTGCATATGTTTCCGAACGCTCACAACGGGTTACAGGCACGGGCTAATAAAACTTATGCATGTACACGCACATACGCCATGGACGCAGGGAAGATGCTTGATGGACTTACCCTACTCTAAGCGTTGCTTCGGAAACGGCGACCCCGTCATGGAGAGGTACCACGACGAGGAGTGGGGGGTGCCCACACGCAGCGACGCTGAGCACTACGAACTCCTCGTCCTTGAGGGGGCCCAGGCGGGGCTCAGCTGGAGGACAGTCCTCCACAGGCGCGAAGCCTACAGGGATGCCTTCAGCGGCTTCGACCCGCGTAAGGTGGCGGGCTACACGCCTAAGGCCATCGACAACGTGATAGCCAACACAGGGATCATCAGGAACAGGAGGAAGGTGGAGTCGGCGGTAAACAACGCCCGCGCTTTCCTCAGAGTCCAGGATGAGTTCGGCAGCTTCGACGAGTACATCTGGGGCTTCGTTGACCACAAGCCGGTGATGAACGCTCACACAGACTGGAGGCAGGTGCCCCCTGAGACGGACGAAAGCAGGGCCATGAGCCATGACCTCAAGAGGAGGGGCTTCAGATTCGTGGGGCCCACCATCTGCTACGCCTACATGCAGAGCGCCGGTATGGTGAACGACCACCTGAAGAGCTGCTTCAGGTGGAGCCAGATCAGGGAACTGTACGGCAGTTGAAGGCTGACAGGATGCTGGTCAGCGGCAAGATCATCACAGTGGATAGAGCAGCGTACAGAAGGCTGTGGCCATCAAGGACGGCTGGACCCACTGTATATAAAAACTAGCAGCATTCATATACCCGTGAATATCAGCCGGGCCCCCGGAGGATATGTGAAAGATTTGAAGCCCAAGATAGTACACGTCGTACTGGATGTTCTAAAACCCCACCAACCCGCGTTACCCGAGTTCGCCATGTACATCGGCGAACTACACGGCGTAACCAAGGTAGACATCTCTGTGGTTGAGATGGATGAGAAGACGGAGAGCCTCAGAGTCATCATCTACGGCAACAACGTGGACTATGACGATCTAAAGACCCACATGGCCAAGCAGGGCGCAGTCATACACAGCGTGGACCAGGTAGTCGTAGAGTAGGCATGCAGCTGAAACCCACCCTCCAGCCCTTCCTCGACAAAGGAACGGACCCTGATGAAGCAGACATGGTTCTCTTCGCGGCGCCCCTGGACAAAACCACGAGCCACAGGAGCGGAGCAAGGTTCGGGCCCCAAGCCATACGCGTGGAGAGCACATACCTGGACACCTACAGCGCCAGGACCGGCCTCGACTGGGACGACCTGAGCCTCGCAGACGCTGGGGACGTGGACTGCCCAGATGTGGAGACCGCCCTCAGAGGAGTAGAGGAGACTACGGCGAGCGTCAGGGGGCTCCCCGTGATGCTGGGGGGCGAGCACACTGTAACCCTGGGGGCTCTGCGGGCCCTGAAGCCGGACCTGGTCGTCGTATTCGACGCCCACCTGGACCTCAGGGACGAGCTGTTCGGTGAGCGCCTCTGCCACGCAACCTACCTCAGGCGAGGCTACGAGGAGCTGGGCTTCAAGGCTCTCGTCGTCGGGGCCCGGGCGCTGTCAGGAGAAGAGGTGGAGTACGCCGCGTCCAACCCTGACCTGGCTTACATAACCCCTCAGCAGATCAGGAGAGGCGAGCGGGACCCCGTCGAGGAGGCCGCGGCGCTCGCATCCGACGCCGAGAGAGTCTACGTGAGCCTGGACGTGGACGCCCTTGACCTGTGCTACGCGCCCGCCGTGGGTAACCCGCATCCTGAAGGCCTGAGCCCCACGCAGGTGCTGGACGTGGCGGAGGCGGTCATCGACAGGAGGCTGGTGGGCCTGGACGTGAACGAGGTGTACCCCCACTACGACACGGGGCAGACGGCGGTCACCGCCGCGTACCTCCTCATGGAGGCCCTCTACCTATACACGGCAGCCGTTAGACGCCCATGATCGCGGGCCCGTCGCCCTAGGGTGACGCGATCACAGTCAACGTAGCCCACCTACGATGACGCGACACCACGTTCTCTAGGTACACCCCGTACCCGATTACTATTATATCCCGCCGCGCACACTATTCCCGGAACGGCGGCCATGAGCGAAGAAGAGGAGATCATACAGCCGAAGGGCAGGGTCGCCCCAGACGACCTGGGCACCAGCATCCTGCTCTCAGCCGGTTACGACGGGGCCCAACAGAAGGCCTACGTGAGGCTCTACGAGCCCGAGAGCCAGGAGATCTACCTCTGGTACGACAACACGGGCCACCTGCCGTACCTGCTGTCGAAGCAGACCGTCGATGAGCTGCAGGGCAACAGGCGCGTCGTGGGCCACGAGGGATTCAAGAGCCTTGACCCGGTCATCAAGTACGACGCGTTGAAGGGCGAGGATATCATGGTCACCAAGGTGGTGGCTAAGGACCCCCTCAGCGTCGGAGGCACCCCGGGCTGCATCAGGAGCCACCTGGACGAGAGCTGGGAGAGCCGAATCAGGTACTATGGCTGCTACATATACGACGAGCACCTGGTGCCGGGGATGCCGTACAGGGTCGTGGCCGGTAAACTGGTTCAGGGCGACTGGAGCCTTCCGGCGTCGGTTGAGGCCCAGTTCAACGAGATACTGAGCCACACCGAGGAGCACCTGAAGGAGCCCATGAGGGACTGGGCCAGGCTGCTGCAGAGCCCTGTTCCCCAGATCAGGCGGGTCGCGGTGGACATCGAGGTGAGGCCCTCCGTTAAGAACAGGGTTCCCAGCCCGGACGAGGCGAAGGACCCCATAACGGCGGTGGCCTTCGCGGGGAGCGACGGGCTACGGAAGATTCTGCTGCTGAACGACTCTGGGCTGCCCGTGGAGACGCCCCAGATCGCTGGGGCAGACGAGGTCACTGTCCACGAGTCTGAGAGGGAGATCATCCAGGAGACCTTCAGGTTGCTGGACCAGTACCCCGTGGTGATCACCTTCAACGGGGACGACTTCGACTTCAAGTACCTGCGCAACAGGGCCAGGAACCTGGGGGTCCCAGACGATGAGAATCCTATAACCCTGGGCCGCAGGTTCGCTTTCCTCACCAACGGGGTCCACATAGACCTGTACCAGTTCTTCAGGAACCGCAGCATCCAGGGCTACGCCTTCGGCAACGTGTACCGCGAGCACACGCTTGACGAGATAGCGTCCAGCATCCTCAAGGAGGGCAAGATAGCAGTAGAGGACATAGCTCAGCTGGGCATCAAGGAGTTGGGCGATTACTGCATGCAGGACGCCTACATCACGTACTACCTGACGGCGTTCAACGACAGCCTGGTGATGAACCTCATGGTGCTCCTCAGCAGGATCAGCAAGAGCATCCTGGAGGACGTCTCACGGATGGGGGTGAGCCGGTGGATACTGAGCCTCATGGAGTGGGAGCACCGCAGGCTGGGCTGGCTGATACCCAACACCAAGGACATCATAGAGGCTAAGGGTGGAACCACCACCGAGGCCATCATCAAGGGCAAGAAGTACCAGGGGGCCATCGTGAGGGACCCTGTGCCGGGCATACACTTCGAGGTGACGGTCGTGGACTTCGCAAGCCTCTACCCCAGCGCCATAAGCAACTGGAACCTGAGCTACGACACCCTGCTCTGCACACACCAGGAGTGCAGGGGCAACCTGGTTCCGGGGACCGGGCACTGGGTGTGCACCAAGAGGCGGGGTATGACAAGCGAGCTCATCGGCAGCCTCAAGGACATCAGGGTCCTGTGGTACAAGCCGCGCAGCAGGGACAAGGGACTCACGGATGACGAGCGCCAGTACTACAACGTGGTCCAGCAGGCGCTGAAGGTGTTCCTCAACGCCAGCTACGGGGTCTTCGGCGCCGAAAGCTTCCCCCTCTACTGCCCTCCCCTCGCCGAGAGCACCGCGGCCGTGGGCCGCTACGCTCTGGAGGAGGCCACCAAGAAGAGCGCTGGGCTCGGGATAGAGGTGCTGTACGGGGACACTGACAGCGTCTTCCTGAACCGCCCCTCTAAGCAGCAGACGGATGCACTGATCGCCTGGGCCGACGAGAAGCTGGGCATCGACCTGGAGGTGGACAAGGTGTACAGGTACGCGGTCTTCTCGAGGCGCAAGAAGAACTACCTGGGCGTCTACAAGGACGGCAGACTGGATGTCAAGGGAATGACAGGCAAGAAGCGGCACATCCCGCCCATATTGAAGGCGGCCTTCGATGAGCTCACCGGCATCCTTGGCGGAGTCCAGACGGTCGAGGAGTTCCCGGCGGCCAAGGAGGACATCAGGGGCCTAGTAGAGGAGGTGCACAGGCGCCTCAAGGACAGGGACTTCAGGGTGGAGGAGGTGGCGTTCCAGATGCAGCTTGGTAAGCCGCTGAGGCAGTACGACACCAACCCACAGCACGTGAAGGCGGGCCGTATGCTGGAGGAGCAGGGCTACGAGGTGGTGGCAGGCGACATAATCAGCTACGTGGTAACCAAGGACGACGTGCTGCCGGCCATCTCGGCCAAGCCCAGGGACGTGGACGTGAAGAAGTATGAGGAGTACCTTGAAAGCACCTTCGAGCAGCTTCTGGACGCCCTGGACATGAGCTTCGACGAGCTCGTCGGTAGACCCAGGCAGACGAGTCTGGGCTCCTTCTTCGGTGTTCAGCGGTGAGTGTCTTTCTTGTTGCGTGCACGGGTGGGGGGAGGGGGGTGTAGTCGTCGTCGCCACGTTTTCCCGTTTTTGGGCTTGTTTTGCTGATTGGGGGCTTTTTCAGGGTTTTTAGGCGATGGTGGTCGTGAGGTGTAGTCATCATCGCAGCTGTTTTGTGCATCGGGCCTCCGATGCGTGTTGCCTGGTGTTCAGGTAAGGGAAGTTAAGGGTCCCCACAAATTGGGAACGTGGAGAAAAAATAATTGGTGGCCGACCGCGCAGTGCAGATTAGATTCTTTCGAGTTTGAAAATGACTGGTCGAAGGCCGTCCGTGCAGCACTCGACTGCGACGCCCTTTTCCTTGTACCACGGCGCGTTTCCTCCGAAGGCGAGGACTCTCACACTGGGGAAGATGTCGTTCCACGCCGATGTGCAGAAGCCCTCAGGCATCCTGCCGTCATCCTCCACGGTGAACACCTGCCCGTCCCTATAGACTTCGCAGGCGCCCAGCGCCCCCACCGGGGTGACGGGGCTCCTTTCGAAGACCTCGGAGGGTTTGAACCTCCTGAGTACAGTTATCTTCACTCTTCTTCTCTTAGGCATATCGGTTCATCACTGCTTTATGCTTCTGATCTAATTTTCATGGTTGTCGAGGATAAGGCTATGGACCCAATCGCGGGCGAGGCTGTTTACCAAGCACCGCACCTCATTGATGATAGGTTGAACGTTAATCGTGTACGCACACGCGCGAACTGACGGTTCTAAAGGCATTTAATCGCGCCGTGAAATTCGTTGAAAATACCATGAGATAACCAACAATTTTCATCCTTTACTTATTAACACCAATTTTCTTTGCCCATTTAATCTAAATGACGTGAATATCTGCCCTATCAATAGATAACGGCTAAATTCAATTTTTTTCTTTAAACGATTTAATAGTCTTACATTATTGGCTTATAAAATATATTTTTAAACGACTAAATTTAAATACTTTAATTTTTCTATCTTTGAAAAAGAAAAGACGTACCCGGAAGACATGTTATACAAAAAAGAGAACTATTTAGAGGTGAACGCCAAATACAATGGTAATTCCATTGAGATCCAGTTGAACGAGAGAAGCTACAGGATCGAATTTCCTAGAAACGTCTGGTATCCCCTCGAGGAGCCCATAAAGCAGTCGATTGTCGACCACATCGCCTTCCTTTCGACGAACTATCTTCCCCTCGTCCTGGGGAAGAAGGGGGTCATATACAACACGCGCCTCCCGATGTTCGACTGTTTCTCCTTCAAGAGCATGATGTTCGACATGCCCTCCAACGCCGTTCTCGACGGAAGGAACATGGTGGATTACATTAAGGGTTATTTCAACCTAGATTTCGTGTTCGCCTCCGACGAACCCGTCGTGTGGGCCAAGCCTTACAGGGCCCGAGACGCGGCCGTCATCTCCTTCACCTCCGGGAAGGAGAGCCTGCTCACGTTGGCGATGTGCATGGAGTTGGGCCTGGAGCCCATCCTCATCAACGTCGTTGAGCCCTCAAACACCTATGAGCACGAGCACAAGATACAGATCCTCAGAGATTTGAAAAAGAAGTTCGGCATACAGTACTACTCGATCCCCCATGACGCCGGCCTCTTCCACGACGCGAAGTGGATGGACTCAAGGAAGTCGTCGATGGGGTGGGGGAACCAGCTCATGTACTACATGTTCATCTACCTGCCGTTCATCTTCCACCACGGGGCGAGGTACCTCTTCTACGGCAACGAGGTGAGCTGCGACATGGAGACCTTCAACTCAGAGGGCTATCGGGCCAACTTCAGCTACGACCAGAGCAGCCACTGGACGATTCAGCAGGACGTCATGATGCGCCTCCTCACGGGCGGCTCGGCGAGGGTCGGGAGCCTCGTCGGCCCCCTGAACGAGATCGCCGTGGTCAAGTGCCTACACAGCGGCTTCCCCGAGCTGGCCAAGTACCAGATGTCGTGCTTCTGCGACGACCCCGCCGTCAGAGAGCACAGGTGGTGCTGCAACTGCTCGAAGTGCGCCAGGAACTACGCCTTCATCCAGGCCGTGGACGGCGACGTGAAGGGCGTCGGGTTCTGGCGGGACATGTTCAGCGAGGAGTACAAGGGCCTATTCTCGGCCTTCAACGGCGAGGAAACGTACGGCTTCGACCGGAGCGGCCTCGGAAAGGAGGAACAGGAGCTGGCCCTTTTCCTGGCGAGCGAGAGGATGCCGGAAAACCCGTTCCTACAGGAATTCAACAGGAGATCGAAGTACAACCACGTGAACAACGGCGAGGAGACGTCGTTCGACCTCATCAAGAGGGACTACGCCTACTACTTCACCCCGCAGGAGTACCCCGCAATACCGGGCGATTTGAAAGAAGAGGTCTACGCAATCTACAACAAGATTCTGAGTGGCTGTTTCAGAGTCAAACCCCGCGGAGCGGAAGCTGAAAGTCCGTACGATGCCCCACCTGCAGCCGAGGACGCTGGTGCCCCAGAGTTAAAGCCCAAGGAGCGGGAACTGAGACCAGTGATACAGGTAGTCGGTGAACACTAATCGACGCCAAACTAGCTACGGCGTATCTTTGCCTAAACACTAGAAGGTGATGGGCTCTCCAAGCTTGGGCAGCCTCACGCTCCTATAGTGCTTCCTGAAGAGCTGGGGCTCCTCGCAGTGGACCGGCAGCAGCACGTCTGGCTTCACGTAGTTGACGGCCTCCACCAGCTCCCTGGGGCCCATGTGGCCCGACGCGTGAAGCTGGTTGTAGCTGAGCCCGAAGTGGCTCAGCCAGTTGTGGAGCACCTCCTCCTCCAAGTCCTCCTCGGTGAAGGGCTCGCTCATGCTGTAGATGAAGTAGCTGCCCTTCTCAGGGCGGATGTCTATTAGCTCGGTGAAGCTGTAGAAGTCCAGGTTCACCAGGAAGCTCCTCTGGCTGTCGTGGACCTCCTCGGCCGTGATGATCCTGTCCAGGTACGGCCGCTCCCAGACGTAGTAGTCGCTGTCGTCGTAGCTCCCGGACTTCTTGCGCTTGTAGTAGACCCTTATGAGGTCGTCCTTCATGGGGTCGGGTAGGTCCAGGTGCTCGTCCTCTATGAGCCTGTTCAGCAGGTGGGCGGTCTTGGGGTGGATGACCATGACGCGGCCGCAGGACTCGGCCGCCCTGTGAAACGTGCGGAGCCTGTCCATGTCTCTCCCGGGGTGGGTGTACACAACGGCCTTGCCTCCGGCGTCCGCGTCCCTGCATATCTTCTTGACGCCCTCCTCAACCTGGGCCTCGGTCAGGTTCCTTCTCCTGCCGCGGCGCGCCATCCTTGTCCCCTCGCAGATCATCACGTCGGGCTCGACGTACGCTGCGGCCTCCAGGAACTCCTGAGTCATGTCTGCGCGTGGCCCGTGGGCCCTCATGTCCCCCGTGTAGACCACCGTGGCCTCGGGCAGGTGGATTATGTACGCGTACGCCGCGGGTATGCTGTGGTCCACATGGATGGGCTCCACGTCCACGCCGTCCACCTTCACCACGTCCCCTGTCCTGAAGCCCACGTAGGGGTGGCCCCCGTACCGGGTGAAGGGGCTGGTCTGCTCCATGGCCTCCATGAACAGCTTGGTACCCTTCCCGGTGTAAACCGGGATGCATGGGTCCACGAAGCAGAGGTGGTTAACGTGGTCGAAGTGGGCGTGGGTGATGAAGACGCCCTGGAACCCCGGCTCACAGTATCCGAGGCCGGTGCCCGTGAGGCTGTCTTCCCCGTACAGGCCCTCCACCCTCGGCAGTAGGTTGAACTCGAAGTAGTCCTTGAGGCCGTTGCCTCGGCGTGGCTGAAGGTAGTTGAGGAAGTACTCGCCCCCCATGGTGAAACTCTGCCCGAAGTCGAACCAGAGGCGGGTGCCCCCGTCCTCCAGCAGTATCTTGTTTCCACCGATCTCGTTGACCCCGCCGTGGAAGGTTAGCGACGCCATACGTGAGAATGATCCATGAACGGTATTTTAAGTTGAGGTAGACGACTTGGTGCGGGCGAAGAAAGTCAACAGGATGTTCAGTACGCAGAGACCCGCAGCCACGTAGAAGGGAGTCAGGGGGCTGTAGTTGTCGTAGACTATCATGAAGACTATTGGGCCGAGGAACCCGCCCACATCCATGAACGTCCTGTAGAGGCCGACGGCGCCGCCCCTCGCCACCTGGGGCGCGATGTCCGTCAGCATAGCCAGAAGCGTCGTCATGGTGAGTCCCTCACCTATCCCTGAGACCAGGCCTGAGAGCAGCAGCACAAGCAGGTTGCCTGAAAGCGTGAAGAGGATGACGCCGGCCAACCTGATGGAGAAGCCCACAATGAGGACCGGCTTCCTCCCGAACCTGTCGGACACGTTTCCAGCCGTTGGCAGCGCAATCACTTGGCCTAAAACGAAGGTGCTGACCACCCAGCCGATCCCGCTCACGGTGAGCCCAACCTGCTGGTTCAGGTAGAGCTGGAGAACCGTCTGATGGATGCCCTGCATCACAAGCATCCTGGAGGTGCTGATTAGGCACACAATTATGATTCCCCAGTCACGGAGGCTACCGGTGATCTGCTTCATTGTGAGCTTGGACTTGTGTTCCTGGACCTCCAGACTCCTCATGTTTCGGCTCCTTACGCCAAGTAAGAAGCTGATAAGCGTGAAAGCGAAGGTGAAATAGAAAACCTGGGTGTAGCTGAGGTAAACGGTGAGGAATGCCCCGACGGGGGCACCTATGAAGCTGCCTATGAACTCGATGCCCTGGAACACGCCCAGGGCCTTACCTCTCGTGGACTGGGGCAGGATGTCCATGAGGAGAGCCATGTTACTCATGAAGTAGAGGGCAGTCCCCATCCCCCAGAGACCGCGGGCCAGGATCAGAATATAGATGTTCGTGGCTTGGCTGCAGAGCAGAGGCCCAGCCAGGCTGAGGCCCAGACCCACCACGAGGAGCCGCCTCCTGCCTATCCTGTCGCTGATGATGCCGGCGGGCAGCTCCATGAATATCCTGGACAGGAACCAGGACGAGACCACCATGCCCACAAGCACCCCCGACGGGTCCAGGTCGTTGGCTAGGATGGGTAGGAAGCTTGAGGACAGGCTCATGCCGGTCATGACGCTGAACCCTATGAAGAGAAGCTCATAGTAGACGGTTGGCATGTCAGCTGCGAAGATCCTCCTCAGCCCAGCCATCTGCACCAAATATTTGTCCCTTCGACGCGTCCCAGATGCTTATCCGCCAAATATTAAAGGTATCCCCGGGAACCATGAGGATAAATAAAGCGAAGCCATGGGTATCACCATGACTCCCCCCAAGACTGTTGCCGTCGTAGGCTTCAAGGACTCCGGGAAGACGAGGGTGGTGGAGGCCCTCGTGGGCGAGCTCACCCGCAGGGGCTTCAGGGTGGGTACCGTGAAGCACACGGCCGAGAACATCGACTTCGACACGCCGGGAAAGGACACCAGGAGGCACAGGGACGCGGGGGCCGTGGCATCAGCTATCCTCCACGATAACGCCGCCGCCTTCTTCCTAGACGACCACGTGACGATACAAGACGCCGTGAAGTGCCTGGGCGCCCTGAATTTCCTGGTCATCGAGGGCTTCAAGACCCTGGACACCCACGCCAGGGTACTGGTACCTCGTGAGGACGGCGACATAGAAAAACTCAGGAACGGGCTGGAGGTGGCCGCCGTGAAGATACCGGGCTCAGGGTTCAGTGGGGGCGGAGGGGTCCCCGTGGTGGAGCTGTCCGACGCAGCCAGGCTGGCCGACCTCGTGGAGTCCAAGGCGTACCCCATGCTGCCGGGGGCTGACTGCCACGGCTGCGGCTACCCCGACTGCAGAAGCCTGGGCAAAGCGATCCTGGGAGGCGACGCGGAGGCCACGCGGTGCGTCAGGAACTACGAGGCGTTCACCCTGAAGGTGAACGGCGAGTCCCTGCCGCTGAACAACTTCGTGAGGAGGGCCCTCACCAACATGCTCACGGGCTTCATCAAGGCCCTGAAGGGCGGCGAGGACGCTGAGAGGGTGGAGCTGGCCTTCGAGGTGGACCCAGATGAGTGAGCAGCTGCACATATGCGTTGACAGCAACGAGGCGTCCAGCCGCAGAGACATCGTCACCTACCTCAAGTTCAACGGCTTCGACGTGGACATCCGCAGGCTGGACGTATGCGACTACGTTGTCAGCGACCGCGTGGGCGTGGAGCGCAAGGACGTGAGCGACTTCCTGGGCAGCATGAAGGACGGCCGCCTGTTCAGCCAGGCCAAGGACATGGCCGGCGTCTACGAGAGGCCCATCCTCATACTGGAGGGCCAGATGAGCCGCGCCCTGAAGCGCAGCGCCATGAAGCTCAGCAGCGTCTACGGGGCCCTGAGCAGCGTCGCCCTGGACTACGGCCTCACGGTGATACCGACAGAGACGCCCGAGCACACGGGCGTCCTCCTGCACAGGCTCGCTTACAGGGAGCAGGCCAAGGAGAACCGGGTCATCCAGCTGCGCAGCGTTGACAGGAGCATGCCGCTGCACCAGCAGCAGCTCTACCTCCTCGCCGGGCTGCCCCAGATAGGCACCACCCTAGCCCAGGACCTGCTGAGCCACTTCGAGACGCCGCTGAGGGTGCTGGAGGAGTTCGCCCAGGCCGAGGTGAAGGTGTCCAGCTCCGGTAAGACCAGGAGGCTCACGGGGCCCCTCACGGAGGTGAAAGGCATCGGGCCCATCATCGTGGAGAATGCTCAGAGGCTGCTAAAGGAACCCTATTCGTCGATGTGCACGAGGGACGGGGAGGGCTAGCTCCTCTCCAGGTACCTCTTGATCTCCCAGGCCCTGGCCTCCGACTCTCCGAGGCGCTCCGCCTCAAGGTACTCCTTGAGCTCCAGCCTCTTCCGCTCAAGGAAGATGGCCACCATCTCCTTGCCCAGCACACGCCTCACGAAGCCGCTGCCCTCCAGGTGGTCCAGCGCGTCCCCCAGGCTTGACGGGAGCTGGGTTATCCCCAGCTCCTTCCTCCGCTTCGCTGTCATCTTCTCCACGTTCTCCCTCGTGGGCTGCATGAGCTCTGCCTTCCTCTTCACACCGTCCAGGCCCGCCGCGAGGAGCAGCGCCTGGGCCAGGTAGATGTTGGTCGAGCAGTCGGGTGCCCTGTACTCTATCCGGGCGCTCTTCTCGTATCCGGGCACCCGTATGAGGGCCGTGCGGTTCCCCACGCCCCAGCTCTTGTAGACGGGGGCCTCGTGGCCTGGCACAAGCCGCCTGTAGCTGTTTGTGGTGGGGTTAAGGACCGCCGTCATGGGGTCCACGTGCTCCATGATGCCGCCTGCGAAGTGGATCAGGAACTCGCTGACGCCTTCATCGGGGTCCGCGAACACGTTCTCGCCGCCCCTCGTGAGGTACTGGTGGATGTGGAGGCCGCTCCCGGCCTTGTCCGGGAAGGGCTTCGGCATGAAGGTGGCGGTGACGCCCTCCATGGCGGCGTTGGTCTTCACGGCCACCTTGGCGGCCTGGACGTCGTCGGCCTGCTTCAGCGCCAGGTTGGGGGTGAACTCGAACTCCTGCTGCCCGGGCCCGCTCTCGTGGTGTATGGTCTTCACGCCTGCGCCCATGGCCTGGACGTCGTCCATGGTGGCCCGCCTAAGGAAGCTGTAGACGTCGTATGGGAGAGTGTCCATGTACCTGCCCGTGTCGGCCGGGGCCACGTCCTCGTCGACGTAGTACCACTCCAGCTCAGGGCGAGTCCTGTACTCGAAGCCGAGCTCACCGGCCTCAGCCACGGTCCTCTTCAGTATGGACCTGGGGCAGGCGGGGTGAGGCGAGCCGTCGTTGTCCAGTAGGTCGCATATGAGCCTGGCCACCCTGTCGTCCCAGGGCAGCACGGCGAAGCTGCCGGGGTCAGGCACGACCACCATGTCGCTCTGCTCCGTCTTCAGGAAACCCAGGCTGGACCCGTCCACGCCAGTGCCCCCACACATCTCGTCCCACAGGGAGGACGGGAACTCCACGGCCTTCAGGTCCCCGAAGATGGTTGTGAACTGGAACTGGATGTAGTCCAGCGAATCAACCTTGGGTCTGAGCTCGTCCAATGACACCATCCACCTTTACTCAAGAAATAAGGTATAAAAGATCGA
This sequence comes from uncultured Candidatus Bathyarchaeia archaeon, assembly GCA_964485755.1. Taxonomy (GTDB): domain Archaea; phylum Thermoproteota; class Bathyarchaeia; order TCS64; family TCS64; genus RBG-16-57-9. The sequence goes on along the minus strand of CAZAKG010000042.1, from coordinate 644 downwards.
TCAGATTAAACCCGTTTTCAGCCAAAAACGTATACCCAGTTTAGTTGAGACTAAAAATCTCCTCTTTTTAGTTGGCGCAGCCCACTCATGGGCCCATGGAAAACCGTAAAGTACAGCCGCCGCACCCTATTCTCTGAACTACCATGAAGCGCAGCTCAGGATTCGTGAGGGTCGCATTATCCGCGGCCCTGCTACTCGGACTGGTCACGTCCGTCGCGGCCCTACAGGGGTACACAGCGGCGGTGATCTCCGACCCGGTGATCAGTCCCCTGCCCAGCAAACCCGAGCCGGTGTTAGCGGGAGGAAGCCTCACCGTCAAGGTTAAGGCAGCCGCCGGGGCCACAGGGTGGACGGCGAGCCTCATGGACGCCTCTGAGGAGGCCCTGCTCACCTTGGCTGGGGCCACCTACGTCGAGGTGAAGGGCTGGACGGTGGCGTTCCAGGTGCCGGTGAGCCTGCCTGAGGGGCTCTACGACCTGAGGCTGGGTTTCTCTGAGGGCGGGAGGACCGTGGAGGTCACACAGAGCAGGTGCGTCTGGGCCATGGAGGAGTGGCCAGAGTCCCTGAGCATCATCCAGATAAGCGACGTACACGAGCCCGTGGGCAAGAACCTGTTCCCGGTCCTGGTCTACGAGGCGAACCTG
>CAZAKG010000041.1:0-19027 GCA_964485755.1 uncultured Candidatus Bathyarchaeia archaeon | reverse complement strand
GTGTGAGCACCTCGTCTCCGGGTCTCCCTATGATCGACATGGGTATGGGTGGGCTGCTCCGCGATTTAACTTGTCGGGTTTGTACCCAGTGGTTGGGTATACGCGTTTTTTATGAGGCTGAGATGACGGTGGCTGGGTAGAACGTGATTATTTTTGGGGTTGCTTTTAGGTGGGATTCAATGTGTGGGCTGGCCTCTGAGGCGTCCGGATATGTGGGCTCGTGGCATTGAGATAAATACGTATTTGGTGTCTTTGTAGGTGGAAGAGGTGTCTGTGTGGACGTTTTGAGGGAGCACCTGGCCCGGTCGCTGAGGGGCGGCCAGGCGTTCGTGTCTTACAGGAAGGCGTTGGAGGGAGTCAAGCCGGAGCTGAGAGGCGTTAGGCCGAACCCGGCTATTCACTCCATCTACGAGGAGCTGGAGCACATGAGGAGGGCCCAGACGGACCTGATCAACTACGCGCTGGACTCGGACTGGGAGCCTCCGGACTGGCCCGAGGGGTACTGGCCTGAGCGCATGGAGGCGGTGCCCGACAAGGTGTGGGACGCGGCGGTTAAGGGGTTCTTCTCCGACATGGAGAAGGCCGTGAAGCTGGTCAGTGACCCTAAGATAGACGTGCTGGGGGTCGTCGCCGGCGCAACTGAGTACACGTACCTGCGAGAGATCATGATAATCATAGAGCACAACGCGTACCACCTGGGCAAGATACTGGACATAAGGAAGGCGCTGGGCAACTGGAAGTAGACTGAGGCCGCGCCCCCCGATCAATTACCCTCCTCGATCTAGAGGAGGGAGAATATCCAATCCTCGTGTACGCCTAGGTCACCAACAAAGTTATTAATACCATAATTATCAAGTATTACTTGAATTATAAGTATGACTCAGATAGTCAGTATTACAAGCAAGGGGCAGGCGACCATACCGAAGGAGCTCAGAGAAAAATACGGGATGAGAGACAAGGCCCTCGTCGTGGAGACGGATGAGGGCATACTCTTCAAACCCCTACCGACGCCGGGACAGGACAGGGGATCATTGAAACAGCTCATGGAGAACAAAACCGCCCTGGAACTCGTGGAGGAAGCCAGGCGACACGAAGCAAAACAATCCAGGAGGCGATGATACTGAGCGTCGTCTTCGACACCGAGCCTCTGCTGGTCTTCTATAAGGGGGAGGAGGGGGACACGAAGGTGGAGGGACTTCTAATCCAGGTGGTCGAAGGCAGCCTCGAAGCCCACATCAACGTAGTGAACCTGACAGAGCTATACTACATACTGCACAGGTACAGCCCGGAGGCGGCTGAGGAGAAGACCCGAAACCTGAGGGCCTTCGGCGTCAACGTGGTGCCCATCCTAGACGACACGCTGTGGAGACTAGCTGCCACGATTAAAAGCGGGCACCCAATGAGCCTGGCTAACGCATACGCGGCTGCCACGGCGCAGGCCACAGGTTCGAAACTGGTCGTTGGAAGAGACACAGAGTTTAAAGGCCTCAACATCGAGACGATAAAAATACCATGACGGGAGGGCTAAGAGAGCAACTACACGCTTCTCCTGCTCGGGTAGGCGTCACCAATTGGTTAAGTATGTACTAGACCCATATCAAGGGGTGTCAGCCGTTGTCGGCTTTAGACGGAATCAGGGTGCTTGACCTCACCCAGGTCCAGGCTGGGCCCGTCTGCACCATGCTGCTGGCTGGGCTCGGCGCCGAGGTGATCAAGGTTGAGCGGCCCGGCGGGGAGCTGGGGCGCATGTACCCTCCGACGAGGGAGGACATGAACCCCTACATAGCGTTCCTCGGCAGGGGCAAGAAGGGTGTGACCCTAAACCTCAAGGACCCCGAGGGCGTGGAGATTCTTAAGAGGCTGGCGGCGGCCTCGGACGTCCTCGTAGAGAACTACAGCCCGGGAACCATGGAGAGCCTGGGCCTGGGCTACGAGGCCTTGCGGGAGGTGAACCCGGGGCTCGTCTACGCGTCAATATCCGGGTTCGGCCAGACGGGGCCCTGGAGCGGCAGGAGGAGCTTTGACCCAATCGCCCAGGCGCTGAGCGGCTTCATGTGGCTGGGCAAGGAGATGCTGGACCCGGAGGGGCCTCCGAGGCAGGCGCCCGAGGCCGTGGGTGACACCATCCCTGGGATACTGGCGGCATATGGGATACTCGCCGCCCTCATAAGCCGCGGCAGGACAGGAGTTGGGCAGATGATCGACGTCTCCCAGGTGGAGAGTCTCATCGCCATGTCACCCAGCTTCGCGTACTGGGTACTGGGTGGGACGACCCTGCTGCGGTCCCTCGCCGCCTACAACCTCCCGTGCTCGGGCTACCACAGGGCCATGGATGGGCACGTCATGTTCTTCATCCCCCGCGGCCGTCTGGCGGAGTGGTTCAGGGAGACGACTGGACTCAGCGGCGACGACCGGGGGGAGGTGGCCAGGTGGGTCTCAGAGAGGACCGTCGACGATGTTGTGCGGGTCATGGACGAGGCCGGTGTGCCTGCCGCACCCGTCTACAACATAGAGGACGCCCTCGCCAACGAGCATAGCCACGCCCGCGGCCTCTTCGTCGAGGTGGATACGCCCCTGTACGGTAGGGCGAGGCTGCCGGGGTTCCCGTTTAAGCTGTCGGAGACGGAGGGGGACCTGTCGAGGCCGGCGCCCAGAGTGGGGGAGCACAACCATGAAGTGTACAGCCGGGTTCTAGGTCTCTCAGAGGACGAGTTGAAGAGACTATCAGATAAGGGCACCATCTGATCCACGCGGAACAATAACCTAATTCATGAACGGCGTACGCGTCGCCAGCCCCAATTAGTTAAGGGTTCGCAGACAAATTGACTGGCTCGTCCAGATGAGTAGAATAACCTCATCTACCTGGCGGGGCCAACATGGCTCCTGAGATGCTCGGATGCCAGCCTAGCCTCGTCGAGGTAGTGATCGCTCAGGAGGCTGTACCCGTCCGCGTCGAGGGACACCACGGGGGCCTCCACGGGCACATCTTCCTGGGTCGGCGCCAGCTTGAAGACCGCTGTGCCCTCGTCGACCTCGTCGAACATGGCTATGTACAGCATCCGTGCGCCAGCGTCGACGCTGCCCGTGGCCTGACGACTGAGGAAGGCTCCGCCGTTACGCGGTATCTCGTTTGAGGGCTCGTATGGGTTGAGGTTGTGCCAGCTGAAGCCGGGCCAGATCACAGGCATGTACTCTGCGCCAAAAGACTCTGCGACGGCGATCTCGGGGGCCGTGTGGTCTGCGATGTGGGCGTCGACCCCGCTAAGGGTACCGTATCGGCCGACGGTCCACGGGGATATGACATCGTACATCCTGTAGACCTCCGCCCAGTGGGGGTCAGTGTTTGAGTCCTCGTCGAGGGTCATCCAGTGCGTGGGGACCCCGCCGACCGTCGTCGCCTGCAGGTTCTCCGGCGCGTCAGCCTTGAACCAGTTCAATATGTCCATGGCCTGAGGGTAGGTCGTGTAGTACCTGCTTGCGAAGCCCGGCCCCCATATGCCCACAACAGGTTTACCGTTGTGGCGGAGGTAGTTGGGGCTCTCCGTGATCCTTAAAACCTCAACGAGGAACCTCCAGTCCTCCTCGATGATCGTGTTGGAACCTAACGCGCCGCTTACATCGTACATGACTGCAAAGGCCCTACCGTTCTGCTCCGCCCCGCGGCGCACGTTCCCGAGCACCATGTTGGCGAAACAGAAGTTGGGGGCATCCTCAAGCTCCACGAGGAACCTCTGCGCGAAGACCCCGTCCAGATCGTAGTCCCTCATCCACTCGAAGTGGCGGTTAACCGTGTCCTCGTCGTAGCTTGAGAAGACCCTCGCGGGGTTCCCGTCTGGGAGGTGGAGACTCGTCTCGTAGAGCTCATCGTCGGCGTACTCGGAGACGTCGGGCCAGAAGTCCACGACGAGGTTCTCCGCGCTGGGCTTAGACCCGTCCCTGGACCAGTGAACCCACCTGTCCCTGTCCGAGCCGTCGCCTTCACAGCCGAACCAGCCCTGGTACCCTAGCAGGGCCTTTCCGATCAACGTGTCGGGTTCATCCGGGGGTATCGGCTGAGGCTGCTCCTTATAGAGTAGCCTACTAGGCACCTCGAAGTCCTTGACGTTCTGAGGGCCCTCCTCGATGCCGCTCCACCAGAGTCGACCAACGACCAGAGGTTCGTCCCCGAGGGTGTTAGCCACCTCCACGTATGTCCAGCCTATGTGCCCCCTCTCCGCCTGAAACCTGGGTGCGTCGACCCTCGGAAGGCCTGCGCCCAAGACTATGTTCCTGATGAGCGTATACACGTTGACAAGGTTAACGATCTTTAGGTCAACCGCCATCTCGGCCACGGCTTTATTCTGGGCGGCTTCAAGCCCCTGGATCAGAATGAGCTCATCGTTCTCGTACTTGGCCTCCGTGGCCCCTGATACGCCCGTCACCCTCGGGTCCCTGATGGGAGTCTTTGAGATTATCTTAAGGTTGGACCAGTCAGCCGTCGTCACCATCCGTATCTGCATCGGGGTGAATATCTCTACAGGTATGAGGCCCAGCAAGGCAGCCAATATGGCGGCCACCGCCAACTTGTACACGGTTTTGGAGATGTGAAGCATGTTCTCAACGTTGTGCCCATGAGAAGGTAAGTTTTTCCCACCCCACATGAACTCCAGCCAATTGAAGTCCTCGAGTCCCAGAACCCCTACGGCGATTAATGGATCACTGATCCATAACCGTGTTAAACGGTTCACCGAAGAATCCTCCGAGGACCTGGAAACCCGCGCCTTACTAGGTGCGGCGGGACCACTCGTGGCCCGCCCCTAGGGCAGCGGGCCCCTCACCTTATCCTGACCAGCCCGCCCGGTTCAGGGCTCCACCCCTCAAGCCTCTTACCCACGGCCCAGTGGTACGTGGGCCTGTACAGGAACAGCCAGGGCGCGTCGTCCCTCACCAACCTGTAGATGCGCCTGTAGATGCGCTGCCGGGCGTCACCGTCGAAGGCACTCTGGGCCTCCCATGTGAGGCGGTCCACCTCCGGGCTGCTGTAGCCCATCCACCACGGGCCCCTGATGCCTGAGTGCAGCTTCTCCCTCAGCACCCTGAAGGCGCTGCGCGGGCTTGAGTCGAAGCAGCACAGGTCATGTATCTTCTTTCCGCGCACCATCTCAGAGTAGGCCGGCCTATCCCCGTGGTACAGGGACTCAACCTCGACGCCTATCTCCGCGTACTGCGTCTCCATCTGGGAGGCCAGCTGCGGCGCCTCGTCCGGCATGGACGTCGGCACGTCCATCGTCAGCCTCAGCCCGCCACTGTACCCGGCCTCGGAGAGCAGCCTCCTGGCCCTGTCCGGGTCGTGGCTGTACAGCGGCGTGTCTGGGTCGTGCCCGAAGTGGTGGGGCGTCAGGTACCCGTTCAACTGCCTGGCTTCGCCCCGCTTCACCTTCCTGATGATCTTCTGGACATCGAGGCCGTAGTTGAGGGCCTGCCTGACGCGCCTGTCCACGCAGGGCCCCTTAAAGCAGTTAAACATGAATATGATGCAGAGGCTACTGTCGAGGGCGGCAACGAGTCCACCCTCGGACTCGGTGAGCTCCTTGCCCTCCACGCCTACAATGCAGCCCAGGTCGGCGTCCCTGTCCAGGACCATCCTCGCCCTCTGCACGGCGTCGGGCTCAGCCAGCCACGTCACCTCGCCGGTCTCGGGGGCGGCGCCCCAGTGGCCTCTGAAGGGCTCCAGGACAGCCTCGTCGCGGCCCATCTTCCCCACCAGGTATGGGCCCGTGCCCACGTACTCCCTGGGCAGCCTGTCCAGCTCAGCCTCGGGGCCGACGGGCATCTCGGAGAGCAGGTCGAGTAGGTCCGCCACGGGCTCCCGTGTCCTGATCTTCACAACGTCGACGCGGGGGGCCGTGAACTCCGCGTCGCCTATGTAGCCGGCGTAGACACCCTGGGTGCCGTAGGCTCCCCCGATCCTGGGGTCGATGACGCGGCGGAGGGAAGCCGTCACGTCAGACGCCTTGAGTCTATCCCCGTTGTGAAACCTCACCCCCTCCCGCAGCTGGAACGCCCAGGTCAGCCCGTCCGGTTCCACGGCCCAGCTGCTGGCGAGGCATGGCCTGAAGCCGCCCCCGTCCCTGGCTACCAGTGCCTCGTAGACGGAGTAGACCAAGTTGTTCCTGGCGTTGCCGTCGCTGCATATGTGGGGGTCCCCTGCCTGCACCGAGCTCTGAACCACCGTGTAGTCGTCGGTCAACCTGGACACCCCTACCCGAAGTTGGGCAGGTCGGAGGGCTCCTCCTCCGCCGCCACCTGCTCCATGCTCCGGCCCGTCAACGCGGAGCCGGGCTCCTCCTCCGCGACGTCCGAGCCGGGCCTGGCCTCACCGTCCTTCATCTTGAAGAACAGCCACCTGGGCTTCCCGCCTCCACCCGTCCTCAGCAGGGCGAAGCCGCCCCTGAGCTTCACGCCGTCCAGCCTGAAGGTGGCGTGCCCCTCCTCCAGGCTCTCGGCGAAGCCCTTGCCGTCCTTGAGGTTGGTGAACGTGCCGCGGTCCCAGACGATGACGGTCCCTGCGCCGTAGTGGCCCTCCGGGATGACCCCCTCGAACCCGGCGTAGGCCAGGGGGTGGTCCTCGGTGGGCACTGCGAGGCGCTTCACGGAGGGGTCCATGCTTGGGCCCTTGGGCACGGCCCAGCTCTTCAGGACGCCCCCGGACTCCAGCCTGAGGTCGTAGTGTAGGGTGCTTGCTGCGTGCTTCTGCACCACATATATTGGGTCGCCGCCGACCACCGCCACAGCGCCGGGGGGCTCAGGGCTCCCTGCCAGGTCTCTCTTCTCCCTGTACGTCTTCAGAGGATCAGAACCATCCATGGTGCATATTGTTGCATGGGCTGCGATAAATGTAGTGAAAAAAGTTGGGTTGGGCGTCTAGCCCTGAGCCATCTTCTTGCCGACCCTGCTGGCCAGGCTCCTCGCCTGGGCGTTGGCCTTGGCCACAAGCAGCCCCACGGTGTCCCGGGTGGGCCACTCGGCCTCCAAGGCCACGGCCCTCGCCTGCTGGTACGCCTTCGCCAGTATGGTGGGCGCCGTCTGGGGCGTCACGTACGCGGCCTCAACGGCCACTTTCAGCGCGTTGCCTATGGCGGCCTCCAGGCTGTGCCTGTACATGCCCAGGTTGAGGATGAGCGCGTCGCCGGGTATCACCTCGCCCCGCTCGTACACTGCCTTGACCCTGAGGCCCATCTCGGCGGCCCTGACGCCCAGGCGCTGAAGCATGTCGGCCAGGTCCTCGTTTATGACCTGGCCCTTCTTGGCGACCATGGCGTCCTGGGCTACCCAGATGCTGCCCGCCTCGATCCTGGTCCTGACGTGCATGGCGCCGAACTTGCCGATGAGGGGACCCGGGCTCAGCCCGGTGTTGCCCGCTGATATGGTTATGTCTTCCAGCGCGACGTCGCCCGCCTTGGCGAACACCTTGACCCTGTTGGAGTCCAGCTCCATGGCTACCCTGAAGGGGTTGCCGTTGGTGAACAGGAACACGTTGGGTCCCGCGATCCTCTCGATGAACCCGCCTATGTCCTTCTTGCCGGCCTCCTCCATGCTGATCCTCATCAGCGTGTTCTTCAGCACCCTGAACTCCAGGCGGCCCCTCAGCTGGCGCCTCATGTCCTGGAGCATCCCGCTGTTCACCTTGAAGAGGTCAGCGGCGGCTATGACGTCGTACTCCTTGAGTAGCTCGACAGTCTCCTGAACAGTGTCCATCTTCTGGTGTGGAATGTGACTCGACATGCCTAGAACACCTTCACGGAGTCGCCCATTGATAGCTTCAGGAAGATGCTGCCAACGTTTGCGAAGCCCCTCCTGGTGGCCTTGGTCACGTTCTGCACCACGACCTCTATGTTCTGGGCGACCATCTCGTCACTCATGTCCTCCTTCCCGACGATGCAGTGGATAAACGGTTTGTCCCTGCTCCTCAGCACCACGGTCTTGCGCTCGCGCTCAAGTATGCTGTCTATGGGCGCCTGAGGCGGCACCGGGGTGGGCATCTTGCCTCTGGGGCCCAGGATGGGCCCCGCTACGCGACCTACTGTGGGCATCATTGGTGCCTCGGCGACGAACGAGTCATATGGTTGAAAGGCCTTCTTGGCTGCCTTCTTGTCCGTCGCAAGCTGATCAAGTTCAGCGGGCTCAACAACTGCATCCGCTCCTGCCCTCCTTGCTCTCAGCGCCAGGTCGCCTGAGGCGAACACGAGTACCTTGCGGTCCCCCACCCCGTTGGGGAGGGTGAACCGCAGGTTGACCCTCTGTTCGGGCCTTTTCATGTCGAGCTCCCTCAGGTTGATGGCCAGGTCGAAGCTCTGCTGGAAGTTCCGTGCAGGGCTAGCCTCTCTGGCCTTCTCGATGGCTTCCATTATCTTGTTCCTTGGGAGCGACATTTGAGTTCCTCTCAATCTCACCTGATATACAATTTAAAGGTTATTTATGCCTCCGCCAGCTTCTCGTCGAACTCCCCCGCCTTGATGGCCTTCTGGACCTCCTTGGCGGGTCGGCCCTCGACTGTGACTCCGGCGCTCTGGCACGTTCCCAGTACCTCTCTCACAGCGGTCTTCAGGCTCGCGGCGTAGATGCCTGGGCGCTTCTTCTTGGCTATGCCTATGAGCTGGTCCATGGTGAGGTCGGCGACGTAGCTTGTGTTGGGTGTGCCGCTCCCCTTCTCCAGGCTGGCCGCCTGGCTGATGAGGGCGAAGGTCGTGAGCATACCCACCTTGACCTTGAACTGCTTGGTGTCCGTGTCGATGACGACGTCCACCGGCACCTGCAGCCCGTTGTACTCGCCTGTCTGCTTGTTGATCTCGTTGACGATGGCCATGATGTTGACGCCCATGGGCCCCAGGGCGGGGCCTATTGGGGGGCCTCCCGTGGCCTTGCCACCGTTGACGATGAAGTTGAAGGACTTTTCGACCATTAACTATTCACTCCTTTTAGCTCTCTCACGTAGTCAGCGTGTACCGTGATAGGCAACGTGAACGCGGCCTCAAGTATCTCGATGGTGACCTCCTCCTTTCCGACGTCAACACGCACGATACGGGCCTGCATTCCCTTGAAGGGCCCCGCGATCACCTCGACCAGGGTGCCCTCCTCTAAGCCTTCGACCGCTGGCTTCGTCTCGATGTAGTGGTCCACCTCCTCCGGGCTGATTGTGCCCTGAACCCGCTCCCGGGTGTGGCGCATGCCTCGGATGAGCTCGTCCACCATGTGGGGCCTCTCGGCCTCTATGATGATGTACCCTTTAAGCTCGGCGGGCGCCAGTATTGCGGCTATGGGGAGCTTCTCCACCCTCGCCTTGTCGGCGAGCATGAGGGAGACCGTCCTCTCCTGGCCGTTGGTCACCTTCACAGCGTACAGGGATGTCTTCACCGTCTTCTCGGACAACTGGACCACTCACGATGCACCATGGTTTGTGGGGCTCAGAGATATTAATATTGCTGAAAGGTTAAGCGTATGTTGCGCCCTGCAGAGTAACGGATATCAGCCTGATGAGGAACCCCACGGCTCCCAGGACGCCTATGCCCGCGAAGACTACCTTGATGCTCATCCAGTACGTCTTCCAGTCGGGCCTGGTGAGGGTTCTGAGGAGCCTGTCGGCGGACTGCAGGAACTCGTTAAACGGCATACCTGTCACCCTATCGATCAATGGTCCCTAGTTAAAGTTTACGTATCGCCCTACACAGAAAAAAAGGTGGTGGACCTTACTTCTTCAGCGCCTCGTTGATGCTCTTCTCCACCACGGTTATGGATATGTTGTCCACGACGAAGCTGTGCCTGCCGCCTTCGCTCTCAACTATGTTCAGCTCGTACTTGCTCGCCGACCTGACGTCGCCGACTTTCTCAAATGGGAGGTTTAGGACCACGTTCCGGCTCTTTCTCAGGAAGCCCTCCTCTTTGATGAACAGGAGCTTCTGGTCAGAGATCATCAGGTGTCCGTAGTTGCCGTCCATTTTTCCTGAGTATGTCTTCCTTACCTGGTCGCCTCGCTGCAGACTCTTCTGGGCGAACTCGGTTAACGCCATATCTGTCCATGGACCAGAAACACGGGCCATGGTATATATGTTGTCGAAATACATTTAATATTAGTTAAGACGTATATATGTACGTATTAATGTATTAAGGCGTAAGATTTTATCGAAGAGAATATAATCGGCGGGGCCTAAGTATAGCCTGAGATGGAGCACAGGAAGATAATGGCCCTCGGGAAATCATCGAGGGTGGTGTCTCTCCCCAAGGAGTGGCTACGCGTCAACCAGCTGAGCCAAGGCAGCACCGTCACGGTGCACATGCAGGGCGACGGCTCCCTCGTGATATACCCGGTGTCCGAGAAGACCGACGAGGTGAAGAGGATCGAGCTCAGCGTCCGAGAGAGCGAGAGCGTGGACAGCATAACCAGAAAGATCATTGGGGCCTACCTCGACGGGTACTCACACATCGTCCTGTCCTCCGAGAAAATATTCACGGTGGACCAGCAGACGGCCATCAGGGCCATCATACGCAGGCTGTACATGATGGTGATCAACTCGGAGGCTAAGAGGATCGAGCTGGAGACCCTCATAGACGAGTCCAAGGCGTCTGTGTCATCGTGCGTGGAGAGGATGCACCTGATAACGTACTCCATGTTCAGGGACACGATAAAGAGCCTCAGAGACTGGGACTCCAACCTGGTCAACTCCGTGATCTCGCTGGAGGACGACGTCGACCAGCTCACATACCTCGTCCTGAGGATACTAAGAAGCGCCGCCGTAAAGCCCAGCCTCGCCAACGAGCTCAAGCTGGACCCCCTGGACTGCCTCGACTACCAGACCCTCGTCCACAGGGTCGAGAGGGTGGCGGACAACGTGATAAACATAGCCGAGTGCCTCAGGTACATGATAGAGGGCGGCCTGAAGCTGCCCTCCGAGGCGAAGAGCATTCTCCTGAACGCGGCCGAGATCGCCTTCGAGTCCTATGACAAGGCCGTTGACTGCTACCTTCACCTGGACGTGGAGCCCACCAACGGGGTCATCGACAAACAGGGCGAGATAAGGAACCTGTACATGGAGATCACGCCCCTGCCCAGGTTTAGCGAGACCTACGACACGTCGGTGCTGACCAACATCGTGACAATCCGGGAGAACATCATGAAGATCAGTGACCTGGCCGCGGACATAGCCGAGCTGACAATCGACCGCGCGTACAAGGTTCATGGTAGCCTCAGATGAATCACGCCACGGGGGAGGCGCGCCGCGTAGCCGGGGCCACGCTAGGACTCCGCCAGGAGCTTATCCGCGAACCAGCCCGCGTCGAAGGGCTGCAGGTCACCGTATCCCTGGCCGACGCCCACGTAGATCACCGGCTTCCCCGTGAGGTAGCTGACGCTGAGGCTGCTGCCCCCCTTGGCGTCGGCGTCCACCTTGGTGAGGATGGCCGCGTCGAAGCCCACGGCCTGGTTGAACGTCATGGCCTGCTCCGTGGCGTCGTTCCCTATGAGGCTGTCCAGGACTATTATCGTCAGGCTGGGCCTGACGACGCGCTTCACCTTCTGAAGCTCGTCCATGAGGTTCCTGTTTGTCTGCATCCTGCCCGCCGTGTCTATGAGCACCACGTCTATTCCCTGGGCCTTGGCGTGCTGGACCGCGTCGAAGCCCACCGCGGCGGAGTCGGACCCGTACTTGTGCTGTATTACCTTGACGCCCAGCCTCCTCCCGTGCTCCTCAAGCTGCTCTATGGCGCCGGCCCGGTAGGTGTCCCCTGAGGCCAGAACCACGCTGTACCCGTTGTCCATGAGGAGCCTGGCCACCTTGGCGATGGTGGTGGTCTTACCTGTGCCGTTGATGCCCACGAACATGACGCTGAGGGGCTCACCCCTCTTCCTGTGCTCGGCGGCCACCTTGAGCAGGTCTAAGCTGCCCTGGCCGCCCAGCACCGCCTCGATGGACTGCCTAAGGGCGTCCCGCACCAGCCTGGGCCTGTCGCCGAACCGGGGCGCGTCGCTGCCCAGAAGCCTCTGCTTCAGCTCCGCGCAGACGCGCTCCGCCACCTCAACGGAGACGTCGCTGCCTATGAGGTGGAGCTGCAGGTCCCAGAGAACCGGGTCAAGGTCCTTCTCGGATAGACCCGTTGAACTTATCTTGTCTAAAATGCCTTTGAGGCCCTGGCGGAGCTTGTCAAACAACTATCATCCACCCTGGGTGGCGTTCTGGATCTCCGCTGATAACCTTTCCGCCATCCCCTGGTGGGTCTCCAGCTGGGCGTAGATCTGGCCCAGCTGCTCCTGGACGGACGCCTGGGCCTTCTCCATCTCCTGAAGCCTACCCACGATGTCCTCCACAGCCTTATCGTGGCCCATCTCGACGGAGACGTCGGCGCCGATCCCCACGATGACCTTGCTTAAGTCCCCCAGCATGGCGTTCATGAAGACGCCGCCGCCCACTGGAACCAGGAGAGGGTTCTGCGGCTCCACGTTCTTAAGTTCGCCTAGGCTGCCCTGGGCCAGCCTGAGCTCGGCGACTGAGGCGTTCAGCAGCTGCAGCCTCTGCTCCAGCACCTGGACGGTGCCCTCCATCATCCTTATCTCTGTGACGAGTCTGCGGAGCTGCTTCTCCTGTTCCTGGGACACCTTCAGGCTACTCCTCGGCTGCCTCTTCCACGCTGTGGATGGTGATCTCGTGGCGCTTGGCCCTGTGGCGGCTGCCCACGTCGGCGTACACCTTCTCTAGGGCCTGCTCCTCCCTTGAGGCCGCCACGACCTTGTCGAACGTGAGGGGCTCAAAGAATGAGTGCTTGTTCACCTCTCCCTTGACCCTGTAACGCTTGACGCTCACTTCTCTACCTCCTTTACCTCCTCTACCTTCTCTCCCTCCGCCATGGTGACCGTCACGACGCCCTCGCCGTCCCTGGTCATCTTGACCCTGATCTTGCGGGGCGGGCTGCGTATGCCCCTGGCCCACATAGCCTCATTCACAGAGGTGTCTATCTTGATCTCCGTGGGCTTCATGTGGCGCTTGGTGAACGCCTTGAGGAGGTTCATGGCCTTCTCGGCTCTGCGGTACCTCTGAGTGACCCAGGCTCTCCCAAGAGGAACAGTGTAGATTCTCTCCAGTTCAGACATGCATTATCACCCTATAGCTTCAGCTTCCTGTGGCGCCAGTTCCGCCTGCTCTTGGGGCTCCACCTGACGCCGCCCATGGTCTTGGCGATGATCCAGGCAGGGACGCTCTTCTTGGCCTTCCCAGCCTTGGCGAGGCGTAGCTTGTACGCGAGGTGCTTGTTCCTAGCCATTCTCATACTCTCCTGATGCTAATGTCCCTCTTGGCCTGTTGGCTCTGTAACTCAGCCAGCAGCTTCTTTAATAAGTCATCGGTGATGGGCAGAGGCACCCTCCCGGTCTGGGCGACCTGTATTAGCTGCATCTCGACCTGCTCCGCGAAGTCCGGCCGCACAAGCTTCACGTTCTGGAGCCTCGCCCTCGCCTCGGGTGTGAGGATCTTGCGCATGACCGCCTCCCTCTGAGCCTCAGCCTGGGCCTGGGCCTGAGCCTGGGCGGCCTGCCCCTGCTGGGCCCTCTGGGCTTGAAGCTCGGCTATCCTGCGCTGCCGAAGCCTCTCAAGTTCCTCATCCGAAGACATCCTTGATTCACTTAATAGTTCTTGAGCTCTGGACGCTCACGTTCAGCGTCTCGCTTGATCTGGGTGCTCACGGCGTCCAGCAGACTCCTGCCCTTGCTCGACAACATCCTCCCGTTGCTGCTGTCCTTCTGGGCCAGGCTAGCCTGCTCCAGCTGCTGCAGTATAGTCCTGATGATGCTGCCCCCGGCCTTGGCGAAGTGGGCGGGTCTCATGCCGACCCTCTTCCTGCCGCCGTACTCCTTCCTGAGCCTCGAGACGCCCACGGGGCCGTTCATGTAGAGTTTTCGCAGAATTGAGGCTGACCTGATGTACCACCAGTCCTTGTTCTGGGGCACCCCCTCGACGTGGCTCCCCGTCTTAACGTATCCGGCCCACTCGGCTGGCTGGACCTCCTTGACGTTCTCCTTGATGTATCCTGACAGCTTCTCTATCAGCACGTCCGCTGGTACGTCGTATGCGGTTGTCATTTTCCTTCTTCCCAGATGTTTGAACCATACAGGGTTCCGACATATATACCTAGTCTTTTCCCGTAGGGTTCAGCAACTGTAAACCTCAGCGTTAAGATAAAAGAGTTTAGGCGCCGAGCGGACGGGTTTTTAGCCAAGTTCACGTACCTTGAGCCGTTCGCGGCGTTAACATGTTCATGTAAATTTTTTGGGGCCGCTACCGCGGTTAAACCCCAATACACTAAGCGTATATCAGAGGTATACCGTTGTTAACGGAATAATGTGATAAACAAGATCGGATTCATACTCTGCAAAGAGGGGCCAGAGGATGAAGAGACGCAACGTCATAATATTCGCGCTTCTGGTGGCCATGGCGCTGGTGACAGGCACCCAGGCCTGGACCATCACGCCCATAACCCAGGAGTCCAGCTACTACGAGGCCCAGACCACCGACTCAGAGAGAACCATATCCGGGTTCAGGTCCAGGCCCCTGGGCAAGAACAAGATACTCATCACGTTCACGCTTAGCACGGGCACGGACGAGGCCAACGTGACGATACAGCCCATGGACGAGTGGGGCAACATACTGAACAGTACGGGCCCCGGCTCGCTGATACAGTACCAGGTGGGCTCAGGCGCCCTACAGAGCTGGAGAAGCTACCCTGTGGCGGACACGAAAATGTTCTTCTTCTACGAGTACAACAACACCCACGCCTCGTGGCCCAACGCAGTGAACTTCAAGGTCCTCTTCGTGATTAACAACATCGTCCTCGACTACGAGACGTGCCTCATCGAGGTCAGGGACTACTAGGGGAAGCCGGGTTGAGCGGGCAACGGGACTGCGTCTTCGTGCAGGGTAGGCCATGCCCGTTCCCGTCCCAGCAGATACCTCTCCAGACGTGCCAGGTCTGCGTCGACGCGTGGAAGACCGAGGTCGCGCAGAAGTCCAGGGACGCCGAGCAGCAGCCACTCCGAGCATTAGCCGCGACAGGCGGCGGACCGGTGGCTGAGGCCCGGGAAACCGTTTCGAAGCTCAACGAGCTGGACCGGCTGTTCATGGGCGACAACCTGAACCCCGAGGAGTATGTTAAGCTCAGGAAGAAGCAGACGGAGAGGCTCGCGGACGGCGACAGGCCCAGGCTGAGCCTGGATAAGCTGGACGAAGCCGAGGCCCCGGCCGAGGAGCCCAGGGGAACCAGGGTGGCGCTGATAGTGAAGAGCCCCCTGGGTAAGAGAGTTCACACGCACCCGAAGGACTGGGAGCTGCCCGCCGCAATAAACGACGGAGTCATAGACCAGATTCTGAGGCTGGCCAAGACCAGGCCCGCCGGCGAGATCAGGGTCGGCGTGGCCGGCTACAAGTTGGCCTGCGTCAAGCACGCCAAGGGCAAGCTGCTGCTGCTGGTGCTGGACGGCGACGAGGAGTTCCAGACCTACGAGGCCGAGGTCAGCCGCCTCGCCGAGCTGTTCCAGGGCGAGCAGCGCTGGGTGAGGACCCTGAGAGAGATGGGCGGCTAGCCCAGGTACGTATCATCTATGGCGGCCACGGAGTACAAACCCTGATCCGTCTCAACATGCAACCATGCATGACCCTGTGCTCGCCGACGGGTTAAACGGCTGCAGGCCGCGGCCCCCATAAAAACGGAAAGAATAAAAATAGGGGGTGTGGTTGTCATATAGCAGTCCGATAGGATAGACATTCAATAGAGGTGAAAAGTATGGAATACATGTATGCCGCTATGCTCCTCCACAGCGCAGGCAAGGAGATCACAGAGGAAGCCATCACAGGCACGCTCACAGCGGCGGGACTCAAGCCCGAAACCACCAGGGTCAAGGCCCTCGTCGCCGCCCTCGCAGACATCAACATCGATGAGGCCCTCAAGGCGCCCGTCTTCACGGCCGGCGCCGCCCCCGCCGCCGCTGCCCCAGCAGCCGCCGAGGAGGAGGCCGCCCCCGAGGAGAAGCCTAAGGAGAAGAAGGAAGAGGAAGACCTGCAGGGTCTCGGCGCCCTCTTCGGCTAACCTTCCCCAAGTTTCTTTAGGGCACACCCACCCTATCCTAGTTTTAGGAGCCTGACCGTATGCGGATACCGTCAGATAGCTTACATCTCGTTTATGTGCCTAGGATGTCTTTAAATGATCCACAAATGCGGCTAAGGTGGTTCAGTTGATTAGTTCTGACAAGTTGAAGAAGATGTTCCTGGAGTTTTTCCGAAAAAAAAGGCATAAAGTGATTGCGAATGCGTCTCTCATACCGGAAAACGACCCCACCGCACTATTCACCTCGGCTGGGATGCACCCGCTTGTACCATATCTAATGGGTCAGCCGCATCCAAGCGGGAAAAAACTGGTGAACGTGCAGAAGTGCCTCAGAACCAGTGACATCGACGAGGTGGGGGATAGTTTCCACCTGAGCTTCTTTGAGATGCTGGGAAACTGGTCTCTCGGAGACTACTTCAAGGAAGAATCAATCCCGTGGAGCTACGAGTTCCTGACGAGCAAGGAATGGCTCAACATCGATAAAGACAGACTCTCAGTCACGGTCTTCGCCGGCGACGATAAAATACCGAGGGACACTGAAAGCGCGAGAATATGGGAAGGACTCAGAGTCCCCAAGGAGAAAATATTCTATCTACCGAGAAAGGACAACTGGTGGGGACCCATAGGCGGCACCGGGCCGTGCGGACCTGACACGGAGATGTTCTACGACACGGGTAAAGAGCCGTGCGGAGACGAGTGTAAGCCCGGCTGCTCATGCGGAAAATTCAATGAGATATGGAACAACGTCTTCATGGAGTACAATAAGACCCCGGACGGAGACTATGAGCTACTTGAGCAGAAGAACGTTGACACGGGGATGGGAGTCGAGCGGACAGTCGCGGTCTTACAGGGGAAAGATAACGTGTATGAGACCGAGATATTCGCTCCACTAATCGAAAAGATCAAGGAACTAGCGGGTATTGAGGTAGTCCCTGATAATCAGACTAGAAGCGTTAGAGTGATATGTGATCATTCTCGTGCAGCTACGTTTATTCTAGCTGAAGGAATAGTTCCCCTGAACGTGGAGCAGGGATACGTTCTGAGGAGACTCATCAGAGGGGCCATCAGGCACGGGAAACTGTTAAGCATAGAAGAAGAGTTCCTGAGTGAACTATCTCAGATCGTAATAGAAACATACTCCAGGGACTACCCTCACTTGAAGTCAAGCGAGGACTTCATCGTAGCCGAGCTAGGAAAGGAGTATAGTAGGTTTAACAACACGCTGGCGAGGGGCCTAAACAGGTTCAACAGAATAGCCGGCGAGAACAAGAAGATCGACGGCAAGGACGCGTTCCTACTTTACCAGAGCTTCGGCTTCCCGATAGAGATAACAAGGGAGCTGGGGCGGGAGAACGGCATCTTCGTCGATGTGGATGGGTTCCATGAGGAGTCCGAGAAGCATCAACAGGTGTCCAGAGCCAGCGCCGACAAGAGGTTCGGCAGCGGCCTGGCCGACACGGCTGAGGCGACGGTGAGGCTGCACACCGCGACGCACCTGCTCAACGAGGCGCTGAGAAGGGTCCTAGGGAAAGAGATCACCCAGAAGGGCTCAAACATAACACAGGAGCGTCTACGGTTTGACTTCAACTTCGACAGAAAGCTGACTGACCAAGAGATAAGGGCTGTAGAAGAGCTTGTTAACGGGCAGATAAGGAAGGCTCTTCTAGTTAAGAGAATTGAGACCACGTTAGACGAAGCGATAAAGATGGGGAGCCAAGCGGTTTTCGAGGAGAAATATGGAGAAAAGGTCTCTGTTTACTCCATAGGTGACTTCTCGAGGGAGCTATGCAGTGGTCCACATGTGAAGAATACGCGTGAGCTTGGGCGATTCAAGATAATGAAGGAAGAGGGGATTTCCGCGGGCGTGCGGAGGATAAGAGCAGTCCTAGAATAATTGGGTTCACACCCCACTCCGCCACCTCTGCCTCATTGGTATTAAGGCAGAATCATTCTCGTATCCGCTTGGTCAGGAGATGCGTAACCGTTTTTACTCATAACCTTTATTCAACATGCGTCCAAGAGTCACATTGGCTAGAGGATAGAGCGCATATGGTTGACTGGAAACATATCGAGGAGAAGTGGCAGAACCGCTGGGCCGAGGCAAAGGTCTACGAGACCGACCCCGACCCGAAGAAGCCTAAATATTATCTGACGGTGGCGTACCCCTACCCCAACAGCCCACAGCACATCGGCCACGGCCGCACATACACCCTGACCGACGTGCACGCCAGGTACATGAGGATGCACGGCTACAACGTGCTTCTGCCCATGGCGTGGCACTACACGGGGACGCCCCTGTTCGCCATGGTGGAGAGGCTCAAGGAGAAGGACCCCGCCCTCCTCGAGACGTTCATCAACCTCTACAACATACCCAAGAAGAAGCTCAAAAGCCTGGAGGACCCCATCGCCATGGCCGAGTATTTCGCCCAGGAGATCAAGCACGGCATGCAGCGCATCGGGTACAGCGTCGACTGGCGCCGCGAGTTCACCACCGTGGACGAGTACTACCACAAGTTCATCGAGTGGCAGTTCGCCAAGCTCCGCGAGAAGGGGTACATCACCCAGGGCAGCCACCCCGTGGGCTGGTGCCCGGGCTGCGGGAACCCTGTGGGCCAGCACGACACGGTGGGCGACAAGGAGCCGGAGATAGAGGAGTTCACTGTCATAAAGTTCACTAAGGACGAGTTGGTCTTCCCGGCTGGCACCCTGCGCCCGGAGACCGTGTACGGCGTCACCAACATGTGGCTGAACCCCGACGCCGTCTACGTGGAGGCCAAGGTGGACGACGAGACCTGGGTGGTTAGCGCAGAGGCAGCCGACAAGCTGCAGCTGCTGGGGCACAAGATCGAGGTGCTGGACGAGTTCCAGGGGAGCCGCTTCATAGGGGCCACCTTGACCGACCCCGCCA
>CAZAKG010000040.1:0-19334 GCA_964485755.1 uncultured Candidatus Bathyarchaeia archaeon | reverse complement strand
AGCCAAACCGGACGCTGAGTAGGGATGCATGGGCTCCGCTAATAATCTTTGCTAGAAAAAAGGAGGGTTAAGACTTCTTGATGGCGCCGAAGTAGACGGCCACGCCAACTGAGGCGACGGCGACGACGATCGCGGCGTACATCATCATCCGCGTGGTGCTAAGGTCCCTGCCCAGTTCTTGGTATTCGGTGTTCAACGTATTGTACTGCGTCTGGAGCTGCTGGTAGTCCGTGCTGGTGCCCACCTGGGCCTGAAGAGCCGCGTAGTCGGCTTGAAGGTCGACTAGGATCTGCGCCTGCTGCTGGTACTGTGTCTCCAGCAGGGTCTTCTCGGCCCTTATCTGAGTGATCATGGCGTTGGCGTTCGTAATACTCTGTACGATGCTCTCATAGTCGATTATCTGGAACTCGGCGGCCAGCTCCTCCACGTGGTCGATGTACAGGCTAACCGTCCAAACACCCAGCTTGTTCTTAGCTGTGGACTCGGCTATGTTGATCGAATCTGTTACGATGCCCCAGTTCTGTCCGGTCTTAGGCGTGACTGTCACGGCCTGTGACCTGAACTGCGTGTCGCTGGGGTCTACCCAGACGACCCTTATCTCCACAGATGAGGCCGGAGGGTCCTGTATCTTCGCCCAGAAGACTGCCTTCTCGCTGTAGGTGAAGTAGGTGCTCCCTACCCCTACGGGCTCCAGCGTCGTTGCGCTGTAGCCGTAGCAGAACGCGGAGTCTAATATGCTGTAGGCGTAGGCCTGCGGCACCGCCGCAAGGGCCATCGCCAAGACGATTATCGTAGCCAGTATGGATCTCGTTGACTTCATGAGATTGTGATAGGTCTCAGCTTTTATAAAGTTACTTTCAGTTTCCGAGAGAGACTGACGTGTTTAATAGGCAAAAAGACGTGAATTCTAGGGATAATAACCTTACATCCAACATCAGCTAGTAAACGGGTTCAGGCTGAGCAGCGAATAATTAAATGAAGGTGTAAAACATGCGTCAGCCCAGCTCAGAGTTGACGCGGTCAAGGATGGCCTTAGCTATCTCATCCTTACTCCTGGTGTCTAGGTGGTTGACGTTCCTCCCCTTATCAACGATGAACACCTCGTTGGTCTCCGTGCCGAAACCCGCCCCTTTCCTCGAGACGTCGTTAGCCACTATGAGGTCCATGTCGGCTCCGCTGAGCCGCTTGTAGGCTCTGTCGACGAGCTCCTCGTCGCTCACGTTGTACTCGGCCTTGAACCCAACCAGGTAGATGCCGGGTTCGTGCCTCTTCACGTTCTCAACGACCTTGGGCAGAGGCTTCAGCTTAATGATCCACTCACCTTTACCCGAAGGAGTCTTCTCCATCTTACGATCCGCGGCGCCGTAGTCCGCGGCCGCAGCGGTCAGGATGGCGGCGTGGTGTTTCGCAGCCTTGAGTTCGTTTACGACGGCCTCCAGCATCTCCTCGGTTGTCTCGATGGGTATCACCTTGGCGTCGCTGGGCGGCTTAGCCGTCCCGGGGCCGTACACTAGGGTCACCTCGGCTCCCCTCGCCAACGCGTTCTCGGCCAACGCCACCCCCATCTTACCTGAGCTGGGGTTGGTGATGTACCTGAAGGCGTCCAGGTAGGACCTTGTAGGCCCCGCGGTGATGAGGACCCTCTTCCCCACCATGTCCTTCTCCGTCGTTAGCCTATCCACCACAGCCTGCACGATCTCGTCTGTCTCAGGTATCTTGGCCTTACCTTCTTCG
This sequence comes from uncultured Candidatus Bathyarchaeia archaeon, assembly GCA_964485755.1. Taxonomy (GTDB): domain Archaea; phylum Thermoproteota; class Bathyarchaeia; order TCS64; family TCS64; genus RBG-16-57-9. Next base: position 17,600 of record CAZAKG010000040.1, on the reverse strand, counting down.
AGCCGAGGCATCAGTACCTTGATCCCTATTGAACGGAGCTTCTCGACGTTCTCCACAACTATCGGGTGCTTGTACATGGAGGCGTGCATGGCTGGTGCTATGATGACGGGTATCCCGGCGCCGATGCCCGTGGTGAGGGTGGTGGTGACGGGGGTGTCGTCGATGCCCGCAGCGACTTTCCCTATGGTGTTGGCCGTGCTGGGGGCCACAAGTATGAGGTCGGCGTGTCTCTTATGCTCCCCGGCGTAGGTGACGTGCTCGATCTGGCCGGTAAGCTCCGTGACGACCGGGTTCCCCGTGGCCCACTCCACCATGTCGGGGTGAACGATCTGCTGGGCCGACTTGGTCATCACGGCGTACACGTCGGCGCCCCGCCTCATGAGCTCCCTGGCCACCTCGGTGCTCTTGATGGCGGCTACGCTACCTGTGATGCATAGAATGATCTTCTTGCCCAAAAGCTCCTTGGACTTGGACCCAATAATCTCCTTGGAGGTGTGCTCACCGAAAGCCAACCCAATTACCTCGCATCTGGGCAGTGGCTACATGTTATTAAGCTTTAAGAATGAGAAAATAGTCGCTCAGTGCTCTTCCAGCTTCTCCTCGATCTCGTCCAGCCGCTCATTGATCTCCTCGAGGCTCTCCTCCAGAGACTCCATGCGGTCCACAAGCGCCAGTATCTCCTTCTCAAGGTCCTCGACTTTGCGTTGAAGGCTCATCGTATGTCCGGTAGAGGTTCGGTTCAGTCTCTTTATAAATTTGTCGCGGCTTCACTCCTGGCCTCGTCGAGCAGCTTCTTGTACCATCGGGTGTCGCCCTCCACGTACTCCGCCACGTCTATGGTCTTGGGCGTGCCATCGTCTCTGAGGATCACCACCTCCTTGATCTGGCTGTTGATGATCTTGCGCTGGCACCGCTGGCACGGCAGCGCCATGGTGTGCCTGCCGTCAGCGTCGAGGCCCGCTATGTAAAGGGTAGCGTCTATACGGTCGGCCCTGTTGCTATTGATTATGGCGTTCTCCTCCGCGTGGACCGCGGGGCAGTAATCGTATGCCTGCCCCTTGGGCGAGTCCATAAGGTTCTTGATGCAGCCCGCCTCGTGGCAGTTGACTACGCCGCGGGCGTTACCGTTGTATCCGGTGCCGACGATGGTGTTGTCCTTGACTATGACGGCTCCGAACTTGCGGCGGAGGCACGTGCTGCGGGTGGCCACGCTCAGAGCGATGTTGAGGAAGTACATGGTCTTGTCAGGGCGTTCCATGCCGTATCCCTCTGCACGTGGGCTTTAATCTCTTTCCAGCGGGGATACCTTATTCTTTGGGCTCAGCGTCACTGTACGTGGCGGGCGATGAATTGTTTGCCCCTCTGACCTGTGATGAGGATCTTGAGTAAGGAGCCCGCCGCCCATCGACAGTTTCTTATTTCAGAGGGCGGGCGTCTGTTTGGTGTAATTAGCATGCCATGGGTTACGATACAGTGGTACAAGGGAAGGGACTACGAGACCAAGAAGAAGGTCATGAAGCTGGTGACTGACGCCGTCTGCCAGGGTTGCGGGTGCAAGCCCGAGGCGGTGTCGGTGGTTTTCGTCGACGTAGACAAACGTGACTGGGGTAACGCCGGGGTCCCGGCCTCAGAGAAGTAGACCTAGCTTCCTAGGCTCCGCTCCAGCTCTTTTATCACAGATTCTTTTCCGACGAGTTCCACGTAGGGTCCGAACCTTGGTCCCTGTGATCTACCTATGAGTATCTGGTAGACTAGGGGGAAGATGCTTCTTGGCTTCAGGTTCATGGCCTTAGATACGTCGAAGATGACTGCCTGGTACGCGTCCAAGTCTCCCGCCTTTCTGAGGCCGTCTATTATTGCCTGGACGGCCGCCTTCTGACCCTCGTCCAGCTCCACCTTCTCGGGCTCGTCCCCCTGAAAATCCTGTACCCAGTTGAGGGCTCTCCTTATCCTCTCGTCTACGCCTTTGCTCGTCGTCTTGAGGTACTGGTACTCCTCCAGCTTGGCCTTGATGAAGCCCTCCTCTGCGCCCCTGGGCGCAACCCTCGCCAACTTCACCATGAGGTTAAAGGGCACGTGGGCGTCCGGCTCCTCGGGGGGCTTCAGAAGGTGGACGTACTCGTACAGACCCGTCTGCTTGTAGTGCTCCAGGTCGCCGCCCGCCTCCCCATCGCTGAAGTAGGTGTCCTCTAGGTCGTCCAGCTCATCCATGTGGGCGGAGATGTCCTCCACGCTGCCGCTCTTGGTGCCCACGAACCGCTTGTAGATGAGGAGGTTGAGGCTCTCCTTGCTGCCGTACCTATACCATACCTGGGGCGTGAACACGTTGCCCGCGGACTTGCTGATCTTCTTGCCTCCGCGGTCAAGGAACATCTCGTACTGGACGTGCATGGGGGGCTCCCACTGGAATACCTCGCGGCATATCCTGTCGTTGACCCTGACGCTGTCCGCTATGTCCTTGCCGTAGGCCTCGAAGCGTATGTCCAAGGCATGCCAACGAGCCGCGAACTCCACCTTCCAGCTGAGCTTGCCTTTGCCGCTGGTCACCTCCACCTCGCCCTTGTGGCCGCAGCCCCCCAGCCACCGGCCCTTGACCTCCATGCCGCGGCACTCGTATGAGACGGTGTGGGTGGACTTGTTGTACTCCAGTGCGTGGGTGCTGTATATTCGTCCACACTTCTCGCAGACAACAAAGTACGGTAGGACCTCAGTGTACTTCTCCTGACCTATCTCCTCCTCGATTATACGGCCTATCTTCTCGTGGTTATCCATGATTGTCACGACCTCGTGGTTGAGGAGACCGTCCCTGTACGCTCTGTAGCCGCTCATGTCCACGTAATCTACGCCGTTTAAGTTGAGGGCGTCCTTGAGGAGGCTGGCCATGTGCTGGCCGAAGCTTGGGTGGCAATTGCCGAAGGGATCAGGTATGCTGGACACGGAGTAACCCAGCCACTTCTCCAGCGTGTCCGGGAGCCCGGCGGGCACCTTCCTGAGGCCGTCCTTGTCATCGGCGAAGGCCAGGTACTCGCTGTTATACCCCATGTTGCGGAGGGCCATGGTAATAGCGTAGTTTCTGAGAGCGTCTGCCAGGCTCCCGATATGCGGGAACCCGGAGGCTCCGAGGCCGCTCTCCGTCCGTAGCAGGTTCAGGCTACGGCCCAGTTTCTTCTCCCTCTCCACCAGCTCCTCGGCCGCCTTATCGTACCATGTTCCTCGTCCGATTATCCTGGGGTTCTCGATGGGTCGTAGCTTCACCCTTTTCACCTCGGTTCTTGGAGTACCTATGCGTGGATAGAGAAAAGAGTATCCTTTGGACCAGATCACACGTCTTTTAGTGGAGTTACGTAATATTTTGTGCATGACCAAGCAGCGGGGATCAGCGTTCACATCGTTCCTGGTGGCTTCGTGCTCGGTGGTCTACTTGGTCACCCTGCTTATCCCCGAGGACATGGTTTACGGTTTGGTTCTGAGATACGGGGTTGTGCCGGCCCTCGTCCTTAGCGGATACGGCACCTTAAGCCTGGTGACCTACATGTTTCTACACGCTGGGTTCCAGCACCTCATGACCAACATGTTCGTGCTTTTCACCGTGGGGAGAGCCGTCGAGAAGGAGGTGGGGACTGGGAGGTTCAGCCTGATCTACCTTGGGTCTGGAGTCCTAGCTGGGCTAGCCCACGTGGCCGTGAATCCCCAGTCCAGTGTCCCGGTCGTCGGCGCCTCAGGCGCCATCTTCGGGCTGATAGCTGTGCTGCTTTTGCTGATGCCCTTCGAGGTGACCACCGCCATGATCATCCCCCTCCCCGGCGTGGCTGTGGGCGTCATCCTGCTTATAGTAGAGGTGTCATCACTGCTGATGAGCCCCGGCTCGATGGTGGCCCACGACATCCACCTCTACGGCTTCCTCTTCGGGGGACTGGGGGCCTTCGCAGTGGACTACGACAGGGCGCTGAGGGGCCTTGTGATAGCCTCCATCATACTTGTGGCCCTGTACGTCTGGGCCGTCTACTTCAACGGGCTAATGTTTTGATGCCTGAGAGCGCTTCAGGCAGCTCCGCTAGGCTGCCTATGATCAGGTCCGCGCCGGCCTCCTTTACCTTGTCGAGCCTCGTGAAGTACACGGGGACCACGATTGTGTAGGAGCCCAGCGCCTTTCCCGCCAGCACATCCCTGTGGCTGTCTCCCACCACGACGCCCCTGTCTGGCCTGGTTCCCAGGCCCTCGTAGCACGCCTTCAACTGGTCTGGGTGTGGCTTCATCCTGTGGACCGTGTTTCTCCCTATGACAGTCTTGAAGTAGTGGTCCAGACCCTGGGTCTTCAGGGCCTGCTCTGCGGCTTCCTGGGAGTTGGACGTACACACGCCTATGGGCACTCCCTTACTCTCTATCCAATCCAGGGCTTCTCTACAGCCAGGCATGATGGAGCAGCCGGGTACCCCTTTCTCCTCATAGCCGTGTAGGATCGCGTACGCCTTGTTCTGGATCAGGTTAGCCTTCGCCGCCCCCAATTCAGCCCGGTTAATCTCCCACAATTCTTCGAGCATACCGAATAGGCCCTTACCGCTGCATGCTTCGACATCCTCGTGGCTGCACCCCAGAGTGACGTAGGCCTTAGCTATCTCGCTTTGAGCCCGCCTCCAGTCCACGTGCTCACCCAGGTTGATGAGTGTGGCGTCCAGGTCGAAGACAACCGAGTCGAAGCCCAGGGTCAAGACGGTTAGCATTGTGCGTCAGCCTATTTATGGTGTATCCATGCTCTAGTTCACTGAACCTTTTCAGTATCATAGATTCACAATCTCTTTTAATGCTGGTCAGTGGTTGAGACCAGCGGTTTAGCTGGAGGATGATGCGCCTGGACGTCGGCGACTACAGGGTTCTCCTAGTTGAGGACAACGTGAACGACGCCAAGATCATAAAGAAGTATTTCCAGAGGCACAGCCAATCCGTCATCATCGACTACGCTCCCTCCGCGGACCAGTGCTACCGGATGCTCATAGAGAGGGCTTACGACCTCATCCTCCTGGACCTCAACCTCCCGGACAGCAGCGGCCTGGACATATTGAGGGAGCTGCGCGAGCTCGATATACCGGCCCCCATCATAGTCGTGACAGGGGAGACCGATCCTGCCCTCATGGTTAGGGCGGAGGAGGGTGGAGCCGCCGATATCGTTCATAAGACTGCTGAGGAGCTGGGTAGGCTACCAGATCTAGCCTTGAACCGTATAAAGGAGTTCCAGGCGCTCTACATCAAGAGCCGCGAGTACAGGGAGAAAAGATACGAGCTCTACAGAAGCAAGCCCATCAACGATCTCCTGAAGACTATGTACACTAGGAACCTTAGGTACGTGGCCCCCGTGACCCGGATAAGCCACGGGTCCAGCCTCGACCACGTGCCTGGGCTGGCCCTAGGGGACAGGCTGCAGAAGATACTCAACCTCCTAACCCACTACAGGGTCCTATACAAGACGGCTGTGGGCATGAGGATTGTCTGCCCAAAGTGCGGCTCCGACGAAGTGTCGCCCGCGTTCATGTGCCCGAGCTGCGGCAGCGAGGTTTTCGAGAAGCGTTCACATGGCGTCTTCCTGTGCAGGGGCCTGTGCGGGCAGAGGTTCACCGAGATGAAGACCGTCTTTGGGTGCAACAAGTGCGCCTCGAGGTTCACGGAGGCCGATGCTCACTACCAGGCGAACTACATATACTCGCTGAATGAGGACTTCAGGCCAGAGGTGGCAGAAGCCGTGGCCGGTGACGAAGCTGCGTTCTTCGGAAAGCCTGAGACCGTCAACGTGCACGCCTGAGAATGTGGAGCCCCGGGCGGGATTTGGACCCGCGATCTCTTGCTGTTTGGCCCAACAGCATCTGCCTGGGATACCAAGCAAGCGCTTTGCCAGGCTAAGCTACCGGGGCACGGTTTGCACCACTAGGATTCCTTGTCACGTTTTTTAATCTTGCCCCTAATGTGTGAGCCTAGGTTACACACAAAATATCATCTTATGTTCTATAACATGCTTAGGCGTCAAGGTGTTGCCGGGTAAAAGAGAAACTAGTAGGTGGAGGCGAAGAAGTGAAAAGAGGCAGTTTTAAACGCTCTTTAAAAACGTCACCCAACACCGGAGCCACTTTCATGCACCTCCCTAGAAATAAATTTGGGGTAAAAGCACATATATTTATATACTCAGAAATTTTATCTTTTGGTGGACTGCATGGAGATGGCGACTGTTAACAGGCGGCGATCGGAGGACATCGGTAGGTTGATCCAGGTCGCCACATCGGACGCCGTGAGGAAAAATAGGAGAATAGAAACCGTTGATCCCATCCTCAGGGCCGGTAAAACCCTGTTTCCCACCATGTCGGAGAGGGAGCTCCTCGAGTACGCCCAGACGGCGCTTAGAATGATCCTGTCCGAACCCCAGAGCCCCTCCTACCAGACAACTCTACTGGTGCACATGTAGGTCCGCCAGCTCAATCGCTTTCTGCATGTTTGCCTCGTCAGTTCTTCGGTTATCCACGGGCGTCTCCATAACCATGGGTTTCTCCCCTAGCCTAGACCTCAGTATGTTCCTGAAACCTTCCTCGCCTATGGTGCCCAGTCCGATGTGCTCATGCCTGTCGATCCTGGAGCCCAGCTCGCCCACGCTGTCGTTCAGGTGGACGAGGCGTAGGTTTCTCAGCCCGATGAGGTGGTCGAACTCTCGAAGTGTAGCCTCTAGGCCGTTCTTTGTCTTGACATCGTATCCCCGCGCGTAGGCGTGGCAGATGTCCAGGCAGACGCCCAACCCCATCTTGCCGGCCCCGCCAATGATGTCCCTGATCTCTTGGAACGTGGAGCCCACCTCGTTCCTCTTTCCGGACGTGTTCTCCAGCAGGATCGTAGGGCCGCCCCTCACTTCAGCCGCCTCATTTAGGGCCTGGACGACTCTCTGTGAGCCCTCCTCATAGCCCGTGCCCAGCGAGCTGCCCAGGTGCGTCACGAGGTACGGTATCCCCAGGAGGCGGCACCTCCCGGCCTCCGCCACCAGGGACTCCACTGATTTTACGTAGACGTCCTCCCTCGGCGAGGCGAGGTTCGGGAGGTACGGTATGTGGACGAAGACTGGGCCGATCCCGGACTCCCTCAGCCTGGACCTGAAGCGCGACGCCGCCTCCTCGTCGATGTCGCTGCGCTTCCACATCCTGGGGCTCCTGGTGAACATCTGGAAGGTGGCGCAGCCCAGCCCGAGGGCCCTGTCCACAGCCCTGTCTAGGCCGCCCTCGATTGAGACGTGGAAGCCCAGCCTCATATGCTCCAATAACGCTCTGCGATAGTTAAAATGAGTAGGGAAAAAAGGGAGGAGACGCGTCTACTTGTTGGGCACGCCCATGACCTGCAGGACGCTTGCATGTAGGGTGCACTTCTGGGCGGATTGGTTCCTCCACTGGACAGTCACGGAGTGCGAGCCTTTGTCCACGGATGAGGCTTGGAAAACCATGCTGTAGCCCTGGCGGCTGTACTGGTTTATGGTGAGCTGAACGTCGTCGGGCTCGGCCGGGGCCCCGTCGACCAGGGCCCTGAAGTAGACGTGTGAGTAGTCCCCTGGCATCTGGGTGTTCACCAAGTGCTCCATTTTGGTGCTCAGCATGATGATGAGCGAGCTATCCTCGTGCACGTAGATGCTGAGGGACATCTCAGGTATGTCGGACCACTCAATGTATGACTCGCAGTCGTACCCCGTCGTTGTGGATTCGCTCTCGTAGGTTAGGGCTGGCTTCGGCACGAGCATGGGCACAAGGCTCGGGGCGTAGGTCATGACGCCCACAGTGGAGGCCGTGGAGATCGCTGCACTCAACAACACTATGGCGACTATCTTACCGATGGATAATGACGACATGTGTCGCTGTGAATTTGTGAGGATTTAACCCTTGTCAAAAAGGGTGGAGGTTAGGCGTACTTCTTGACAGCCGCCTCGAGGATTTCCATGCCTGTGTTCAGGTACTCGTCCTCTATGATGAGGGGCGGGTGCAGCCTTATCACGTTGTTGTAGAGCCCCGCCTTCAGGGTCATAAGGCCCTTCTGTAGGCACTCCTTCATGATCTTGCTGCTGGTATCCGCGTCAGCCTTCCTGCTCTTTCTGTCAGTCACGAACTCCATGGCAAGCATGGGGCCCAGTCCGCGTACCTCGCCGATCTTTTCGTACTTACCGTACATCTCGTCCAGGCGCTTCCTCAGCTTCTTACCCATGGCCGCGGCCTTCTGCGGTATCTTCTCCCTCTCCATGATCTCTATGACCTTGAGGGCCGTGGCGCATGCGATGGGGTTGCCGCCGTAGGTGCCTCCTAGGCTGCCCGGGTAGATGTCCTTCATGAGCTCGTCCTTGGCGACGACGGCACTCAGCGGCAGGCCGTTGGCTATTGCCTTGGCCAAGGTCATGACATCGGGCTCTATGCCATAATGCTCAATGGCCCACATCTTACCGGTGCGGCCGAACCCGGTCTGCACCTCATCGATGATAAGCTTGATGCCATGCTCGTCAGCCAGCTTCTTCAGCTCCTTAAAGTAGTCGAGGGGCGGAGCGATGAAGCCTCCCTCGCCTTGCACGGGCTCCGCGACGATGGCACCGACGGTCGCGGGGTCCACCTGGGTCTTGAAGAGGCTCTTCTCGATGTGGTGGACACAGGCTAATCCGCAGCTGGGGTACTCCTGGTGGAAGGAGCACCTGTAACAGTAAGCGTAGGGCGTAAAGTAGACGCCTGGGACGAAGGGGTCCAAGCCCACCTTGTAAGGATCCCACTTACCCGTCAGGGTCATGGCCATGTATGTGCGGCCGTGGAAGCTGTTCTCGAAGCTTATCAGGTTCTTGCGGCCCGTGGATTGGCGGACTATCTTCACTGCGTTCTCTATGGCCTCTGATCCGCTGTTAAGCATCATGGCGCGCTTGGCGAACTTACCTGGCGTGATCTCGGTGAGCCTCTTGGCCAGCGCCACGTAGGGCTCATAGTTAGCTACGTGGATGCAGCTGTGAATGAGCTTGTGGGCCTGGTCGCAGATCGTGTCCACGATCTCCTCGGTACAGTGGCCTAGACTAGTGACGCCGATGCCTGAGGTGAAATCTATGAGAGTGTTCCCGTCGACATCCGTCATGACTGCACCGTGACTCTCCTTAATGGTAACAGGTTGGACGAGGTAGACACCCGGCGGAACGTACTTGTTCCTCTGGTCGATCAACTCCTTGGACCTGGGTCCAGGGATGGGTGTTACAACGTTAGGAACCTTGGACATATTCCATCGGCATAAGGTAATGGACTAGGTTAATAACCCTAACGGGGAAGTAAAAAGGGCTGGCTGCATGTGTGCGGATATACACGGGAAAGCAGCAGTATCAGATAATAGCTAAATTCAACCCAAAAAAATATCACGTTCTGTACAGCCACCGTAATGGAAAAGAGGCTGGCAGAGGAAGGCGTACAGGTTCCTGACCTGTATCATGGTCGGATCGGTGAACCCAAGCAACTCACTGGATGAAGAGGGCTAGGACGGCCTTCTCAGTGTGCATCCTGTTCTCGCCCTCGTCCCAGACGACGCTCTGGGGCCCCTCAATGACGCTATCCGTCATCTCCTCGCCCCTGTACCCTGGCAGGCAGTGCATGAAGATGGCGTCCTTCTTGGCCAGCTTCAGGGTCTTGTCGTTGACCTGGTACTTGGCGAAGGCCTTCTTCCTCTCCTCTATGTCCTTGTGGCCCATGCTATGGTACGTGTTGGCGTAGACCACGTCGGCGCCCGTGAACGCCTCCTCCAAGTCGTCCGTGACAACCATCTGGCTGCCACCCTCGGCGGCGTGCTCCTCGGCAAACTTGGTGATCTTCTCATTAGGCTTCCAGCCCTTTGGCACAGCGACATACATGTCCACGCCCATTATGCTGCTACTAACCATGAGACTATGGCACACGTTCCACGGGTCGCCTACGTAGGCCACCTTGAGCCCCTGGAGCCTGCCCTTGTGCTCACGCATGGTGAGCATGTCTGCGAGCCCCTGGCATGGGTGGGTGAGGTCGGTCAACGCGTTGATGACGGGGTTGGTCATGTACTCGGCGTACTCCTCCACGATGTTTTGGCCGTAGGTGCGTATGACCAGCCCGTCGCAGTACCTGTCAATGATGCGTGCCGTGTCCTTGATGGGCTCGCCCCTGGCCAACTGCATCACGTCGGGGGTCGCGTAGAAGCTCTGCATCCCAAGGTGTGCTATAGCAGCCTGGAAGCTGAAGCGGGTCCTCGTGCTGTGCTTCTCGAAGATCATGGCTATGGTGCGGCCACTGAGGTACTCGTGTGGCTGCTTCATCATGCGCTGCCGCTTGAAGTCTGCGGAGACATCAAGCATGTACGTGATCTCCTCCTTCTTCCAGTCCATGAGGGTGAGGAAGTCCTTGCCTTGAAACCGGTCCTTGAAACTCATAGCGATTCAATGAGAATAGTCGAGTGTCGAGTGTTTAAAACCTGCGTTTAACCTATTTAGTACATTCTTTTATTGAATTGTATCAATTGCAGTACACGCCTTTAGGAGCACCTCACTCCGAGGCAGGGCACTCGGCGTGGCCAAGTGCTCTCCCTTATCATCACGCCCAGGTTTCCGCGCGCAGCGGACTTATCTTCCGGATCGTTTGCGTCATCTACATCATCTTATTCATCTTCATGGGGCTTAAACGGAGGAACGTTGGGTCGGGTTCAGAAATTAATGGTTCAGGCGCATCTTTCACAAGACAAGCCCTACTACCCTGCCATGAATTTATATTTGCCTCAGTGAAGGCCGTGGAACAGCGGAGACGAATGATTAACGTGTGGCCTTCTGCTCCCATATCTTCTTCTGTTCGGGGTGTTCCTGGAAGAACCTGTCAATTATCTGGTCACATGTTACCTGGGCTCTTAGCAGTACGTCCCTCGCATCGATCGTGGTCAGCTGCCTGTCCTTCTTGAGGAACACGCCATCGCAGATCACGTTGTCGATATCCGCAGGCATCCCGTAGAGGAACACGCTTGTTACGGGGTCTTGTGCAGGTGTCATGTATGGGTTCATGAGGTCAAAAGTTATGATGTCAGCCTTCTTCCCGGGCTCAAGACTACCTATCTCTCGGTCCATGCCCAGGGCTCTAGCCCCGCCCATGGTGGCTAGCCATAGCATCTCGTAGAAGCTGGGCCGCGCCGTCCTCCTGCTGTCGTTGACTATGCCCAGGTAGCCGCCCACCTTGCCCGCCCGGGCCATGACTCCGCTCCTCTGCTTCCTGATGAGGTCACACATGTCATGGTAGTAGTCGTCCGTGCCCAGCCCCACGGGTATACCCATGTCCAGCCAGTCGATCAGCGGACTCTCAACGCTGTGGCAGTGGAGTATGCTCATCCCCGTCTCCTTGATGAGCTGGAAGTCCTTGGCCGTCCCGTAAGTAAGGTGGGCACCACTCAGCTTCTCGTCCATGACGCCCAGATCGTATAGGTGCTGAGGCGGTGTCTTACTAAACAGCTTCTGGACTTGCCTATACTCCCTGATGCTCTGGCTCAGATGGGTGGTCATCCTGAGGCCGTGCTCGTCCGCGAACTCCTTGCACTCCAGGTATACGTCGGGCATGGCCATGTCCGGCGCCTTGGGGCACATCAGCGTCGTTATCCTCCCCTCGGCCTTCCTGTGCCAGTCGTAATAAAGGTCCTTGGCCCGCTTCATGGCAGCGTCCCTCTTCTCGGGTAGGTACTCGAACCTGCCGTTCTTCAGCTGCTCCAAGTCCACGTGCTCTATGTCCCCGGCCATGTGGCACCTGTTTCCGGCCTCTGCCACGGCCCTGGCGTAGCCGTCAGGGTAAGTGTAGATCAGCATGCTGGTGGTGCAGCCCCCATAGATGAACTCGGCGCAGGAGGCCAGGCCGAGGGTCTCCATCTGCTCTGGCTTCCTGTAGCCCTCCAGGGGCAGGTTGGTCTCGAAGAAGTCTCCCATGAGCTCGTATACGCCTCTGAAGTACTGCTGAAGGTGGCTGTGGCTGTTGACGAACCCCGGCATCACTAGGTGGTGCCTCGCGTCTAGCACGTACTCTGGGTTGCGGACCTTGAGCCCTTCCCCAACCTCGGTGATCCTGTCGTCAACGACGTATACGTCGCCCTCCCGCAGAATCCTGTTACCGGCGTCCATGGTGACTGTGAAGCCGCCCTTGATCAGGATGTCAGCCAAAGCTATCGCCCAATGTATTGGATGGTCAGAATAAAAGGTCATAAGGGGATGCGGCTCGCGTGGACGGGGTTTTACCCCATTCATTTCGTGAGATCGTCTAAATCATCGATTAGAGTCGGCGTGTGCCCTGAAGCGTGGCCTAGAGGGGCCTCAGGAACTCCCCGTAGCCCGGCTTCCCAATGACCTCACTATTCTCGTAGACCACCTTACCCCTCACGAGGGTAACAACAGGGACGCCCTTGCCCTTCATGCCCTCGTAGGGCGTGATCTTCTGAATGGTCTGCAGGTCCTCGCCCCTGATGTGGAACGGTTTATCCATGTCCACGATCACAACGTCGGCGTCCGATCCCAGCAGCAGGTCTCCCTTCCCAGGGTAGAGGCCGTTGATCTGTGCAGGGTTGCTGCTGAACACCTCGACGAGTCTTTCAAGGCTGATCAGGTCCCTGTTCACGGCGTCAAGCATCAGCGGCAGGGTTGTCTCGATGACCACGCCCCCACTCGGCGCCTTGAATATGTTGCTCCAGCCCAGCTCCTTCTCCTCCTTCGTGTAGGGCGCATGGTCGCTGGCTAACACCTCGATGACCCCCGAGTTGAGCCCCTCCCAGAGCCGCAGCTGGTCATCCTTGGACCTGAGCGGCGGGTCGACCTTGGCGTAAGGACCCCTCTCCTCCATTGTTTCACGGGTGAAGAGCAGGTAGTTGGTGCTGGTCTCACCGGTCACGTACTGACCGCCCGCCTGAGCCCAATCCAGAACGTCCACGGCCCCCGCTGTGCTCATGTGGCACACGTGGAGGTGGGCCCCCGTCTCCCTGGCGAAGGCCACGCATCTCTGGACGGCCTCCACCTCGGCTATGGCTGGCCGGAAGTCGCAGTGGGCGAGGGGATCCGTACGCCCGCTTGCCTCCGCCTCCTTCATGTAGCTGTCGACTATGTTCTGGTTCTCGGCGTGCACCAGCAGTGGGAGGCCTAGGTCGGCCAGTGTCCTCATGTGGCGGAGGAGCGTGTAGTCGCTGGCGGCGAGTTCCTTGAACCTGGCGATGAGGAAGCTCTTGAAACCGGTGGCCCCGGCGTCGGCCAACGCTATTATGTTCTCCGTCGGTATCTCGCCGGCGCCCCCGATGAACGCGAAGTCTACCAGGCTCTTCCTGCCGGCTATCTTCTTCTTCTCCTCGAATGCCTCCACCGTAACAGTCGCGGGGATAGTGTTAGGCATGTCCACGACTGTGGTGACGCCCCCCGCGGCCGCGGCCCTGGTCCCTGACTCGAAGTTCTCGCGCTCAGGGAAACCCCGGTCCCTCAGGTGGACATGCATATCGATCATCCCCGGGAGCACCATCTTCCCGGAGGCGTCGATGACCTTGTCGGCCTTAGGCTCGCCGGACCTGATCATCCCAATTATCTTGCCTTCATCGATGACTAGGGAGCCCTCCAATATCCCGGAGGGCGTTACTAGCAGACCGTCCTTGATTACTACGTCAACAGTCAAACCGAGACACAGCAATATGAGCGGCTGTAAGGGTTATAGAGGTTTCGTGGAGAGGAAAAAATGTGGGAGCTACTGGTCAGGGACGATGATCTCGGGCCTAAGTACTCTTGACCTGATCTGGGTCGTCCCGTCTAGGCACGCTAGTCTACCCTCAACCTCCCTGAAGAACTCGAATACTTTCTGGTCGATGGGGTTCACCCCGAAGCCGCCCAGCAGTATGAGGGTCAGCCCCAGTTCCTCGTGTCCCGTTATACCCAGGCCTATCTCTCGGCCCAGGAAGTATGTTAGGTCCTTCTGGTCCACGCCTCCGGCCACGACGCCTTTTACGCCGGCCTTCTGGGCGGCCTTCAGGGCGTCCAGCGTCACCAGTGAGCCGCCGACGACCACCGATCCGCCGTAGGATTCCTTTATGTCTGAGGAGGTCAGAGGCGCGTCTGGGTCTTCCGCGGCCATAGTGATGGCTCCCCTCGCCTCCCCGCCCACGCCGAACACGCCCTCGACCCTGAAGCCGTTGGCCTCGACGACCGCGCCCTCGCCTTCTATGACCTCAGCCACCTTACCCGGGACGTGGGCGACGACCTCGACGGGCAGCGGGTTACCCCTGATGAGGGCTCTGCCGGACCTGTACGCGAAGGACTCGATGACACCGTCCAGGGGTGAGCGGGCCACCTTGGTCTGCCGCCCGAAGAAGCTCCTCTTGATTGCGATCACCTCGTCCTTGTCCACGGCGTCGCCCTCACCCTTGAGCATGTAGTCCCTCGCCTGCTCTGGGTCGACGCCCAAGTAGCTGTACACCTTCAGCTCCCGGATGTCGGGGTTGGGCACGAGGCACCTAGCAATGAGGGTGTCGGGATTCACAACGTCGCCGACTTTTACCAGCACCTCTCCGCGCACAGGGCTGCGGCGCTCCTTCCTTATGAGGGAGGTTTTCATCGTTGTCCCTCCGGTGAAGCGGTCGATTGACGCGTCGGCTCGATGAGAGTCAGCGGCTTGTTAGGGCGCTCAAGGGGCCTGCCTCTGGCGTCAAATATGACGCCTAGGACGCCTCCCGCCACCTTCCTCGTGGCGGGTTTGCCTCTGCCCGCGCCGATGTCCATCTTGAGGGGCTGCACAGTGATGTCCACGGTTGAGTCGTCTCTGAGGGGCATCACCCTGATCACCCCGTATCTTACCGTGTGCTGTACTTCGGCGCCAGTCTGATCTGTCACTATCACCTTGAGGGCTTCTTCGCCATCCCTCATCTTTCCCCGAGGGGCCACCACTGTGCCCAGGCTCTTGATGCATCTGTTCAGGAACAGGTCTACTGCTGAGCTCTGGTCGCGGCCGTGGAGGCTACCGATCTGTGCCATGACGCTTGAGTCGTCCACGTAGAGCTCGGTGAAGCTCTCTGGCTGCAGGGAGTCGATGAGTATCATGGCTGACTGCTCGTAGCCCTGCGCTCTGAATACATCTCCCTTGCCTATGATGGCGTGGGTCCTCATCATATTGATGTATGTGGGCTCGAGGGCCTGGTTGAACAGGTCGGACAGGTTTCTATCAAGTTGGACCCCCTTGAGGCGGCTGGCTATCTCCTTGTGCTGCTCGACGCCGAGCCTTATGGCCTCCCTGGCCACAGCTGCTTGGATCAGCTCCTCGTCCTTCGTGTGGCTCTGGGGCTGATGCACGAGCATGTTCCCCACTGTGTTCCTCAGGGTCCGCTCGTCCATGGTGGGGGGCAGCCACCTCTGCACGTTGGCGATGCCGGCCTCCTTGACCACGTTGCTTATGCCGTAGGTGAGCCCGACGCCGGCGTTCAGAGACCTGTTGAATACGCCGTTGTAAACGGAGTACACGTCGGTGGTCTCCCCACCCACATCCACGGCTAATAGGTTGATTCCTCTGTGCTGGGCGTAGGCGTAGATGATCTTACCTATCGTGGCCTGGGTGGGTATGATCCTTTCGCTGGTCCACTCCCGTAGCTTTCCGTAGCCGGGCGAGTGGATGATGACGTGCTCCATGTAGGCGTCGTAGATGCCCTCCCGTGCGGGCCCCAGGTTCTCCCTGTCGATGAAGGGCCTCACGTTATCCACTGTCTTGGTTGCGTAGGCGTCCTCGTCCAGTATTCCCGTGACCTCGTCCCTGATCTCCACGTTGCCTGCGTAGATCAGAGGCAGCTGGTACTCTGCCCCGTACCTGGGCTCCACGTCCGAGTCCTTGATGATCTTGGCCATGTCCAGAACCTGGTTTTTTGCGCCGCCGTCGATGCCGCCCGCCAGCAGCAGGATGTCCGGCTTGAGGCTTCTCAGAGCCGAGACCTTCGCGTAGGGTGGCCTGTTATCGTCCATGGCGAACTGGTCCATGAGCAGGGCGCCCGCCCCTAGGGCGGCCCTCTGGGCGCTCTCGGCGGAGATACTCTTGATGAGTCCCGCCACCACCATGTGTAAGCCCCCGCTGGCGCTGCTTGAACATACTAGAGATACGGATGGCGTCGGCCTCCCGGACCGTATCAGGCTCTCACCGGTCTTGGACTCTATCTCGGCTATGGCGTTGAGCACGCCCACTGTGACGTCCAGCTCCGGAGCTTCTACTGTTGTTGGGGCCTCACCTGTGCCGACTATACCGTATTTTCCGTCGGTTTTCTTGAATAGAACCGCTTTAGTTGATTTGGTGTTTACGTCGATGGCGAGGATAGTCCCGTTTTCTTCACGTGCGTCCATATCTTTCACACCTAGGAGTTACTGTTAGGTTTGATTCAAACAGACTCCTAATTTGTAACAGGACCTGCAAGTTTATAACTACATCGCTTTAATATGTAAACAATGTTTTAATATTAAAACAATCATTTTATTAGTGATTGACAATGGACGGAGAACCTAAGATGATCCAGGCGATCAGCAGAGACGCCTTCAAGCTGCTTGAGGACGAGACGCGCAGACGCGTCGTGTTCATGCTCAGGGACAGCCCTATGACCGTGAAGGAGATCGCTGATCAGCTGAGGCTGACGCCTCAGAACATATACCACCACATGAACAAGCTCCAGGACGCCGGCGTCGTTGAGCTGAGCTATGAGAGGCGTAACGGCCACATGATCGAGAGCTACTACAGCGTTCCGGCTGACACGTTCATCTACAGCGACGACGTGATCGAGGAGAAGCCCGTCAACAGGTTCATGAATGTCCTTTTCGGGTTGAAGGAGATGAGTGTCCCCGTAGAGCCGGGTAAAGAGAACGCGTTAAGACTGGAGGAGCTGGACAGGCGCTACCAGTCCACGTTGAGTAGCCCCCCTAACCGATACGAGGTCTGTGAGACGTGCAGCTTCAGCGGCTTCTTCATGAAGCTCGGGCCAATGAACCCTCTTCAGCTGAACAAGATTCTTTGGTACGGTAACCTGATCAGGATGAGCGACGAGGAGTTCCAGGGGTACCTGGAGAGTATAGGGGAGATCAGGGGCTACCTCAGGTCCATCGCAGGGGAATAGCTACCAGGTGACCCTGTAGGGCATCTGGTTCAGGCACACCGGGTTGCCCTTGGTGACCAGCACGACGTCCTCTATGTGGCCCTTGTAGCCTGTCTTGGGGTCTCTCCTCTGAGGCTCGTATGTGAGGGTCATTCCAGCCTTCAGCGGCAGGTTGTCCTCCTCTATCTCCCCGAAGTTGGTGGCGTGGGGCATCGTGTAGTCGTGGACGTCCAGCCCTATCTGGTGTCCTGTACGCGGCATGGGCTCGAACCCCAGCTCGGCGTTGATCTCGTTGGCCTTACTCAGCACCTGGTTGCCTGTGACGCCCTCCCTGATGCTCTTGATGCCCTCCACCTGGGCCTGCATGGCGCGGTCCATGTATTCCTCGGTCCCTTTCTCCCAGGTTACGTGCCAGTTACGGCCCATGTCGCTGCAGTACCCTGTCCCTACCCTGACGCCCACGTCCAGGCTGAGTGCGTCCCCGTGCTTCAGGTACTCCG
>CAZAKG010000039.1:0-19425 GCA_964485755.1 uncultured Candidatus Bathyarchaeia archaeon | reverse complement strand
TGGCCAGCCTAGAGAAAAGAGAGCACACCGTCCCAGAGGGCTTCATAAACGAGACCATAAGGAGAACCCGCGACAGCCCACGCTCCACCTAAAGGACAGCGCCCACACCCCCCATGCCACTGAAATCGTCCTGCAGGAGGACAGGATTCAACCGATATCGTCCTGCCGCAGGACAATAAAGGTTATAAACCGTCCTGCCACAGGACAATACATGAGCGCCCCGGACGTATTCCAGGAGTGGGACACCTACGCGGCCCGAAGACAGCTAATCCCGCGAGACGTGGACCTGGACGCGATCATAGAGGCATCACAGAGGAAGATCGTCGGCATCACAGGAATCAGGCGCAGCGGCAAATCAAGCCTACTCATGCTCCTCCGGCAGCGGCTCGCCCAGAGAACCGAGAAAACCGCCTACATCAACCTGGAGGACACACGCCTCAGACAATCCCCCCAGCCACTGGACGAGGCCCTCAAATGGTTCGGCGACGAGGGCACCCTCCTACTCGACGAGGTGACAGCGGCCCCCGACCACGAGGGCTGGCTGGCCAGAACCCACGAGCTACTGAAAGACCGCCTCAGACTGATAGTAACCTCGTCACGCAGCACCCTGGCATCACCAAGCAAACCGCTGCGGGGCCGCGTTCTCCCGGTGGAGCTCTACCCCCTCTCCTTCCGCGAGTACCTGGCCTTCAAGAAGGTCGCCGTGGACACCACCACCGCGGGCAGAGGCAGACTCGAAAAAGCCTTCCAAGACTACCTGAGGCTCGGCGGGTTCCCCGAGGTGACCCTAACCCCGGACGAGACCGAGAAGGTGACGATACTGGGCACCTACCTGAGGGACATCGTGGGGCTGGACGTCGCCGAGGCCTCGGGCATCGACCTGACCACCGTCAGGGCCTTCACAGAGTACGTCCTCCAGACGCCCACGTTCTCGGCCTCAAAGACGCTGCAGCACCTGAAGTCCCTGGGACACCGCATAGGCAAGGACAGGATACTCGCTCTGGAGCACTACACGGAGTCAAGCTACCTCATCCACTACACGCGCATATACTCACGCAACATCAAAGCCCGGGACCAGTACCCAAGGAAGGCCTACCCCGGCGACACGGGCTTCGTGTACGCGCTCCAAGGCAGGACAGACACGGGCAGGCTAGCCGAAACCATCGTCCTCCACGAGCTAAAGCGGAGAAGGACAGGCGTAACCGAGATCAACTACTGGAAGAACCAGAACGGAGCGGAGACCGACTTCATCATCCGGAGGGGAAACGCGGTCCAGGAGGCCATACAGGTCGCATGGGACATAGCGGATCCCAAGACGTTCAACCGTGAGACCCGCGGACTCGCGAGATGCGCGTCAGAGCTCAAGGCCGAGAAAGCAACCATACTCACAGGCGGCCCCCCGGACGAGGCCACCGTAAACGGCGTCAAAGTAACGATAAAGCCCATCCTCGACTGGCTCCTAGAGCCGCAACCACAACCAGGCCGATGACTACGACATCATGAGCTCCGCGAGGGTCTTGGTGGCGCCTTCCCTGATCTCCCTCCGAGCCTGACCTGGTCGAGCTTGTCCACGATGATGCTCACGTCCTTCTCGGGCATGGTTACGGTCATGGCCTGCATCTGGGTAGAATTGAGAGCCTAAATACGTTTCTCCGCCTGCGCGAACCAGTAATCGCTGTAATTGTCCTCCCGCAGGACAGAAAGGGCCGGAAACCGTCCTGACACAGGACAATACGTGAGCGCAGCCGACACCTCCCAGGAATGGAACCAAATTTTTAGGGTCTCGCCCCTTAGGCATAGGTTAATTTCATTATTTCAGCGTAGGTTTTAATGGGAACGCTTATTAGTTAATAATTTTCATCAATAGATTGGAGATTCGGCGCGTTGCTGTACGAGTCCAGGGTCACGAGGCAGGGGCAGACCACCATACCCAAGGACCTACGCGAGAAGTACGGGCTACAGGAGGGGGACGAGGTGACCTACATCGACCTGGGGGACCAGATCATCCTCCTGCCCCGGCCCAGGGACCCCATCGAGGCGCTGAAGAGGATCCAGGTAGACACGGGGAAGACCGTGGCGGAGATCAAGGCGGAGGCCCTCGAGGCCGCGGCGCGCGACGCCTCCAAGGATCGGGGTGAGCGCGGCTGCTAGTCGAGGCCGACCTCCTCATCCCCCTGTTCAAGAGGGGCGACAGGCTCGCCGCCGTCTCAGAACGGGTGCTGAGGGACGTGGAGGGCGGTGTCATTGAGGGCGTCTACTCATCCACGGCAACCATCCAGGAGATACTGTTCTGGCTCTACAACCAGGGGCTGCGGGGCGAGATGGTGGAGGCGGCCAACGCGCTAAGCCGGATAAGGAACCTGGAGTGGGTCCCGGTGACGCCCGAGGTGTGCCTGAGGGCGTTCGTGCTCGTGAAGCATTACGGGCTGAGCCCCTTCGACGGGTACCACGCCGCCACGGCTCTGGGCCGCGACGGCTTGGTCCTGAGCAGCGACCACTCATATGATCGCGTGACGGGGCTGTCCCGGGTGGACCCCTGGGACCTAGCTAAAACGTGAACGGTACATCGAAGGTTGTATAATCCATGGGGCTCGCTTATCATCGTTCTCCCACAGGACAACACACGCAAAAGCACGAAGCAAAAGATGGAATTTTTTTCCCGTTCTAACAGGCTAGCCGTTATAAGCCCACACAGCAACAACACAGCCATGAGAAACCCCTACAAGCAGATGGGAATAAGAAGAGTCATCAACGCCGCCACATGCCTCACCAGGCTAGGCGGATCAATAGCCGACCCACGCGTATACAAGGCCATGCAGCGCGCCTCCAAGTCCTTCGTCCAGATACCCGAGCTCCAGCAGTGGGCAGGCAGAGCCATCGCCCAAGCCACCGGAGCCGAGGCCGGCCTACCCACAGCCGGAGCCAACAACGCCATAACCCTCGCCGCGGCCGCCTGCATCATGAAGGGCACACCCCTCGAAAAGTACGACCCCCTCCAACTCGAAACATGGACGCCCCTCGTCAAGAAGCTCCCCATGCACACTGAGGGCCTCAAGACCCGCTTCATCGTCCAGCGCAACAACCGCAACGTCTACGACCACGCCGTCGAGTGCGCCGGAGGCACCTTCACAGAGGCCGACCCCAACGAGCAGGCCCTCAGGAAAGCCTACGACAAGGACACCGCCGCCTACTACTACACCGTACGATCAGCCGCCAACGCCCTACCCCTCGAAACAGTCATCCGGGTCGCCCACGGCACCGGCACACCCGTCATCGTGGACGCCGCAGCCGAGCTGCCCCCCAGACGAAACCTCACACGCTACACCAAGGCGGGGGCCGACCTCGTAGTATTCAGCGGAGGCAAGTACATCGCAGGCCCCAACAACTCGGGCATCCTCGCAGGCCGAGCCGACCTCATCAAACTCGCCCACCTCCAAGCCTACCCCTTCCACGGCGTAGGCAGAGCCTCCAAGATGAGCCGCGAGACCATCGTCGGCTTCGTCACCGCCCTCAACCTATACCTGGAAGAAGATGAGGAGCAGAAGTACGCTGAGTGGCTCGCCAAGGCAGAGTGGATCAGGGACCAGTTCAAGGGCGCACCCGGCGTCGAGGCCGGCATCGACCACCACTCCACCGTCGAGGACGACCACCCCATGGTCCCCGTCTGCACCCTCAACCTCGACCCCCACACCACACACATCACCAGCGGAGACCTCACCACCAAGCTCCGCGACGGCGACCCCAGCATAGAGGTCCTCAACGAGCCCGCCTTCATCCTCAAGGAGCCCCGCGGCAAGCTGACCATCAACCCCGAGTTCCTCCAACCCGGCGAAGCCGAGACCATCGTAAAAACCATCAAGGCCATCCTCAGGAAAGCCAAGAAATAACCCCCTTTTTTTACCACCAAGAATTGTGCACGGTGCACCCAGTGGCCGGACCCCTGAAAGCCTAGACGCCCCGGAGCCGATACGAAAAAAGGTAGGGGGGTACCATTTTTAGGAGGAAAAAACCTCCTAAAAATAGGGTACCCAGCCAAACAACTAGCCCCCACGTGAAACCCCAAATGTTAACAGTCGAGCCACGGATTACTGATCGATCAAGATGAAGGTATTCATCAGCGTCGACATGGAGGGCATCAGCGGCATCACCGACACAACCATGACAAGCCGCGACCAGCCCGACTACGAGAAGGGGCGATCCCTGATGGTCAGGGACGTGAACGCCTGCATCGAGGGCGTCCTGGCAGCCGGACCCGCCGAGATCACCGTCTGCGACGTCCACGGAGGCATGAACAACATAAACCCCGAGGACCTCAACCAGGCGGCAACACTCGTCCGCGGCACACCCAAGCCGCAGAGCCAGACCGCCGCCCTAGACGCCACCTACGACGCCTGCATATTCATCGGCTACCACAGCAAGAAAGGCACACTCACTGGCGTCCTAAGCCACACCTACAGCGGAGCCAGCATCGAATCCCTACACATCAACGGCGTCGAATCCGGAGAAACCGCCATGAACGCAGGCATCGCAGGCCACCACGGCGTCCCCCTCATCATGGTCTCCGGCGACCAGGCCGTCGCAGCCGAGGCAAAGCAACTCAGCCCCGACATAGAGACAGCCGTCGTCAAGACAGCCATAGGCCGCAGGGCAGCCATATGCCTCCACCCCGAGAAGGCGCGGCAGCTCATCAAGGACACAGCCGCCAAGGCCATGAAGAAGCACAGACGCATAAAGCCCATCACCTACGCGACGCCCGTCACCTACACCATAAGGTTCACAGACGCCGCACGCGCCGACGCGGCCGCCTTCATCCCGGGCGCCAGGCGCCTCGACGGTAAGACCATCGAACTCACAGCACCCGACTACATAACCGCCTACCACGGCTTCATCGCAGCCGTCCTATGCGCCCAAGCCGTAAGCCAGTGACTGGGACCCCAGTCAAAAACCCTTTTCTAGCCCAAAAGAGACAGGAAAACACGTGAAGACGCCAAAAGACGAGCTGGAGGAGGCCCTCTTCCAGGCCCTCGCCGCAGCAGAGAGAAGAGAGATACTCCGCATAGCAGCCAGGGACCAGGGCGCCACCTACACCCAGATACTGGGCGAACTCAACATGACCACCGGCAACCTCAACTACCACCTCAAGCAGCTGGAGGGCCTCCTCGAGAAGGACCAGGAGCGCAGGTACAGGCCCACGCCCCTCGGCGCCGCGGCCGTCAACGCCCTAAGATCAGCCGCGGAGGCCCCCCCGGGCGCCGACGGCTACGTCGAGGCCGCCAGGGAGTCCCAGGCCGGCAGCGTCCACCCCACCGTCACCAACCTCCTCAGGCTCGCCATAGCCTTCAACCTCCTCTTCCTCGTCATGTGGGGATACATGGCCTACCTCGCCGTCACGGAGGGCGGCCCCACATTCGTGCTGGGCGTCCTAGGCTTCCTCCTGGCGGCGGGCACCCTCAGCCTCACGTGGCTCATAAAGGGCCTCAGGACGGCCCCAGAGTACGTCCGCCGACTAGAGAGGAAGCTGGGGCTCACCAGTTAACAAGGGCGAACCCTGGGCTCGCCGCCCGGTCCTCGCATATTAATCACCGATGAGCGAGGGGGGCGGCCGGTAAAAAAGAAAGTGGGGTCTACCTTAGCCCGGCCATGCTCTTCTCAAGGAAGACCAGGTCCAGCTTCTTCAGCGTCTCCTTCGTGGGGACGCCCCGCTCGTCCCAGCCAAGGGTCTCGTTGTAGGCCTGCAGCTTCTTATCAACGAGCTTCCTGTCCGTGACCCTGCCCTTGTAGGGCCCGCTGGGCAGGGGCTCGTAGAACCTTGGCGGGTTGTCGTCGTCCTTAACCGGCGTCCACTTGAGGTCCGGCCCGCCAAGCAGGAGGAGCGCCCTCTGCAGCGTCACGATCCTGGGGCCCGTCACCCGCTGCCAGCTCTCCACCGAAATCGTGAACCCGGTCACAGCCTTGGCGAAGTCGAAGATGAGTGCCTTGGGTACACCCGTGCAGAAGTCGCAGAAGACGCCGCTGTCGGCGAAGACGGCGCCGCTCATGTCGCTGTACCCGTCGGTGCTGGTGCTGGTGTGGTCTCCGCCCTGGACGTTGGCGGCGTAGCTGATGTCGTGGGTGTAGTCCGCGTCGCTCCGCGTCCCGTGGGCCCCGATCTCGATGCCCTTCACGTGGACCGCGTATTTGAGGAGCTCCTCGGGCTTCCTGCCCCTCATCTCGGCTATCTTCAGTGCGGCCCTGTACGTGCCCTCCGCCAGCACGTCGCCTATCTTCTCCCGCTTCGCCATCATCCTGAGTATCCTGTCGAAGGTGTCCGGGTCGCCCCACCTGGGCTTGAAGCCGAAGTCGCTGTCCTTGAGGACGCCCCGCTGGTGGAGCTCCACGGCGAAGGCGGCGGTGTTGGGGCCGTTGATGCCGCTGTGGCCCAGTTGGTCGGCGAGAGCGCTAAGGTGGATGTTGGCCTCGGGGTCGAAGACCCCGAAGTTTGTTCCGCAGTAAGCCTGTAGCTCGTAGTCGGGCATGTCAGTGATGTCGCCCTTCCACTTTCCGGTCTTGATGCAGCTGACCTTCATGCAGTTGGTTGTGCAGTTGAAGTCGGCCCACTTCTTCTTGACCCAGAAGCGGTCCTCGAACCTGGGGCCCGCGTAGCTCTTCTCGTCGTGCCACTCCTCCTGCCAGTTCCTGATAGGCTCGGAGCTGGTCTTAGCGCCCACCTCGTACCCGGCGTACCCGGTGCCGTGGCGCCTGAACTGGGTGTCCTTGATGAGAAGCTGGTGGGTCTTCCTCCAGAGGAGCTTCACAGCCTCCGGGGCGTTCACCTTGGGGGTGCCTCCTCGGCCCTTGGCGACGACGGCCTTCAGGTTCTTGCTGCCCATGAGGCTGCCGTAGCCGCCGTAGCCGGCGGCGTGGCATATCTTCGCCATGACAGCCGCGTTCCGGACCAGGTTCTCCCCGGCTGGGCCGATGTAGATCATGCCCGGCTCCTTCCACAGTCCAACATCGGGCTTCCGCTTCTGCAGCTCAGCCGTGACCTCCTTGTTCAGCTTGATCAACGTCTTCTCTCCGTTGAGGCCCCACAGGTGACCGGCGTCCCTGATCTCCACGCCGTCATCAGTGATGAGCAGGTAGACCGGCTTGTCCGCCTTGCCCGTGAAGGTGACACCATCGTAGCCAGCCTGCCTCACCTCGTTGGCGAACTCGGTGGCCGCGGTGCTGCCCACGGTGCCCATGCTTAGGGGGCTCTTGCCGCTCACGCATATCCTTGAGCCAGGGTAGATGCCCGTCATCGGCCCCGTGAAGACCATCAGCGGGCTCTCAGGCGAGAGGGGGTCAAGGTCCGCCCACTTCTCGCCCACCATGTCCCACAGGACCTTGGCGGCGAGGCCCCTGCCACCGAAGTACTGCTCAAGGGTCTTGTCGCTGTAGGTGACCTTCTCGATCCTGTCCTTGGATAGGTCCACCTCGAGCCATTTACCCGCGTAACCGCCCGGCATTACTCGATTACCTCCTCGCCCTTCTCGCCGAAGAACTTTATAGCTAAATCCTTGGCCACCTCGACTGGGTGCCTGCTGTAGAGCTTCTTATGGATGTTTGGCCCCTCATTCGTCAGCGTCAACGCGTTGTACCCTGCCTCGGTGCAGACTTCCACGCACTTGGGCTCTCCGCCGCAGAGATCGCATATCGTTGCCTTATTGTCGCCCGGGTGCAGGAAGGGTACCATCCCGGGGCACGCCCGGATGCACGCGCCGCAGCTTGTGCACTTCTCCCTGTCCACCAGCACCGCACCTGTGTTGGGGTCGGTGCTCAGCGCTTGCACCGGGCATGAGGCCACGCATGGGTAGTCCTGGCACTGTGCGCACAGGTGAGCCACCTCCAGGCCCGGGAACGGCATGAACACTCTTACGCGTGACGCCTCGGGCCACATCCAGCCCTCGTGGTGCATGCTGCACGCCAGCTCGCAGCGTCTGCAACCCGAGCAGGCCGACTGGTCCCTGGCGATCCAGATAGGCTTGACCATTTTATTCACCAGAAGTTGTCGATTAACCCCATTGTGAGAGACCTATAAAAAATGTGATGCGTATGAGCCAAAAGAAGGAGGTTACTGGAACGCCTTGGGCGTCAGGATCGTCTTCCACACCCTTATGAACTCAGCGACGAAGGCGACCCGCTCCTCGAACCGCTTCTTGGACTCCTCGGCGTCCGCGTCCCTGGGATCGTTCTTCCCGTAGACGCCGCTGGACGTGAAGTCGTCCGTGTCCGGCTGGCCGCAGGCGCCGTACACCTGGCTCACCAACTCGTAGTCCTTCCTGTCGGGGTCCAGGAACTTCATCAGCTTGGGGTCCAGCTTCAGGGTGACCTCCCAGTCGTCCAGCCGCCCCATCTCCACGAGCTCAGGGAACAGGGCCAGGGCTGTCCCCGTCTCCGATGGGCCGCTGTGCACGTCCCAGTGCCTCTTCTGCTTGTCGGCCAGCTGCTTCGCCAGCTCCGTGCCGCTGGGCCCCGTGGGCGCCGACACCATGACATCGAACTCCCTCTTCGCCTGCTGGACCACCAGGTTCATTATCTGGGTGTTGCCGCCGTGCCCGTTCATGATCACGAACCGCTTCACGCCGTGGTGTGCGAGGCTGCCGATCGTGTCCATGAGCACAGCCATCAGGGTCTCCCAGCTGAACGTGATGGTGCCCGGGAACCCCATGTGGTGGGGGCTGAACCCAGGCCAGCAAGGGTGCACGGCTACACTGTTCGTCCGCCTCGCCACCTCGTGCACGTACTCCCTGATGGCCAGCGAGTCCATGCCCAGGGGCAGATGCGGCCCATGCTGCTCTATGCTGCCTATGCCTATCACGGCGACTGGACACGGCTCGTTCTCCAGCCAGTCCTCGAAGTCCGGCCTCGTCAACTCGTACAGCCAGAACCTGCTCAAGACTCCCTTCTCACTCAACTTTGACACCGGGAGAAGAGGGGGCTGAACAGGATAAAACATCATCCATGGACCGGTGACACAGATCACCGCCCCATCAAACACTAAAACGGTGGCCCCTCGGCTACCCCATGGCACCCCTCGACGCGCTTCTCTACGCGGCCCTGTACGCCTACGCGGCCCTCGGCCTAGGCTACATGCTCAGAAGGCTGAGGGACGGCGGCTTAAACCTGGAGCCCTAGAGGCTAGCCGCCGAGCGGCAGCCTCACCGTGAACACGGTCCCCACGCCCTGCACAGACTCTAACTCTATTGTGCCGCCGTGGGCCTCCACGCTCTGCTTAGCTATGGCCAGCCCCAGCCCCGTCCCACGGGGCTTGGTGCTGAAGAAGGGCTTGAACACCTTGGGCAGATACTCCTCCGGGATGCCCTTGCCCGTGTCCCCCACGGATATCACGGCCTCGTCCCCCACACGCGTCAGCTTCACCGTCAGGGCGCCTCCCCCGGGCATGGCCTCAACGGCGTTCTTCACCAGGTTCTCCAGGGCCCTCCTCAGCCTCACAGGGTCCACGCTTGCGGCCAGGAACCCGTCACCCAGTTTCCTGTGGACCTCGATGCCCCCTGGCACCTCCACGGCGTCCAGGGACGCGGTGACCACGTCCACGAGGTTCACGGGCATCCTCTTCAGCTGGATGGGCGCCGTCGCGTCCCGCAGGTCCTCCACTATCTTGGACGCGTAGGCGACGCTCTCATCGATGAGTGGGCAGAACTCCATGGCCTTGGAGGGCTCACGCTTCACCAGGTACGCCGCGTTCCTGATGGACTGCAGGGGGCTCCTCAGGTCGTGTGCCACCATGGAGGCAACCCTGCCGACGGCCGCCAGCCTCTCCGCGTCCAGCAGCTCACCAGTCTTCACGGCCACCTGCCTCTCCAGGTCCTCCACCCTGGTCAGGCGGCCCAGCGACGAAGAGACGTGGAGCGCCAGCAGCTCCAGGAGGCTGCGGTCGGCCTCCGTGAACGCGTCCAGCCTGGTGCTCTCCACGTTTATCACGGCTCTCACCTCTCCGTCGACATTGACGGGCACGACCAGCTCAGAGAGGAAGGGCTGATCGACGCTGCTCAGCAGCAAGTAGTCGGGGTCCAGCCTCGCGTCCCTCACCACCTGGGTTTCACCCGTCTTCACGGCCCTCACCATGATGCTCCTCTGGCTCAGGTGTATCCTATCGGACCCGCCGATGCTCGTGCCAAGATAGTACACGTACCTCAACCACTCGCCCTCAACGGTCCCCGCGCCCACCCACTCGAACCCGAAGTCGCGCTTGACCAGCGCCGTGGCTATCCTGAAGACCTCATCAGGCGTCCCCGCCTCCGAGAGCTGGAACGCGACCCTGTGGAGGGCCTCCAGCTTGGCGGCCCGCCTCCTCTCCTCCTCGAGTATCCTGAGGTGGCGGATGGCCGTCGCCGCGTAGAGTCCCAGCATCTCCAGCAGCTTGCGGGCCTGGCCGTCGAACCCGTCGACCTTCACGGACTCGAAGTTGATGGCGGCCACCGGCTCGTCGTCGACCATGATGGGGACGGCCAGCTCCGACATGTACCTCACGTCCTCCTTGAGTCCGCCCGGCTTCACGTACTCGTCGACCTTGGACACGTCCGGGACGTAGACGGCGGCCTTCTCCCTGAGGGCCCTGTTGACGACCCCGCTGCCGTTCAGAGGTATGCTGAACCCGGCGTAGCCGTCCCTCAGGCTCCGCGTGATGTACCTGAAGACCAGGTCGTCGCCCTCCACGACCCCTATCGTGCCGTCGACGCCGCCCAGGATCGTGTCTGCCACGTCGATGCACGTGGCGTAGACCTCGTCGATGGACTTGGCCTCGATGAGGTCCACGGCGCTGGAGTGGAGGACCTCCAGGCTCCTCCGCAGCTGCCTCTCCCTCTGGAGGCCCCGCCCCCCACCTTTGTGTACGTCGGAGGCGCCTGCGCGCCCGCTCTTCCTGTCCACCAACCCGCGGCTCACTACAAGACTTGGATCAGACGGAGGTATATCTATGATACGGGCGATCGCCCACCCGCGGGGCCACCGATAACCCGATAAACGCCCGGCGCCACTGGAAACACATGAAACAGCCCACGATAGTGGACATCCTGGACGCCCAGAGGCGCATAAGGCCCTACCTGCCCGCGACGCCGCTCTACACGTACCCCACCCTCAACAGGCTCCTGGGGTTCACGGCCTACGTGAAGCACGAGAACCACAACCCCACGGGGGCCTTCAAGATACGGGGAGGCATCAACCTGGTGAGCAGGCTGGAGCCCGAGGAGAGGGCACGCGGCGTCGTCACCGCCAGCACGGGCAACCACGGCCAGAGCATAGCCCTCGCGTGCAGCCTCTTCGGCGTCAAGGCCCACGTGTGCGTCCCCGTGGGCGCCAACCCCGACAAGGTGGCCGCCATCAGGAGCCACGGAGCCGAGATCGTGGAGCACGGCCGCGACTTCGAGGAGGCCAAGGCCAACGCGGAGCGGCTAGCGGAAGCCCACGGCTACAAGTTCATCAGCAGCGGGGATGAGCCCCTCCTCATAGCCGGCGTCGGCACCATCGGGCTGGAGATAATGCAGCAGGAGCCGACGATAGACACGGTGATAAGCCCCGTGGGGGCAGGCACCGGGTGCGGCGGCACAGCAATAGCGGTGAAGAGCATCAAGCCGGAGATCAGGGTGATCGCTGTTCAGGCGGAGAACGCGCCCAGCGTGTACAGGAGCTGGCGCAGCGGCGCCCTGGAGTCCACGGGGCCTGTGAGCACCATGGCGGACGGCCTCGCAACGCGCCAGACATTCCAGCTTCCCCTGGGTATACTGAGGGACTGGGTCGACGAGTTCACCCTCGTCTCGGAGGACGAGATGAGGCGCGGCGTCAGGCTCTACCTGGAGCACTGCAGGACAGTGGCAGAGGGCGCCGGGGCGGCGCCGCTGGCGGCGGCCCTCAAGATGCGCGACGAGCTGAAGGGCAGGAGGGTGGCCCTGGTGCTCAGCGGGGGAAACATAACGCTGGCCGAGCTCAAGAGGTGCCTCGAGGCGACAGGTTGAGCCTGAGGCCGGGCTCGGCGGCCCCGTTGTAGAGTTCCGCGAAGGCCGCGGGGCCGGCCTTGAAGGTGGACACCAGAGCGTCCCGGCCCAACTCCTCCTCGATGACCCTGCACATGTGGGCCCCCACCGTGTAGAAGGCCCTGCCGGTGACGCCCACGTCCCACATCGTCTTCTCCACCTCAGCCTCAGGCTTCTCGGAGGCGGCCCGCAGGATCAGGTTCACCTGGCTCAGGTGCCTTCTCACAGTCCCAGGGTCCTCAAGCATCTGGAAGTCTTTGTCGTCGGGGGCTGGGAACAGGTGCCTGGCCGTGTAAGCCGCGTATGTGGCGGAGCCCTCGCTGTGGATGTTGCGAAGTATCTTCTCCTGTAGGCCTTCGTCCTCGTCGTCTCCGAGCCAGTAACTGTAGCCTGCGTGGAAGACTTCGTGGACCATGGTGTTCAGTATGTTGTCCGGGTTGCCCTTCCAGTAAGTGGCGGCCACGTTGAACACAATCTCCCCCTTGGCGAAGGCTCTGGGCCTGATGAAGGCGGTGAAGTAGACCCCCACGTCCAGCACCGTGGCCTTGGGGAGGTAGCCAAGGATGTGGGGTATGGCGTCCCGTAGGAAGCGTTCTCGGGCCCCCACGATGGTCTCGGTGATCCTGAGGAGACTGCTGGCGCGCCTCTCATCCTCAGACAGCTGTGACCACTCGTTGATCCTTCGCCGCCAGTCACCGTAGTCTATCTCGTAGTTCACGGCCCGGGCCCAGTCACGGGTGTACCTCTGGGCCGGGTAGACGGACCAGAACTCCTCCTCGTTTTCCAGGACCCACCAGGGCTCTTCCACTATCCTCTCAAGCGCCGCCGTGTCGAATCTGATGTCACTGCATTGGCTCATCCAGTTACCCTGGGACCTTCGAGGCTGAAACCTATTTAAATGTAAGTAACATCACGTGACCACCTCGATACAGACTTAAACGATGCGCACCCACTTCAACACGTATGGTCACCGTCACGTGGCACGGGCACAGCCTCTTCCAGCTGGAGGGCTCGGCAACGGTGGCCACCGATCCCCACAACGGCGTCAGCCTGGGGCTGCCCGTCCCGGTGTTCAGGGCCGACATCGTGACGGTGAGCCACGGCCACGGCGACCACGCCAGCGGCCTCAGCCTCTTCGGAGACGCCAGGGTCTTCTCTGAGCCAGCCGAGGCCGAGTACATGGGCGTCCGCCTGAAGGGGGTACCGTGCCACCACGACGACGCCCGAGGGAGCAGGCTCGGCTCCAACGTCGTCTGGTGCATCGAACTCGACGGCGTCAGGTTCACCCATGCAGGCGACCTCGGCCACAACCTCACAGTGGCCCAGCTCACGGAGATCGGGGCCACGGACGTGCTCTTCATAGGCACGGGCTCGGACGTCGTCCTGGCGGAGGAGAACGCAGCCCTCATCGACCCCAGGGTGACCGTGCCCATGCACTACGAGACCCCCGGCATAAACTTCCAGAGGTTCAAGCTGAAGACCCTGGAGGAGTTCACCAGGGGAAAGCAGAGGGTCACATATGTGGGGAGGAGCCACGATTACGCCCCCGGCTACCTGCCCTCCAGACCCGAGGTGCACGTCTATTCGCCCCCATAGAATATGTAGGGCTTCAGCGTAGCAGATACCATGGACAGCGTCAGGGACATCATCTCCAGGGCCGTGGAGATGCTAAGGAGCCGCGAGGAGGCCCGGGACGAGGCACTGGGCCGGGCGCGCCGCGCCAGGGTGCTGAGCAAGCAGTCCATACTGCACCTGCACAACCTGGAGCCCGGGGAAGCCGAGGAGAAGCTCGTGGAGGCGGGGAGACTCTTGGGCGAGATGGGGGTCCACGTGGCGGGGCACCCCGAGATGGAGTTCTACGAGGCCGTAGAGGCCGCACGCCAGGAGTACGCCGAGGCCCAAATACTGTACGGCCTCAACACAGGGGCGGGGTACCCGTCGCCCGCGGAGCTGGGCGTCCCCGAGACCGACTACATCATGGGGCTGGCGGACGTGCCCGGGGAGCTGAGGAGGCAGACGCTGGACCACCTGAGGGCGGGCGACCTGGACAGGGCTGAGGCCAACATGGCGGAGATGGAGAACATCTACATGAGCCTCGTGGAGGCCGATGAGGCGAGCCTGCTGTTGAAGGGGCTGAGGCGGAAGCTGGACGTGGCCAGAACCGTCAACGAGCGGACGAGGGCCGAGATAACGTCGGAGGCCAGCAGGGCCAAGCTCACCCAGGAACTCAGGAAGCTGGGCGAGAAACTGGGTTAGCCGCACCCGCCTCATCGGGGGGCCTGATGTCCTTGAAGAGCAGGTACAGTAGGGCCGCGGACGCGAACTGGAAGACGGCCGCCAACGTGAAGGGCGCGTCCACGGAGACGTACTGGATGACGTACCCGGACACCAGGGGGGCAGCGGCGGACGTGAGCCTGGTGATGACGGACACGACCCCCGCCGCGGAAGCCTTGCGCCTGCTCCTGATGACCCCCATCAGGTAGCTCTGGCGCAGAGGAACATCGATCATGCTGAAGAAGGACGCGAACACACGCATGTAGGCGGCTGCGGCGTAGGCAGGGGCGAGCGGAGTCAACAGGTTCACCGTGGCGCCCGGCACCCTGGAGAGGACTATGGCGCGTATGGCGCCCACACGCCTCGTCATGCGGAGCCCCAGGTAGTAGCTGAGCGAGGAGAATAGGCGGGTGGCCCCGAAGAGGACGCCTATCTGCGAAGGCCCCATGCCCCACTTGAGGTAGAACCAGTAGCTCAGGAAGTTGGCTGTGAAGCTGCCCCCCACCATGTCCACGGCCAGGACCGCGCTCCACCTGAGAACCAGCCTCCTCTCATCCGCGGTGAGGTCGCCGTCCGCGCCGCGGAGGGCGCCCGCGTGGCGGGGCTCACTGATCAAGGTGTACATGAGCGCGGACGAGGCCCCCGACGCGGCGAACACCCAGAACACTGGGGAGTAGCTCTCCAGCTCGGAGACGCCCAAACCCTGCAGTAGCTCGGGGGCCGCCGCGGCGAGGGAGCCCAGGACCCCCGCCATGGTCTCCAGGAAGGAGTTGAGGGTGAAGGCCGCTGTCCTGTGCACCGGAGCCACCTTCTCGGTGAGCATGGCCTGCTCAGCAGGCGTGTACGGGAGGGTGCCGCTCACGGTGAAGAGGACGGAGGAGGCGATGAGCACCCGAAGCTCAGTGGTCAATGCGAAGACGAGGCCCCCGACGGCCATGATGGCTCCCGTGAACAGGAGCACGGGCTTCCTCCCGAACCTGTCAGCCACCAGGCCCTCAGGGAGGCTGCGCACCGCCGCGAAGAGGCTGGTGCCCGTGAACGCTAGGCCCAGGGTGAGGGAGTCGGCGCCCAGCTTGCTCAGGTATATGGCGAGGCTGACGGACAGGGTAGCCGCGCTGAAGCTCCTCAGGGCGCGCGTTGCCAATAGGACCCAGGCGTCCCTGTCCAGAGACCCGAGCACGCCTAGTCTGCCCGACATGCGCATCCTCTTGAAGGGGCTCAACCTGATATATAGCTGGTTAGAGTCAATGTACGTAAATGAGTGACACCGGGGGCGCGTACAACCCGACGGACTGGGAGCTCACCAGACGGCTCCTAGGATACATGAGGCCGTTCACGCTGACATTCGTAGGCATAGTGGTGACGGCGTTCGGCCGCCACGGCATCTACGCACTCATAGTGCCCATCATAGTGATGCTCATCATCGACTACATACTGCTGCCTGTGCCCGGCGGAACCCACTGGTTCCTGGAGCTGGTGAAGAGCATCACCGGCGTGCGGACCCAGATGGGATTGCTGGCCGCCCTCTGTCTATTCATAGTGGTCCTGGCCCTCATCAGGGGCTTATTCCACGTAGCCCACATCACGCTCCGAGCCACCCTGAGCCAGAACATCCTCAGGGTGATGCGCAGGGACTTCTACAGGGCCCTCATCCACAAGAGCTTCAGCTACCTGGACCGCGTCATGTCCGGCCAGATAATAAGCAGGGTCACCAGCGACATGGGGGCCATAGACCTCTTCTACAGCGAGACGGTGCGCGAGATATTCAGGCACGGGATGCAGCTCCTGTTCACCTTCTACATCCTGTACACGGTGGACCCAGGGCTCACCCTGGTGTGCTGCCTGCCCCTGCCCATCATCTTCCTGTTCACCCGGCTATACAGTGGCAGGGTCAGCGGCTACCTGGCCAGGGCCAAGAACCAGTTCGGGGACCTGAGCAACATCCTGGTGGAGGGCATCACGGGCCACAAGCTCATAGTCACCCACGGCCAGGAGAGCCGCATCACGGAGCGGTTCAGGGACGAGAACCAGGGCTACGTGGACACGAGCCTGGACGCGGCCCTCATCCAGAGCCTCTACAGGCCCAGCAGCGCGGCCATGCTGGCAGCCGGCCTCAGCCTGGTCGTCTACTATGGGGGCCAGAGGGTCGTCGGGGGGCAGCTCACCGTGGGCGAGATGGTGCTATTCGGCATCTACTTCACCCAGCTGGTGGGCCCCGTCAGGATGTTCGCCCGCCTCATAATGTTCTACCAGGACGCTCTCGCCAGCGCTAGAAGGGTCTTCGAGGTGATTGACGTTGGTGAGGATGTCCCCGAGGCCGAGGACGCTGTGGAGCTGGGCGACGTCAGGGGAGAGATAGTGTTCGACGGCGTCAGCTTCAGCTACGGCGGCGCCGAGACCCTCACAAACATAAACCTGAGGGTGGCGCCCGGCGAGAAGGTGGCCCTCATGGGGTACGTGGGCAGCGGGAAGACCACCCTGGCCGAGCTTGTGCCCAGGTTCTACGACGTGTCAGCGGGCAGGGTCACCGTGGACGGCGTGGACGTGAAGAAGATCAAGCTGGACAGCCTCAGGCGGAACGTTGGCATAGTTCTCCAGGACGTCTACGTGTTCGGCGACACCATAAGGAACAACATAGCCTTCGGGAGACCCGACGCCACCATGGAGGATGTGGAGAGGGCAGCAGAGGCGGCCCAGATACACGAGTTCATAGCGGGCCTGCCCGAGGGATATGAGACCATGATCGGGGAGAGGGGAATCACCCTCTCGGGTGGCCAGAGGCAGAGGCTCACCATAGCCAGGGCCCTCCTCACAGACCCCAGGATACTGATACTGGACGACAGCACCAGCAACGTGGACGCCGAGACAGAGACCCTCATCAGGCGGGCCATAGACGAGCTCCTCAGGGGCAGGACAGCCCTCATAATAACCCAGAGGGCGTCCACCTGCGAAGCCGCCAACAGGGTGGTAGTCATGGAGCGGGGCAGGATAACAGCCGCGGGCGCCCACGGGGAGCTCCTGAGGAGCAGCCCCGACTACAGGAGGCTGATAGAGAGCCAGGCATTCCAGATGGGGGGTGAACCCTAGTGGCCGAGTACGTGGACAGGTACGACGTGGGCAGCCTGGAGTCCACCAAGCGGAGGTACAGCGACCTACAGTTGGTGAACCGCCTGGTGGGGTATATGCTGAAGCACAGGTCACTGCTGGCTCTGGAGCTTGCGCTGCTGGCGGCGAAGACGGCCACGGTGCTTGCAGGCCCCTACATCTACAAGGTGACCCTGGACTTCTACGTGGTGAACACGCCCACGAGCGACGGAGCCTGGCTGGCGGACACCATAAAGAGTCTCGCCGCAGCGTTAACAGGCGGCTCAACGCCGGGAGCCGCCCCGCTGCTCCTGTCCGCGGCGCTGCTCTACGCGGCCGTGGCACTGTGCGAGTGGGCCGTGACGGCCGCCCAGCTCTACTACGTTGAGAAGCTGGGGCTCCTGGTGGTGGCGGACATCAGGGAGGACTTCTTCGACCAGATAAACAGGCTCAGCCAGAGGTTCTTCGAGTACGGGAACACGGGGAGGCTGGTCTCAAGGGTCACCAACGACGCCGAGGCGCTGAAGAAGATCCTCGACACGGGAGTCATAGGGCTCCTGGCGGACCTCCTCATGGCCCTCAGCGTATTGGCCATGATGGCCGCCCTGGACCTGCAGCTCACCCTCATAGCGCTGCTGCTGGCGCCGGTCCTTGCTCTGGTGAGCAAGGTCTTCCAGAGGTTGATCCAGGAGGCCTGGAGGACGGCACGTAGGAACGTGGCGAGCCTCACCGGCAAGGTCCAGGACCTGATGTACGGGGCCAAGGTCACCAAGGCCCTCAACCAGGAGACGAGGAGCCTCAGGGAGTTCGACGCCGTGAACGAGCAGAACATGGAGAGCCAGATAAAGGCGGAGACTGTGTCTGTGGCCTTCAGCAGCGTAGTCACCCTGCTGAGCAGCGTCATGGCGGCGGCCATCTGGTACCTGGGGGGCGGCAAGGTGATGGCTGCGGCCCAGACCCTGGGCAGGCTGGTGGCCTTCAGCAACTACGCCGAGACCTTCTTCGAGCCCATACAGAACCTGGCAACAATGTACGGGGAGATACAGAGCGCCCTCGCCGGAGCCGAACGCATCTTCGTGATACTGGACCAGGAGCCGGAGGTCAGGGAGCCCGATGAGCCTGTGGAGCTCGGCGCCGTGAGGGGCGAGGTGGAGTTCAGGGACGTCGGGTTCAGCTACGTCAAGGACCAGCCCGTGCTCAGGGACGTCAGCTTCAAGGCGGTCCCCGGTGAGATACTGGCGGTGTTCGGTCCCACTGGCTCAGGGAAGAGCACCATCATAAACCTCATGGGCAGGTTCTATGACCCGACCCGGGGATCGGTGAGCCTGGACGGCGTAGACCTCAGGGACCTCGGCTTCAAGACGCTGAGGAGAAGCGTGTCCATAGTGCTCCAGGAGCCCTACATCTTCGCCGGCACAGTGGAGTACAACCTCAAGTTCGGGCGCCCCGAGGCGACCGACGAGGAGATGGTGCACGTAGCCGAGATGCTGGGCATCCACGACACGGTAACCAGGCTACCCGAAGGCTACAGCACAGCCATACATGAGAAGGGGAGCAACCTGAGCTACGGGCAGAGACAGCTGATGTGCCTGGCCCGGGCCATACTGGCCAACCCGAGGATCATAGTGTTCGACGAGGCCACCAGCAGCGTGGACCCATACACGGAGAACAGGATACAGGGGGCCCTCAGGAGGGAGATGGAGAAACGGACGGTGATACTGGTGACCCACAGGGTCTCCACGGTGAGGGACGCCGACAGGATAATAGTGCTGGACGGGGGCAGGATAATAGGTGAGGGAACCCACGAGGAGCTCGTGGAGAGGAACCCCATGTACCGTAGGCTCTGCGAGATGCAGCTAGTGGACGTCGGGGGACACGGCCTCTAGCTTGCCCAGGGGCACCCAGCCGTACCTCCACTCACCGTCCAGGCACTCCACCCAGCCCAGGGCCTCCCCAAGGCACTGGACAACGTCGCCGGCGGCCACCGAGAGCTCAGCCGAGTTATAGTCGTCGGTGAAGACGCCCCTGCCGCCCTCCACCCTCAAGTGGGTCCTGG
>CAZAKG010000038.1:0-19706 GCA_964485755.1 uncultured Candidatus Bathyarchaeia archaeon | reverse complement strand
AACGAGATCGAGGGCATAGAGTGCCCGCAGCCCGAGGGCGCCTTCTACCTGTTCCCTGACATCAGTGAGCTTGGGGTGCCAAGCATGAAGTTCGCCATGGACTTCTTCCAGCAGGAGAAGGTCAGGTGCGCGCCCGGGGCCGGGTACGGCGCCGCCGGCGAGGGCCACGTCAGGTTCGCCCTGGTGGCCTCCATGAAGGACCTGGAGGAGACTTGCATGAGGCTGGAGAGGTTTGTGAAGAACCTGCCTCCGAGGGCGCCCCCGGCGGTCCCTTAAACTCCTTTTTTCTTCTCTTGGCTTAGGGTTCTGGTTTAGGGTTTCTTGTGAGCCGTTCGAGGCTTGGTGTCTTCCTGTTTGGCGTGCCATTGTTGCGTGCACGGGTGGGGGGGTGTAGTCGTCGCCGCCACGGTTCCCCGTTTTTCGGCTTGTTTTCCGGTTCAGTGACTTTTTCTGGGCTTTTTGGCGGCGACTGCCGTGGACCGGTGTCCGCTTTTTTTTGGGGGGGTCCGGGGTTTGTTGCCTGACGCTTATAATGGGTGGGTTTAGGGTGCTGCTGACGGCTGTGTGGAAGAATGTGAGTTTTTATGGGTTGTGTTTAGCTAAATGTATGGTTGCTCGGGGGATCAGTTAGACTCCTTTTTTTCAAATTTTCCTTATTGTTGACGTGCGCGAAAATTATTTATCCCTTATAGACAAGCTTTACGAGGAGTCTCAACGTTGACTGAATCTATCACCCTACCCCCGCGCAGCCAGGCACCCCACGCCGAAACCTGGGACTTGGAAAGCATCTTCCCCACCCCAGCGGACTGGGAGGCTGCCGGGCAGGAGATCAATGGCTACATCCCCAAGCTATCCGCCTTCCAGGGCAGGCTGAAGGAGGGCCCGAAGACCCTACTGGCTTACCTGAGGCTGGCGGAGGACGCCGGAATCCTGGCGGGTAAATACACCCTCTACGCCAGCAATTATTATTCCGTGGACACCAGCGACCAGCGCTCCGCCGCCCGCATGGGCCAGGCACGCAGCTTGGCCGCGCGGTTGGGTGCCGCCACCGCCTTCTTTGAGCCGGAGCTGATGACGCTCGGCTTCAAGCTGGTTGAGAAATGGATCAAGTCCACACCTGAGCTAGCCTTCTTCGCCCACGCCCTGGATAAGCTCAAGCGCCGCCAAGCCCACGTGCGCAGCGGCGAGGTCGAGCAGGTCCTGGCCATGAGCGCAGACCCCTTCAGCGGCCCGTCCACCATCTACAGTGCTCTCAACAACGCTGACCTCGCCTTCAAGGCCGCCGTGGCCTCTGATGGCCGCAGCACCGAGGTTGGGCAGGCCAGCATCGGGGGGCTGCTCACCAACCCGGACCGCGCCACCCGCCGCAGCGCCTGGGAGAATTACGCCGACGGCTACCTCGCGCACAAGAACACCTTCGCAGCCGCCTTCATCTCCCAGGTGAAGCAGGACGTCTTCAACACGCGGGCGCGCGGCTACGAGTCCTCCCTCCACGCATCCATGGGCCCCAACGAGATCCCCGTTGAGGTTTACCACAACCTGCTGGCCGTCTTCCGGAAGAACCTGCCCACCTGGCACCGATACTGGCGCCTCCGCAGAAAAGCCCTGGGCGTGGAAAGCTTCCACGTCTACGACATCAAGGCCCCCCTGACCCCCGCCAAGCCCGTGGTGCCCTTCAAGAAGGCCGTGGACTGGATCAGCGCCGGCATGGCCCCGATGGGAGAGGAGTACGTAACCGTCCTGCGTAACGGCTGCCTGGACGAGCGCTGGGTGGACCGGGTCCGCAACAAGGGCAAGCGCGAGGGCGCCTTCAGCAGCGGCACCCACGGCACGCACCCCTTCGTCATGATGTCCTACGCCGACGACCTGTTCAGCGTGAGCACTCTGGCCCACGAGCTGGGCCACTCCATGCACAACCACTACTCCCGCCGCGAGCAGCCCTTCATCTACGGCCGGTACTCGCTCTTCGAGGCCGAGGTGGCATCCAACTTCAACCAGGCCCTCGTCCGCGACTACCTGTTCCGCACGCAACGGGGCCGCGACTTCCAGGTGGCCCTCATCGAGGAGGCCATGTCCAACTTCCACCGCTACTTCTTCATCATGCCCACCCTGGCCAGGTTCGAGCTGGAGGCCCACACGAGGGCCGAGCAAGGCAAGCCGCTGAGCGCCGACATCCTCATCGGGCTCATGGCCGACCTCTTCAAGGAGGGCTACGGAGACGAGGTCGACTTCGACCGCAACCGGATCGGCATCACATGGGCCCAGTTTGCTCACATGTACCTGAACTTCTACGTGTACCAATACACCACAGGCATCTCCGGGGCTCACGCTCTAGCA
Source organism: uncultured Candidatus Bathyarchaeia archaeon (assembly GCA_964485755.1). Classification (GTDB taxonomy): domain Archaea; phylum Thermoproteota; class Bathyarchaeia; order TCS64; family TCS64; genus RBG-16-57-9. The sequence goes on along the minus strand of CAZAKG010000038.1, from coordinate 17,369 downwards.
AAGCCGATACTCGCGGGCGATGAGGCCGCCGCCGAGCGCTACCTCGGCTTCCTCAAATCGGGCGGCTCTCGTTACCCAGTCGACAACCTGAAGCAGGCCGGGGTGGACCTCACCGCGCCTGAACCTGTGGAGAGCGCCTTCAATTACCTCGCTGGCTTGGTGGATAAGCTGGAGGCACTGCTCGGCTGAAAGAGGCATCTGCATGCGTATGAGGGACTTGCACCTCGTGGAGGCTTCCCCTTAATCTCGCGCACGACAGCCCGTCACAGGTAGCGTACCCGCGCCGGGACGCGCTCACTCTTATCCGTCACCACATCCACGACAGCGGGTTTACCTGATCCGAGTGCCATCTCAAGCGCCTCACACACCTCGCCCGGCCTCTCAACCCTCACCCCGAAGCAGCCGAACCCCTCGGCGACCTTCGCGTAGTCCAGCTCGGTGAAGGGAAACGCCTCGCTACCCAGCACGGAGTTGTTGTTCACCACCGTCACCATGGGCGCACGCTGATCATTGTACCTCCTCGCCGTCTCCAGATCAGCTATGTTGTAGCCCATGCCGCCGTCGCCCGTCAGATGAATGATCCTCCGGTCCTTGCCGACCGCGAAGGAGGCTCCAATCGCCAAGGCGAAGCTGGAGCCCAGAGTGCCCCCCGCTGGGAGAAAGACGTTGCCCGTCTCCCTGAGCCTCAGGAACCGGATGGTCCAGCCCAGCATGTTGCCTGTGTCGCTCACAACGATGTCCCCGGGGCGCAGGAACCCGGATACCTCCTTCATTAACCGTTGAGGCTTGATGGGGACCGAGTCGGAGCTCAGCTGCTCTACCGAGTCCTCGTACTCTTTGACTCTCCTTGACAGCTCCGCAAGCCTCTCAGGCTTCTCCTTCGCCTTAGCTAGTTTCTTCAACGCTGCCAGCAGCTCCTGAAGGGTCGCCTTCGCGTCCCCGACGAGAGCGACATCCGGCCTATATGTCCTACCTATCGCAGTGGGATCGATGTCCAGGTGTATGATCCTCGTGGAGCCGGGTCTGGGCGAGGTGAACTCCTCCATCTGCATCCGGCCGGCTCTGGTCCCCAGGAGGAACAGGAGGTCCGCCTCACGCACGATGTCGTTGGAGACCGGCCTACCGTACGTTCCCATCACACCCATCGACAGCGGATGCTCCTCCGGGAAGCACCCCTTACCGTTCGGGTTAGTGATGACCGGAATCCAGAGCATCTCCGCCAAGGCCCGCAGCTCGTCGTAGGCCCCTGACAGGTGGACCCCGCCGCCGCACACGATCACGGGGCTCTCCGCCTCGGCCAGGAGCCGGGCGGCGTCCCTCACCCTCTCCGGCTCGGCCCTGGGCCTGAAGGGCGGGACCCGCCTGAAGACCTCGTTGCCATAGATCTCAGGCACCTCCTCGACCCTGTCCGCCATGTCGGTGTGCATGCTCACGTGTGTCGGCCCGGGGCACCCGCTCACCGCGACCTGGCAGGCCGTGCGCATGTACTCGGCGAGCCTGCCTACGTCCGTGACGTCCGCGTTGAACTTGCACGTCTGCTCGAAGTACTTCATCTCGTAGCATTCCTGGTACGAGAAGGCGTCCTTCTTCGCCGTCGGGTACGAGCCCGTCAAGGCCACGACGGGACTATGCGCGTACATGGGCTCGTACAGCATCGAGGCGAGGATCGCGGCGGCTGCGCCGTGCTGGCCGTAGCAGACCGTCGGCCTCCCGGTCACCCTGGCGTAACCGTCGGCCATGTTGGTGGCGGACTTTTCGTTCCTGCACAGGACAGTCTTCACGCCCGCCTCCTCGATCTGGCTGTAGATCATCATCCCCCCCATGACGTAGAAGAAGTACTCAACCCCCGACTCCCTCATGGCTCTGGCTATGGCCTCAGCCCCGGACAGCTTCAACCGTTTCACCCGTTCTACAAGCTGCGTCAGGGTACATAGATTTTTACCGTGGGTGATGACGTGCTGGAAAAACCGACTCGAATAATTATCTCAACGCTACACAAGACATTATTCGTACAATTCGCATCCTATGATAAGTGAATCCCATGACCACCGTGAAGAAGACCATCACGATAGACAGGGAGGTCTGGGACGAGTTCAAAAGCACAACAAAGAAGCGACAGGGCGGGAAAATGACCCTCAGCAAAGCCGTTGAGGAAGCCATCAGCAACTACAATACCGTGAGTCTCCTCAGAGACGCGGCCAATGCTCTCAACGTTGAGATTGGAGAGTATCCTTCCTCCACAGAGGTAGAAACCACGAGGCCCTCAGCTGAAGGAACTAGCAGGCTCGTCAGGGAGATGCGTGATAAAGACGCACGCTGATTGGTTGAGCGAATACAAATTCAAGCCGATCTAGGAGTGTCTGACATATGCTTTCTAGCCCTGATCCTCTTAACCTCGTGCTGCAGTTCCACTGAGCCCTCCTCGACGTGGCTCAGCATACCCCTCAGGCCCTTAACGGGGTCGCTGGGAGGGTTGGCCTCCATGATCCTTTCCCTCTCTGAGACCCACCTCTGGATGGCCTCCTCAGCAGCTTTACTTATTGACCTCCTGCCGTATCCGAATGCCTCCATGGACCTCTTCTTAAACTCTCTTTTGAGTTCCTCTGGGAGATAGATCTTCAACTCACCCATCAATTGTCCCTAAAGTGATGAAGGGGTATAGGGAAAAAAACTATCATTTCATAAAAGGGGTTGAAAGGGCTACTGCTTGCCTTTAAGCTTCTCCGCCATGGCCCGTGCCTGCTCCAGCGGTGGCTTCCTGTCAGGGTCGCCCACCGGCCTATAGACCTGGCCCTCCAGCCGCTTCGCGTGCTCCTCCTTCACCCTCGCCAGCAGCTTCGGGTCCGTCATCAGGTCCAGGATGCTTCCAGCCATGGTCTTCGACGCGAAGATCAACGACTTGTGGCCCACGCTTGTACCGCTGCACGCCACGAACTGCCAGCTGTGTCCCGGCGCGCCGAGGACGTTGCAGGCGGTGACGAACTCCATGGCAGGGGTCACCCAGCTCACGTCGGCCACGTCTGTGCTGCCCGGGCTGGTCTCCCCCTCGTCCCAGGGGTCCAGTATGTCCGTGGGCAGGTTCACGTCCACGTACCTCTCCCAGTTGGGGACCTTATTCTTGCGGAGCCCATCCACCTTGGACTCCCGGGTGAAGCTCTCCGCGATCATGGCGGCGAACTCCTGCTCCTCCTCCGTATAGGTGGGTGCGCCCACGGCCCTCATGTTGGCTGTCACCACCTCGCTCAGCGCCCTGCTGGGTATCAGGTTGTAGAGGCCGCCGGTGTGGTCGATCTTTAGATCTGTCTCAGTCATAAGCGCCGCGCCTTGGGCGATCTTCTTGACGCGCTCGAATATAGGGTCCACCTGGTCCCTCCGGGGCGCCCTGATGTAGTACCAGCTGCTGGCGTAGTCGGGGACCACGTTGGGCTGGCCGCCACCGTTCTCGATGACGTAGTGGATGCGGGCCTCCTGGATCACGTGCTCCCTGAGGAAGTTGACGCCCACGTCCATCAGCTCGACGGCGTCCAGGGCGCTCCTACCCATCTCCGGGTTTGCGGCGGCGTGGGCCGTCTTCCCGTAGTAGTGGAACTTTACGCCGTTGGTGGCGTTGCTGCTGTCCAGACCGGCCACGTTCAAGTTGCCGGGGTGGTGGCTCAGGCAGACATCCACATCCCCGTACAGGCCCTCCCTGACCATGTACACCTTGCCTCCGAAGTTCTCCTCCGCCGGCGTACCGTAGAACCTTATGGTGCCAGGCAGCTTCTCCTGCTCAAGCACCTGCTTGACGGCGGCTACCGCTGCTAGGGCCGTGGTGCCGTGGATGTTGTGTCCGCAGCCGTGGCCCATCCCCCCCTCCACGAGGGGCTCCTTATGGGGAACAGCCTTGTTGCTTATCCCCGGCAGCGCGTCGTACTCGCCCTGGCACACGATGACCGGCTTCCCCTTACCCCACTCAGCGGTGACGGCGGTGGGCATCCCGGCGACGCCGTGCTTTACCCTGAACCCGTACTGCCGCAGCTTATCGGCCAGCAGCTTACTTGACTTGTCCTCGCAGAGGCCCAGCTCCGCGTAGCCCCATATCCTGTCGGATACCTCAATGAGCTCCTCTCGGTGCTCGTCGATCCACCTCCAAGCCTTCTCCTTCGACATGATCATCTGCTAGGTGAAAGAACTCCAAGCGTAAAAAACTGGCGAGAAGCCATGTAGAATTCTATTATAGCAGGTTCTAATAGGAGGACTAAAAGATTGACGCTGGTTTTTTACACATATATATGTCGTTTATATCCCCTATAAAGGTCAAAAAATGGCAATAATTTATCCGCTATACAGGATATAAAACGTATTATTTATATCCATTATAAAGGAATATAAACTGTGGTCTCCGTGGCTGAAAAAGAATCTGAAATGATAAGGATACTATACACACATAACCCGTGGTGGATAACCGGTTCAGCCCCCAAAGAACTAGCCCACGAATTTAGGAGAAGAGACTTCTACAAACTGAGAGAGCAGCTTGATTTAAAAGAGATCACGGGAATCGTTGGAGCAAGAAGAGTGGGTAAAACTACACTGATGTACCAGCTAATCGAAAACCTACTTGAACATATTGAGCCCAAACGAGTAATGTACCTTAAAGTTGATGACCCATACATCTCCGCTAACATTGAAAACGTTCAACAGATATTCCTGCTTTATTCCATCCACGTCTTAAATGAGCCACTGGAAAACCTAAGCGAAAAAGTGTACATCATGCTTGACGAAGTCCAGGTACTCGAAGACTGGGAGCTCCTTCTAAAGAGGTTTTACGATCTTGGATATAAAATAAAATTCGTCATCTCTGGCTCATCAAGCCCCCAGATAGTACAACGAGGAGCGGAATCCCTTGTTGGGAGATTCCACCCTCAACTTGTCTGCCCGTTGAAGTTCCTAGAGGTTCTTAGATACTATAAAAGAGAAAAAGACCCGAACAGAAAATATGATAATATCAACTGGGAGCTACGAAAGGCGTTACAAGAATCAGTAAACGAGGGTGATCCAACCACTGTCTTTAGTGCCTTTGAGAGAGCAAGCCTTGAACTGGCAATTGAAAAGGATTGGATCTTGATAAGGCTAAACGATTACCTGATAAGGGGAGGGTATCCGGCGGTTGTCTCATCTGATGATTATTATAGAAGCACTGAGATACTTAGAGATCACCTAGACCTGACAATCTATAGAGACATCATAAAGACCTTTAACATCCGTGACCCTAAATCCTTCGAGTCGCTTTTCATTATATTAGCTAGCGAGTGCTGTCAACGCCACAACTATGACAATCTATCAAAAGAGATGGGAATAAAGTGGGACACGGTAAAGGACTATGTTTTCTACCTGACGCATAGCTACCTAATCTCTGAATCCAGATATTATAGTAGAAATGTTAGAACACAGATGAAAAACGATAAAAAGATCTACATCAACGATAACGGTCTAAGAAACTCCGTACTTGGGCTTATTGACAAGAATGTTATAAGCAACACGTTGCAGCTTGGGAGACTGGCCGAAAATGCCGTAGCTGATCACACGAAACGCCTTGTCTATAACTTGGGTCAGGTGGTCGATTCATCCATCTATTATTGGTACGATAGAAATGGGCATGAAGTTGACATCATTCTGGATATATTCGGTAAACCAGTTCCAATTGAGGTTAAGTACAGAACATCGATCTCAACATCTGAGCTAAAAGGTATTAAAAATTTTATAAAAAAATACAACTCAGAAGTCAATATAGTCGTTACGAGAGATACATTGGAACAAGATGAACTCACAATAAGAGTTCCACTTTGGTTGTTTCTGCTTCTTTGTTAAGTCAATCGCTGGTTTAATGAAAAACCAGTTCTAAGCGCCTCAGCCCCGTCTCCACGTGGGCCCCGTCCCCCACGTTCAGGCCGTGGAGGGCCTGGTGGACGCCTATGTTTCTAGCGTAGAACCCGGCGCGTTCAAGGTACTCGGCCGGGTCGCCCTTGGCCGCCGCCATCGCCTCAGCGAAGGCGAGGCCGTAATCAGCCAGTAGCCCCGTGATGTCGAAGGCGGGGTCCCCGATGCAGCCGTCGCCCCAGTCGATGACGCCGGTCAGGTTCTCCGTCGCGGGGTCGTGGAGTATGTGGTCCGAGCTCAGGTCGCGGTGGATGAGGCGGGGGCTGAACCTGAAGTTGGAGGGCTCCTCGAGGTAGCCGTCGAAGTCCCCCAGCAGCCTAGAGGCTGTCCCCGGGGGGAGCCTGGGCGCCACCAGTTTCTCAACCTCCTCCCTTAGCCCCATGTAGAGGCCCCTCCAGTCGCCGCCTGTGTACCTCGGCACCAGGTCGCCGACCTCCCCCAGGGGGACGCCCTGAAGCTGGGTGAGGAACACGGCGAGGCTGGAGGAGTACCGGCCACGGCTAGAGTCGGGCATGTGGCCGGCCCTTAGCTGCTCCCCCGGTATGGCCCTGTATCCCATGAAGTGGGGTGGGTCGCCGTCCATCCAGAAGTACTCCGGGGCCGGCACCCGCAGCGTCAGGTACCCGGACAGGGTTGGCAGAAGCTGCGCCTCCTTCCTCAGCTGCTCGGAGGCGTCCGGCCGCCGAGTGAACCTGAAGACGTGGGAGCCGTTGGTCAGAATAACAACGTTGTCCCAGCCTTCCAGCAGCATCCTGTGGCTCCTGACCCTAAAGGGCGTGTGCCTGTGGATGAGTGAGATTAGTCGGCTGGGCTCCACGGAGTAGAAGTGGGTTCGGGCGGTGTTATCGGTTTCGATGGAAAGGGGGGAGGGAACTACTCTAGGAAGGTGACGCTGACCAGGTGCTCGCCGCAGTTCACCGAGTAGAAGCACCTCATCATCCCCACGACGCCTCCGTGGGGCGCCTTGACCGTCTGCTTCACCTCCCCGAAGAGGTCCGTGACGACTCCGAGGACGTCGCCCGCCTTCACCATCTGGTCTATGGCTACTGCCGGCTTCCAGATTCCTCCCTGCTCCGCCCTGAGCCTCGCGCTGCCCTTGCTGGTGACGGGCTCAACCATCCTGGGCTTTCCCTCGATGACGCCGAAGTACCTGAGCACGTTCATGATGCCCTCGTAGTGGAACCGGACCTCGTCCTCCCGGACCGGGAACGGCGTCCCCGCCTCGGAGATGATGCATGGGATACCAAGCCTGCTCTGGGCGCACGTGGAGAGCCCCGTAGCTGCCACGGGGAACAGGTTGATGTACCGTGTGGGGAAGCAGCGGGCCATGTCCAAAGCCACCTTGTTAACGGCCTCGTCGTCGCCCTTCCCGGCTAAGGTGAAGCCCTTGATGTCCTCGTTGACGTCGCCGCCGTGGCAGTCCATGAGCGCGTCGCACCGTTTGATGACGTTCTCGAAGACCGTGTACGCGATCCTGTGGGTGAGGGTGCCCTCCGGGTCCCCGGGGAACACCCTGTTCTGGTTCAGCTGGTCGAAGGGGCTGAGGAACTGGGTCTTGTGCTCGAACTGGGGGCCGTTGAGGACGGGGACAGCTAGCACCGTCCCCTTCATCTTCTTGGGGTCCAGCTCCTTGATGGCCCTGATGACGGCGTCTATGCTGGCGAACTCTGTGCCGTGGGTTCCGCCTATGATGCCTATGGTCTTACCCTTCCTGGAGCCGTTGATTATGGCGAGGGGCACCCTGTAGGTGTTGACGCTGGTGGTTCCCGCATCCAGAAACCCCTTAACCTTCTCGCCTGGGGCCGCCGTTATTCCGCCGATGGTTATGCTCATACGTCACGCCTCCCCTTCAACCTCTCCCACGCCTCCTTAGCTATCTCCAGGGGCGGGTTGATCCCCTCCGGTATGGGGGACGTGTACTTGCGCCCCGCGAGCCTCTTCGTGTGCTCCTCCCTGGCCTTCCTGAGCCACTCGGGCTTCGTGTAGAGGTCCAGAGCCGAGGCCGCCATGGTCTTAGCCGCGAATATTAGTGACTTGTGACCTATGCTCATGCCGCTGACGGCGGTGAACCTCCAGTCGTGGCCGGGGCCGCCGAGGACGTTGCAGGCGGTGCCGAACTCCATGGTGGGACACTGCCAGGACACGTCGGAGACGTCGGTGCTGCCGTGGCTGATCTCGCCGTCGTTCCAAGCGTCCAGTATGTCGGTCGCGAGGTCAACGTCCACGTACCGCTCCCAGTTGGGGACCTTGTTCTTGCGTAGGCCGTCGATCTTGTTCTGCTTGTCTATGGTCTTGGCGATCTCGGCGGCGAATGCGAGCTCCTCCTTGGTCCAGGTGGGTGCGCCCACCTCTCGCATGTTGGCTGTGACCAGCTCGCTGAGGGTCTTGCTGGGCAGCTTGTTGTATATGGCGGCTATGAGGTCTACCTTCAGCTCGGTCTCCGTCATCAGCGCTGCGCCCTCAGCGATCTTGTTGATGCGCCTGTAGAGGGACTCCACCTGGTCGCGCTCCGGGGCCCGTATGTAGTACCATGACCGGGCGTAGTCGGGGACCACGTTGGGCTGACCGCCGCCGGACTCAATCACGTAGTGGATGCGCGCGTCCTGGATGACGTGCTCGCGCAGGAAATTGACGCCGATGTCCATCAGCTCTATGGCGTCGAGGGCGCTGCGGCCCATCTCGGGGCTGCCGGCCGCGTGGGCCGTCTTGCCTCGGTACTCGTACTTGACGCTTTTGACGGCGTTGCTGGAGGCCAGGCCGGCGACGTTCATGCCGCCGGGGTGGTGGCTGAGGCACGCGTCCACGCCCTTGAAGCTGCCCGCCCTGACCATGTAGGCTTTGCCGTCGTAGTTCTCCTCGGCCGGCGAGCCGAAGCACTTGACTGTGCCTGGGAGCTTCTCCGACTCCAGCGCGTACCTGGTGGCTATGGCGGCCATGAAGCCGCTTGTTCCGTGGACGTTGTGGCCGCAGCCGTGGCCGGGGCCCTCCTCCACGAGGGGCTCCTTCCTGGGCACGGTCTTGTTGCTTATACCGGGCAACGCGTCGTACTCGCCCATGAAGCCTATGACGGGCCCGCCCTTGCCCCAGGTTGCCACGAAGGCGCTGGGCATCCCGGCGGAGCCCCGCTCCACCTTGAAGCCGTGCTTCTCAAGGGTCCGGGCGTGTAGCTCGGCCGACTTGAACTCCACTAGGCCCAGCTCTGCGTACTCCCACACCTTGTCGCTTACGTCGATGAACTCCTTTCGGTGCTCGTCGATCCACTTCCAAGCCTTCTCCTTCAACATTGAGATCAATGAATAGTGTCTGGAGGCTAGATAAAAGCCCGCGTGCTACAATGCTTTATATGCTGGGGCGGCGGTGACTGCTTCATGTCCACTAAGAAGGGCGGCTGCGGCTGCGGTTGCGGCGGCGGCAAGAAGAAGGAAGAGAAGAAGACCAAGTAGAGGGAGTGAGCCCTCAAATATTTTTTAATCAAGCCCCTTCACTGGAAACCCTTAAACCGCGCCGAATATCTGAAGTTAGGAAATTAGTTGGACCTCGGAGTGGACCTCTTCACCCTCGTGATGCTCTCTGTGGGCCTCGCCATGGACGCGTTCAGCGTGGCGACGGTCACAGGCTTCAGCCTGGGCAGGGTCAGACTGCAGGACGCCGCGAAGATGAGCCTAAGCTTCGGGGTCGCCCACGTCATTATGCCGACCTTGGGCTGGTACCTGGGGGCGACCGTCGTGAACCTCATCTCGGGCTTCGACCACTGGCTGGCGTTCCTGCTGCTGGCCTTCGTGGGCGGCAGGATGATGAAGGAGGGATTGAATGGGGACGGAAAGGTGGACCCACAGAGCATTTTGGGCGGCCTCAGCCTGCTCCTGTTCACGGTGGCCGTGAGCGTGGACAGCCTCGCGGTGGGCTTGAGCTTCAGCCTCGAGAAGATCGCTATCTTCGTTCCAAGCCTCTTCATGGGCGCGGGCACCCTAGCCTTCACCTTCATCGGCCTGATGATAGGCAACAGGACGGGGCAGGCCGTGGGTAAGCGGGCTCAGATATTCGGTGGACTTGTGCTGGTCCTGATAGCTGCCAGGATCGTGTTAAGCCACATGGTTTAGAGCTTGTTCAGGATGGCCTCGTCGAGGCTCATCCTCTCGCTCTTGACGGTCTCCTCGCCGGGCCACCCAACGATTATGTGGTTGCGGCTCGTCATGGTGGGGCTCAGCTTGAAGTGGTCCCGCAGCTTCTTCTGCGTCTCCTCGCCGTGGGTGAGCCAGCAGCTCCCCAGCCCCAGGGCGTGGGCCATCAGGCAGATGTGGTCGGCGGCCGCAGCGGCGTCAAAGTACAGGTTCTGGGGAACGGCCTGGTCGAAGCGAAGCGTCTTGTACATGCTGAGCTCCTGGAGCACAACGATCATGACGCAGTTCTCTATGGGTATGTCGCTGCGGACAAGCCTCTGCTCCTCGGGGTCGCGGAGCACCAGGAACCTTGTGCAGCCAACGTTGCAGCCGTGGGGCGCGTAGAGCCCCGCCCTCAGGACCCGCCTTATGAGCTCGTCGGGCACAGGCTCGGGCTTGAACTGGCGTATGCTTCTCCTGCCGTATATGAGGCGCTCTATGGTTCCCGTCTCCTCCTCCGTGAAGCTCTCCCAGGGCGTGGGCTTCAGCTTGACCTTCTTGCCCTCCCTCATCCTCTTGGCGTACTCGACGTACCCGGCGCACCACCTGATGTCAGGCGGGTCCACCGGCAGGCCCCTCCTCCTCCAGAGCCCCAGCAGGTACTCGGCGACGACGCCGAAGTCCTTGGGCGCCCCCCGCCCCTCCTTGAGGATGCGGTATATGAGCACCTCCACCGTGTGGTGGGTGCGCTCGTGGAGGACGGCGCGGAGGTCGTCCGGCTTCATGGCCATCAGCTGCTCCTCCGTGTACCCGTGAACCGTCATGGGCTTGCTCAAAACATCACCTGAACAAATATTGGGCCACGACTAAAAGAACCCACCTAGAGGACCGCGTCCAGCACCGCCTTCAGGTCCACCTCATCCGCGTACGGGTACCCGGTGATGATGTCCCTTATCCAGGGCTTTGCCTCCGCGATCTTCAGCAGTGCCATCTGGAAGGCCCAGACCGACACCGGCTTCCGCAGCTCCACCTCCTCCATCAATACGGCGAGGGCGTCGGCCAGCCTGAGGCTGTGGTCCAGGAGCGTCTCGGGCTCCACGCCGGACCTGTGGTCGTGTGACGCTATGGCGTGGAGGGCTTCCTCTGGGAGCCTGCCCTCCAGAACCCGGGCCGCGGCCACGCCGTGCCTGGAGCGCTCCGCCCGCGTCTGCTCGTAGTCCAGGTCGTGGAGGATGCCCGCCGTCTCCCAGAGCCCCGCGTCCTCCTCCAGGGCCTCCGCCAGCGCGGCCATTATGCGTCCCACGGCGAGGCTGTGCATGTACCTGCCGCTGTACTCTATTAGCCTCCGCGCCTCGTCCACGCTGATCATGCGTGAGACATGCGCTCCGCGGGCATTAACATTTATCGGGGCCGCGGGCCGATCTTCAGGCATGGCCGAAGACTGGGTGCTGGGGGCCTGCGGCCTCAACTGCGGCGTCTGCGATATCTATATGGCGTGCAGGGGCGACGAGGAGAAGATGAGGGAGGTCCTTGACTGGTTCAAGGAGAAGAGGGGCCTGGACCTGAAGCCCGAGCAGGTGAGGTGCGACGGATGCACCGGCGACCTGAGCCGCCACTGGAGCGAGGACTGCAAGATGATGCTGTGCGCCAGGGAGAGAGGCGTGAAGCTGTGCAGCGAGTGCCCCGATTTCGTCTGCGGGAAGCTGGAGGCATTCGCCAACGACGGCGCGGCCCACCACAGGCGCAGCGTCGAGAACCTGAGGCGCATAAAGGAGATGGGGTTAAAGGCCTGGCTAAAGGAGCAGCACCGCAGGGGGCCTCCGGTGTTCTGCCCCTAGCGTGCTCAGCCGAAGACCTTCTCGAACCGCTCCACTATGATCTTCTCTTCGCCGGGCTTCAGGTTGATGGCGTTTATTATGAAGTCGCTGCTCTGGCCCCAGTTCCTGACCCAGACCTCGGGGTCGCCCTCACGCAGCTTCGCCATCAGCCTGTTGGTCTCCTCCACCGACTTGTCCAGGGCCACCTGGAGCCCTATGGTGTGGTACCCCGTGCCCTCGCCGCTCTTGGGGAAGTAGCTGAACCGGGCGCCCTTCAGGCCGGGCAGCTTCCTGATCCGCTTCTCGATGTACCTCACCTTCTTCCAGGCCGGCTTGAAGCGCTCCTCCTCGTGGTCCATGGTCATCCACTCGTCGAAGGCCACCAGCAGCCCTATGATCTCCTGCCTGTCCAGCTTGTAGCCGCGGCCTATGCTCCTGTAGAGGCCAGCCTTGTCGTCCGGCCCGGCCTCTGCTCCGATGAAGCTGTGGAGCGCCATGGCCTCGATGAGGTCCTTGCGCCCGTAGGCGAAGCCGGTGCTGTTGGGGCCGCCCACGTACTTGCCTCCCACGGCAACCACGTCGCAGCCCATCTTCACGAACTTGTTCATGACGCTGGGGGGGTAGGTGACGCCCGCGCCGTCCACTATGACGGGGACGCCGTGGCTGTGGGCCACCTCCAGCACGTCCTCCAGGGGGCAGATGTAGGGGTTGCCCCCCGTCGGGTACGCGTAGTGGATACCCGCCGTGCACTCGTTTATGGCGTTCTCTATGTGCTCCCTCTTGGCGCCCCACCTCTCGTCGCCTACGAACACGAACCTGCCGCCGGCCACCTCCATGCTGCGGTCGTAGACGAGCAGTCGGGCGTTCCTCTGGATGATGAACTCGTTCCGCATCCCCTCAGCGTCGGGGAGCCTCCTCATCTTGTCGGTGTCCTTGCCGGCCATGCAGGCCGCCGCTGCCAGAACCAGGGCGTTGAAGGCTCCCGTGGTGATCCACGCAGCCGGAGCCCCGATACCTGTAGCTATATGGGCGCTGCCCTTCTCGACGAGGTCCCACATGTTGCAGTAGCTCTCGTTGGCCTCATCCATGGCCTTAAGCACGCTGGGGCTCAGCGTGCTGCCGCCGAGCCGGGTCAGATGGAAAGCCGCGTTCACGACGCGCTTGACGCCGTACCTACTATAGACGCTCATGGCTGGTTACGTGGATGCTTCCCGATAAAACTGTTGTGAGGGGCTAAGCCTCCCGCCTGAGGAAGTCGCCGATGTCGAAGAGGTTCCTGATGACGCGCCTGTCTCCCGCCGTCTCGTAGCGCCCGTAACCGATGCAGCGGCCCCCATATACGACGAGGTAGTGGGCCCCTAGAGTAAGCTCGGGCTCCGCCTCCTCCACGCTCTCCTTGAACAGGTCCCTGCCGCAGGCGAAGAGCCACGCCGCGCCCCGCCTCACCTGGACCTTGTGGGTCCCTGATTCCCCAACCAGCGCCTCAAGGAGCTGGGCGCTGGGTTGGAAGAGGCGGCGGTCCCTGCCCAGGTACCTGCCCGCGTAGACCAGGCCCTTCCTAGCCTTCAGCCAGTCCCTCAGTGAGGGGCTCAGAGTGAAGTATTTGCCGTTGATCCTGAAGACTTCCGACTCCTCCGGGCTGTACTTCGAGTTCAGCTCCCTCAGAAGCCTCCTCAGCAGCCTCACAGCTTCACCGCCTCCGCCAAGAAGAAGCCCTGAGTTCCCCTGCCGGGCCAGAGACGCCTGCACCGGGAGACACGTGGGTCCAACTCCACGCCGTTGATGTAAGTGAGCCCAGGGTCCCCTGGACCTTCGATGGGGAGTAGGTCCACTTCGTGGTTCTCTAGGAGCCACTGGACGTTGAGCTCGTCCTCCTCGGGCTCCAGGCTGCAAGTGCTGTACACTAGCCTGCCCCCCGGCTCCAGCAGCTCCAGGGCCCGGCCCAGCAGCCGCCTCTGCCGAGCCGCGTTGGCCTCCACGTCCCGCAGGGTCCTCCTGCTGAACCACTCCGGGTCAGAGGCGTAGTTACCGCTGCACGGGGCGTCCAACAGAATCTTGGTAAACCTGGTGCCCAGGTCTATTGTGGCAGCGTCACCGTGGTAGACAAGGCAGTTGGTGACGCCGCACCTCTCCAGGCTGTTCTCCACAGCGTAGAGCCTCTCCCTGCTGCTGTCCACCGCGCAGATGACCCCACTGTTCCCCATGTAGGCGGCCATCTGGGTGGTCTTGCCCCCCGGCGCAGAGCACATGTCCAGGGCCACGTCCCCCGGCCCCGGCCCGAGCACCTGAACCGGGAACTGAGATGCCGCCTCCTGTATGCTGTAGAGGCCGAGGAGGTACTCCAGGGACGCGCCGAGGCTGAACCCGGAGCTCACGACCTCGTAGCCGTGGTCCATGCAGGGTATCTTTCTTAGCTGGACTCCTTCGCCCAAGAGGGCCTCCACGACCTCCCCATCCGCGGCCCTGAGAGGGTTCACCCTTATGGCCTGGGTGGCTGCCTCCTCGCCCGTGAGGCTGCGCCCCAACTCAGTGTAGCGCCCCAGGAAGAAGTCTCGGCCCCTCAAACCAGTCAATATAATGATCGTCGTCCTCCGAAAAATATATGGTGGCCGCCGCTTCTACATAAAGCATGGCGAGGATGAGAGTAAGGGACATGGGCGTCGAGCTGGGCGGAGAGCCCGGCAGACACAACGCCATCACCGACGTGGAGGGGGTGGGCGTCGGCCACGTGACGCTAATCGAGGGAGAAGACACCCGAACGGGGGTCACGGCCATAACGCCGCACCCGGGGAACCTTTACGAGGAGAAGGTGACGGCCGCCGTGGACGTCCTGAACGGCTACGGCAAGTCGGTGGGGCTCACCCAGATAATGTTCGAGGGCAACGTTGAGACCCCCATCATGCTCACGGAGACCCTGAACACGTACAGGGTCGCGGACGCCCTCATCGACTACTGCGTGAAGGGCTACGGGCTGACCCCGAGGAGCGTCAACGCCGTGGTGGGGGAGACCAACGGGGGCTACCTCACAGACAACTTCAGGAGAGCCGTCGGCGCCGAGCACGTGTTCAAGGCTGTAGACGAGGCGCGTAGAACCAAAGGCGCCGTGGCGGAGGGCAACGTGGGAGCTGGGACACCCATGACCGGCTTCGGGTTCAAGGGGGGCATAGGGACCTCGTCCAGGCGCGTAGGCGCCGCCACCCTGGGGGCGCTGGTGCAGCTCAACTGCGGAAGGAAGGAGGACCTCATGGTGGTCGGCGTCCCCGTGGGGGCTGAGGTGAGGCTCCCGGAGAAGCCGAAGCCAGGCCCAGGCAACAGCATAATGATGATCGTGGCCACCGACGTCGCCCTGGACACCAGGCAGCTGTGGAAGGTGGCCAAGCGGACGACGATGGGCCTGGCCAGGACGGGCAGCTACAGCGGCAACGGCAGCGGCGACTTCACCATAGCCTTCGCCACCGGCGGTCTCGGGATCGACGAGTACGCGTCCAGCCTCGACGAGCTGAGGGGGGTCCGCGGGGACGGCGTGCTGAGCCCACTGTACAAGGCGGCAGCGGAGGCCACCGAGGAGGCGATACTGAACGCCCTCTTCATGGCCGAGACCATGACAGGGTTCCAAGGGAACATGCGCCACGCGCTGCCCCTCGACCAGGCGGAGAAGGTCCTGAGGAAGTACGGCCGGCTGGGTTGACCTAGCTGCATTTTTATTATTGAACACCGAGCTTATGCTTGATGTACAATGGCTGACAGGAAGCCAGTAGAGATCATGGACCTGGCCAGCATCCAGGCAGTCTCGGACCCACAGATAAGCCCCGACGGTGGGCGCGTCGTGTTCGTCAACACGGTCATGGACTTCGATAAGGACGAGTACTTCAGCGACCTCTGGATGGCCGAGCTGGACACCGGCAAGGTCCACCAGTACACGTCGGGCCGCAGGAAGGACAAGAACCCCCTGTGGAGCCCGGACGGTGAGCGTATCCTCTTCACATCGACCCCGACGCCGGGTAAGGACGGGGAGAAGAAGAAGGCACAGCTCTACGTCATCGACGTATCGGGCGGAGAGGCCCGGCAGCTGACCGACCTGGAGAACGGCGTGGACGCCCCGAGGTGGGCGCCCAACGGAAAGAGCGTCCTGTTCCTCAGCAACGTGAAGCGGGTTGACAGGGGCAAGAGCGACGTCAAGGTCATCGACCGCCTCGTCTACAAGTTCAACGGCCGCGGCTTCTTCGAGAACCTGCGCAAGCACCTGTTCACTGTGCCCGTGAAGAGGGGCAAGGCGAAGCAGGTGACCAAGGGCGAGTTCGACGTATCCAACGCCGATTGGATGAGCGACGGGAAGAGCATCGTCTTCGCCAGCAACCTGGACCCCGACGCCGACGTAGTGCGGCGAAGCTACCTCTACAGGGTGGACGCCAAGGGCGGCGACCCGGTTCAGCTCACCAAGACGCTCATGAGCATCGGAGGCGTCAGCTCCCACCTCAAGAAGAAGATCATAGCCTTCTCGGGCCACGACTACCACAACGGCAGCGGTACCAACAGCGACGTCTGGACGCTTGCCGAGGGCGAGGAGCCGGTTAACCTCACCTCAGGCTTCGACCAGGACCTGGGGGCTAAGCTCAGCAGCGACATAAGGGTCAGCAGCCCCGGCAGCCTCCCCGTCTGGGGCGGCGAGAACCTCTACTTCAACAGCCCCATGGACGGGGACGCGTGCCTCTACAGGGTTCACGCGAAGGGCGGCAAGGTGGAGAAGGTGCTTGGCGGCAGAGATCATAGCGTCGAGGCGTTCACCGTCGCCGACGACGGCACGGTCGCGTACACGGTCCTGGAGACAACCGAGCCCATGGAGCTGTGGACGTGGGACGGCAAGAAGTCCAGGCAGGTCACCGACCTCAACAAGGACTACGTGAAGAAGACCGACATCATGCCCCACGAGGAGTTCAAATTCAAGGGCAGCGCGGGCCACACCGTGCAGGGCTGGCTCATGAAGCCGCCGGGCTTCGACCCAGCAAAGAAGTACCCGCTGATACTGCACATACACGGCGGCCCCAGAGGCGCATACGGCGACGCCTTCATGCACGAGTTCCAGTACCTGGCAGCCCAGGGCTGGGCCCTCGTCTACGTCAACCCGTGGGGCAGCGGAGGCTACTACGAGGAGTACCAGGCCGCGTTGCCGGGCCACTACTTCGAACAGGACTACGACGACCTGATGAAGACCGTGGACGTGGTGATGCAGCGCAACAAGTGGGTGGACGGCAAGAGGCTGGGCGTCACCGGCGGCAGCTACGGCGGCGTCATGACCAACTGGATCATCGGGCACACCGACAGGTTCGCGGCCGCCGTCACCCTGCGCAGCATCACCAACTGGATAAGCTTCTTCGGGTGCAGCGACATCGGGTGGACCTTCGGCGAGACCGAGATCGGCGGCCACTGGTGGGACATGGAGGAGGAGTTCATGGCTAAGAGCCCCATAAGGTACGTGAAGAACGTGAAGACCCCCACAATGATCATCCACAGCGAGGAGGACTACAGGTGCCCAATA
>CAZAKG010000037.1:0-21736 GCA_964485755.1 uncultured Candidatus Bathyarchaeia archaeon | reverse complement strand
CGTGGCCGAGAAAGTTAAGCAGGCCAAGCCCGGCGAGTGGATACAGGGCCGCGGCTGGGACCAGGCCAAGCTGGCGGAGCACAGGAACCCCAGCCGCTGGGACCTGGACGAGGTGAGCCCAGATAACCCAGTGGTGCTCACGAGGACCTGCGGCCACCTTCTCGTCGCCAACAGCGCGGCGCTGAAGATCGCCGGGGTCACTAAGAAGACGAAGGACCTTGTCGGAGGCAGGATCGTCAGGGACGCCAAGGGTGAGCCGACGGGGATGCTGGAGGAGGGGACGGCCATGAACCTTGTCAGGCTGCACGTCCCCCCGGTGGGCATCCCTGAGACCATGAAGGCGATAAAGACGGCGTGCAAGGCGTTCAACGAGGCAGGCATAACCAGCGTCATAGACGCAGGCGACACGGAGGACGAGATGGTGGCGTACCAGCTACTCAGGGAGCAGGGTGAACTCACGTGCCGCGTCAACGTGATGCTCAGGTCCATCCAGGAGGGGGAGCCCATCGAGGAGAGCGTCAGACGGGTCGAGAACTTCCCCATGATCACCAGGATGGGGGACGAGCTCCTCAGGTTCCAGGGGCTCAAGATACTCATCGACGGAGGCGTAGGAGGCAGGACCGCGCTGCTGCGTGAGCCTTACGCGGGTACACCCGACAACGTGGGCATCCTCACGGTGCCCGTGGAGAACCTGCAGAGGCTGGTGGACGTCGCCAACAAGCGGGGCATGCTCTGCGGCATCCACTGCGCCGGGGGCAAGGCCATGGACATAGTGCTCGACGCATACAGGAAGACGGACAAGGTGAAGCCCATCAAGGGGCGCCGCTTCTACCTCATCCACGCGTACCAGCCCAGCGAGGACAACTTCAAGACCTGCAGGGATTTGGGCGTCCTGGTTGCCAGCCAGCCCAGCTTCCTCTACTACCTGGGCGACAGCTACCACGAGAACGTGGGCCCCGAACGCAGCGAGTGGCTGAAGCCACACAGGGCCTGGATCGACCACGGCATCGTGGTGGGCGGGGGCACCGACAGCCCCGTGACGCCATACCAGCCGTTCCCCAGCCTATGGGCCGCCATAGCCCGCAGGACCGAGGTGAAGGGTACACAGATGGGTAAGGAGCAGAGTGTCACGAGGGAGGAGGCCATCAGGATGTACACGGTCAACGGCGCCTACCTCAGCTTCGAGGAGGACTTGAAGGGGAGCTTGGAGCCGGGGAAGCTGGCCGACATGGTGATCCTGGACAGGGACATACTTACCTGCCCCGAGGACGACATCCGGGACACGAGGGTACTCAGGACGTTCCTCGGCGGCAAGACCGTGTTCAAGGCGAAGTAGCCCCTCCACTATTTTTACCTATTTTATGCTTCTATACAGCTTATGTTAATTACTCAACATAGTGGCGGGTCGAAGACTGAGTATTATTCCCGGGGAAATAACTGCTCAGCGTCATTATACTGGGTCTACGCTTTCGTAGTTTACATCCTCGGTTCACATTCTTCCATTACGTTTGCATACCGTGGAGATTGTTGCTGGATGTAGTTTTTTTCGTTGTTCAATGTTACTTATAGCTATTTTAATGGAATAGCAGCTAGGCAGTTGTCGGGGTACCTAGCCGTGGTTTATAATATCTAAATAATGTATGACCGTTCTCGGTCCATGAAACCGCGTATAGATATAGCCACTGTCACCGTTCTAGCCTTACTCTTGGTTACGGTGCCCCAGGTGGGGTGCGCGGCAGAGGCCGCACACATAGTCAGGTTCACGGTGTCCACCGACTCGGACTGGAGCCACCTGACCTTCTCCGGCTTCGGGTCCGTTCTGCTTCACGAGTACACAGTGACCAGGGGGTCTGGAAGCGGCGTGGCCGTGTACGTAGAAGGCGGAGAGATACATGTTTGGGTCTCCAAGAAGCCATACGACCAGACGCTAGTGCAGCTGGACATCGAGGCTCTTATCCTTGGCACAGGGCAGCCGTTCACGGTGGAGGTTGAGAAGGGCTTCATCGGCGAGGCCCGGGTAAACGTATACGGCTGGGCCATGGGCCGGTACATGCTCCTCAGGAGGATCACCCACGGCAGCGTCCCATCAGACCCGGCGAAGAACCGCGGCGTCTATACAGTTGATGTGGAGCGGCTGCGGTACACAGGGATAGAGGTGAAGCGGGTAGGCAAGGAGCCCGGCAGGATGGTTCAGGCCGTCTACTACCCGTGGTACGGTAGCCCGGATGGGCCCGCGGGCGGCTGGCTCCACTGGGGCAACGTGTCTGCGGGAGGCTCGGACGCCTCCGCCCACTTCCCGGTCCTCGGAGCCTACGACAGCCTGGACGAGGCCACGGTGGAGGCCCACGTCAGGCTGGCAATGGACGCGGGCGTGGACGGCTTCCTGTGCAGCTGGTGGGGCCCAGGCTCAAGGGAGGACCAGGCCATGGAGCTGCTGCTGAGGGTCGCGGGCCGTCTGGGATTCAGCGTAGGGGCTTACTACGAGTCTCTGAGGATCGGTTTAGCTCCACTGCCCATCGAGGCCGTAGTGGATGAGCTCACCTACTTGGTTGACAGGTACTCAGGATACGGCGGCTACCTAAGGGTCGGGGGCGCGCCCGTCGTGTTCATCTACGGCGCCGAGGGAGGTGGCAGAGACGCGGGCTACTGGCGCCGCGTGGAGTCCACCCTTGAGGGCAGGGTGGGGGACGTGGTGCTAGTGGGCGACTTCAGGGACCCGGGGCTCCTCAGAGTCTTCGACGGGATGCACGTCTACATAGAACTTGACGCGGAGGAGCACCGGGCAGTAACGGAGGTCATATCGGAGAACGGGTGGCCGCTTGAGGAGGGCAGCATGGCGGAGGCCATGGCGGCCGTGAAGGCAGTGGGATCAGTCACGCTCCACAGGAGGATCAGGGTGGGGACCGTGCTCCCCGGCTACGACGACACAGAGACCAGGCAGCCGGGCGAGGCGCTGCCCCGCAACGGCTCAGAGACCTACGAGGACTACTGGGGCCGCATCTCCGAGGCCGGGGTGGACTGGGTGATGGTAACCAGCTGGAACGAGTGGCACGAGGGCACCGAGGTTGAGCCCAGCTTGGAGGACGGCTTCACCGCCCTTCAGGTCACGAGGGTGAACGCCCGGCGGTTCAAGGGTGAGCCAGTCGAGGAGAGGGAGCCCAGCCTAGTGGCTGCGTACCAGCCCGGATCAGTCAGATTGAGCAACGCCGGGCCTGGGGCCGCCTACGCTGTACACGTGACGCTGTCTCAAGGCTCAAAGGTGCTCATGGACAGGCTGATCCCGAGTATGGGACCAGGAGAAGAGGTCGAGTTCGAGGTGCCCGTTGGAGAGGCCGGGGCCATGTACAAGCTTGAGTATGCCTGCTTCGGGTTCACTGGGCAGACATACATCGACTCCTTGGTCTTCGTGTGCGAAGCGGACGATGCCCCGGCGCCGGGTGATCTCATTTTCAACGTGACTCGGAGCATTCAGGGACCCGGGGTTGAGCTCCTGCTACGAGACTTTGTTGTCCAAGCGGGGTACGGGGAGGCTAAAGTCGTGGCATATATGGATGTCCTGAGCGATCCCCCCGAAGTCGAGTACTGCAGCCTGGACGTCCTAGTTGACGGCGAGATCGTGCACGGAGAGTGCTGGAGCAGCCTACCCGAGGTGACGCTGGGCCACCCGGCCCTCACGGCTCCAGGAACAATGGCTTACGAGGTGGATGTCCCCCTTGAGCCAGGCGTTCACACGGTCTATCTTCGGAGCTACGCTAGAAACGCGCAGTTCAGCGCCGTCTACTCGGGTGAACCCATCACTGTGAACGTCCCCGACCCGTACGTGGACGTCCAGGTCACCCGCTTCACGGCGCGGGAGGTGAGCGGCTACCTCCTCGTAGAGCTGGAGGCCCACGTGGAGTCAGATCCGCCTCTGATGGAGTACTGCAGCCTCACGTTGCTGTATGGGGATAGCGTCATAGGGGGCGTCTGCTGGACGGATATCCCTGGCCTTGGTGGCTACAGGGCAGTGGCAGCCCCTATGAACCTGCATTACACGTGCACGGTCCCCGTGGGTCTGAAGAATTTGCTCTACGCGGTAGCCTACTCCAGGAACGTGGCCGGGTCCTTTGCCCAGACGCGGCTGGACGAGTTCACGCGTTAGCTCACCGTCTCCAAACTAAAAAGGACGAGACCAGAAATAAATGGTCTTGGTCTGAGATGTCCTCGGACTTAAGTGATTATGGGGGCGGCCACGGCTATCGCCCTGACGAGGTCGCACGTGTCCTCGCACCTGTCAGTGATGTTCTCGAAGGACTCCACGAGCTGGGAAATGAGTATGGCTTCACCGATCTCGACTTGCCCCGTCTTGAAGCCGGCTATCTCCCTCCTCGCCTGCCTGTGCAGGCGATCCATCTCCTCCTCCAGCCTCTCTACCTCGTCGGCGGCCTTCAGGGCGTCCTGGAACTTTCTGTCGATGAGCTTGTCGATGCAGATGTCGAGGTCCAGGACGCAGCTCTTGACCACCCTCATGACGTCGGGGATCATCTTCTTCAGCTCGTCTGGAGCATCTTCGAGGTTGAACTCCACCAGTATGCGCCCAGTCTCGTTGACCCAGTCTATGACGTGGTTGATCTCCCTCGCGAGCCTCATGAGGTCCTCCCTGTCGGAGGACGGCAGCTCGCCCTTGGTGAGCTCGGCCACGATCTTCTTCTTGAGGAGGTCCGCGGCCTTCTCCTTCTGCTGGAGGACGTCGAAGCTCTTGTTGAGCTCATCATGCTTTCCCTCTAGGGCGTGGTTCACGCAACGCTCCAGAATCTCTGTGGTCGTCACCATCGACTTCGAGTGGTCCCGGATCATTGTGATTACCAGGATTTTCCTTCTGGTCTTCAGCCAGCTCTCAAGGTGCGTCATACCTGTATCATCACCTCATTCTAGGCTTAATGCCTTTTCCAACCCCTCCTCGGGGTACCTGAACGTGAGAAGCCTCTCCTCGGGTAAAGCGGCGTAAACCTTGTCCCCCGCGGCGAAGCCCGCGGCGTCGCCTCTCACCGCGGCCTTGGATAGGAACACCTCTCCGTTGGAGGTCCTCAGCTCGTACCTGAAGTGGTCCCCGACGAAATATGCGGACCCGACGGTGCACTCCCAGGTGTTTCCGCCTGCAGGGTCATTGACGAGCTCGACGAACTCGGGGCGGATCGCCAGCACGCATCGTTCGCCCTCCTTTAGAGGCGTCTCGTCCCTGGCAGCGGCCATGAAGGTGGAGCCGTTGACGGCCACCTCGGCGACGTGGTCGGTACACATCTTCACAGTGCCCGTGAAGAAGTTGGCTTCCCCCAGGAACTTGGCAGTGAACAGCTCACGGGGGTTGAGGTACATCTCCTGGGGCGGACCCACCTCGACGATCCTGCCGGCCTTCATCACGACTATCCTGTCGGATATGGAAAGCGCCTCCTCCTGGTCGTGTGTGACGTGGATCGCGGTGAGGTTCAGGTCCTTGACAAGCTTCCTAAGCTCGTACCTCAGGGACGTGCGGACTTTGAGGTCCAGGGCTCCTAGGGGCTCGTCCAGCAGGAGGAGAGTGGACCCCGAGACCAGGGCCCTCGATATGGCTGTCTTCTGCCTGGCGCCGCCGCTCAGCTCCCCGGGGTACAGCGTCGCGTAGCCTTCCAGCCCCATCATGTAGAGCATCTCCTCCACGGGGCTCTCCCTCTCCCTGGGGGTAGCCCCCTTCACCATCAAGCCGTATGACACGTTGTCGTAGGAGTTCATGTGGGGGAACAGGGCGATTTCCTGGAAGACGTACCCGACGCCCCTCTCCTCTATGGGCAGCGCCGTGGCCGCCTCCTCCTCTATGTAGACTTCCCCTGCGTCGGGCTTCACGATACCCGCTATGGTCTTGATGAGGGTAGTCTTGCCGCACCCGCTGGGGCCGACGATGCACAGGTACTCGCCTGCGTTGACCGTGAGTGAGACGCCCTGAAGGGCCCTGACAGCCCCGTAGGCCTTCGCGGCCCCCTCGACGCGTACCTCAGGCACCTAGTACACCTCCAGCTCCCTCTGAAGCCCTATGGTTGGGGACTCGTAGACGTGGGTGTGCACGGGGCTGAAGCTCACGCTCACCCAGTCTCCCACCGCCACAGCCTTCACCGGCGAGCCTGTGGGCGCCCTGGCAGCCACCTGGTCCCCGTTTGTGAGCCTCACCGTGTAGCGCGTCCACTCCCCAAGGAAGTGGATAGCCTCGACCTCTCCGGAGAACCTGTTCTCCTTTCCGCCGCGGGCCCTGGGGCTTATGCTC
This sequence comes from uncultured Candidatus Bathyarchaeia archaeon, assembly GCA_964485755.1. Lineage (GTDB taxonomy): Archaea > Thermoproteota > Bathyarchaeia > TCS64 > TCS64 > RBG-16-57-9. The sequence goes on along the minus strand of CAZAKG010000037.1, from coordinate 15,462 downwards.
AGCTTCTCCTCCCTGACTGCCACTACCACTGGCTCCTCAGGCTCAAAGCTCACGTCGGCGACGTTGACCCTGAGGTTCTCCCTGAGCCTTATCACGCTGCCTATGACTTCCCTGTTATCCACTATGCCCTCCAGGAAGTTGGAGTTGCCCACGAAGTTGGCCACGAATATGTTCCCGGGCCTGTTGTAGACGTGGAAGGGTGTGCTGTGCTGCTGGAGCTTGCCGTGGCGGAGGACTAGTATCCTGTCCCCTATGGTCATGGCCTCCTCCTGGTCGTGGGTCACGTGGATGACGGTGAGCCCGGACTCCTTGGCCAGCCGCCTGAGCTCGGTCCTCAGCTCCACCCTGAGCCTGATGTCCAGGGCTCCCAGGGGCTCGTCCAAGAGCAGCGTATTGGACCCTGAGGCGAGGCCCCTCGCCAGGGCGACGCGTTGCTGCATGCCACCGCTGAGTTCGTTGGGGTAGGCGTCAGCCCTCGCGTCCAGCCTCACCATTCTCAATACCCTGAGGGCGGACTCCTCAGCCTCGGACCTGGGCACCTCCTTGGAGAGGGGGCCATAGGCCACGTTCTCCAAGACGGTGAGGTGGGGGAACAAGGCGTAGGTCTGGGGGACATAGACGGCGTCCCTCTCCTCAGCCGGTACGCCGCTCACATCCATGCCGCCGAAAAATATCCCGCCCTCCGTGGGCTGGATGATTCCGGAGATGAGCCTGAGGAGCGTCGTCTTTCCGCTGCCCGTGGAGCCGAGGACGCACAGATATTCGCCGTCCCGGACCTCGAAGGAGATGTCGTCCACGGCCTTCAGGGACCCGAACCGCTTCGTGAGGTTCCTGACGCTGATGGACGGCACCTCACTTACCCCTCCTGTAGACGACGAGCCTGAGGGCCAGCAGGGATGCGAAGGAGGTGAGCACAAGGAAGGCTATGCCCAGGGCGATGTCAGAGTTGGTGGCCGGGACCACGTGCTTGACCCACGAGACCAGTAGCACGGGGGCCGTCTTCAGGCTCTGGGATACGGCCGTGGTGGCGCCTGTCTCGTCGACGCTCCTCGTGAAGGTGAGGATGGCGCCTGAGAATATGGAGTACTTGGTGAGGGGGACGATGATCCTCCTGCAGACCATGAGGGGCCTGCTCCCCAGGGTCCTCGCGGTCTCCTCCATCTCCTCGGGGATGCCCTCGATGGAGGCAGCCATCGCCTGCACGAAGTAGGTGTACGTGATCGTGGTGTGGGCGAAGACTATTATCCAGAACTCGGGGAGGAAACCGAAGCTCCTCCAGAAGAAGCTGAGGGAGACGCCGAGGGCGACACTGGGCACGACGATGGGGATGTTCACCGCCGCGTCGAGGACCGTGGTGGCCAGCTTACCGAGCCTCTTCCTGGCGATGAGTATGGCGACGGGTAGGCCGGTGACGACGTTGATGATGGTTGCCACGGCGCCTATGGTGTAGGATAGGGCCATGGCCTGCCAGTACTCAGACCAGATGCCTCTGCTCGACAGGGCGTTCTGGACGGTTCCGTCGGTCAGGGCTCCCAGTGCAGGGAATGTGATGTACATCGAAGGCGCCAGGACGAACAAGGCGAATATGGCCAAGGTTGCGCCGTCCCTAATGTTCACTGTGCGCCTGGAGCTAAGCCTGGCCTCCAACCCGGGCAGTACCCTGTTGAGGGGCAGCTTGAGCCTCGGACCCAGAAGTCTGATGAGGGCGAAAACGGTCACGGAGAATATGATCAGGGTGAAGCTGACGAGGACCATGGGCCCCTCCAGGCCCGCATCCTTGGCGTTCTTGATGAACACTGGGCCGTTCTCGAAGACCCCTGCCACCATCACCGTGGCGCCGGTCTCCGACAGTGAGCGGGCGAAGGCAAGGAGGAAGGCGGCTATTAGGCCCGGCCTCAGTAGGGGCAGCGTCACCGTTCTGGCGATGGTGAAGGCCTTGGCTCCCAGGGTCTTCGCGGCAGTCTCGTAGATCACGTTGTAGGCGAGGAGCTCGCCCACCATGACCCTGACGATGACGGGGTACGAGAAGGCGAAGTGGAGGAGCAGGATGAGGGGGAGGCCGGGCTGCACGCTGAAGCCGAGGAGGGACGCCGGCCCGGTGCCGCTCCAGAAGAGGAGGGTCGAGAAGCCGAGGGCGACCGTCGGTATTATGAAGGGGATGTCGGCGAGGGCGTCCATAACGTTTCTCCACTTGGAGCTCCCTCTGGCGATGATCCAGGCCATGGGGAGGGCCAGTACCAGGTCCAGCGCCGCGACGCCGAAGGCGATGGCGAAGGAGTAGAATATGGCTGACTTGGCCCTGTCGAGGAGGGCGGCGTCCTGGAGTACCTGGCCTACGAGGCCTATCTTCAGGCTGATCCCGAGGACGGGGGGGAGGAGGATGAAAGAGACCAGGAAGAATATGGAGCCCAGGTAAGCCAGCCTTTTAGCCAGCTGGTTCGACGAGAGCTCGTCGAGCCTCCTCAAGACAGCTTCAGACACCATTTTCCTATTAATTCGCCACCCTCTTTATTCTGTTTCTACGGGGAGAACATATTCTCATAGCCTTATTATTATTCCATGTAAAAATATATTTGGCAATAAATTATAGAGTCTATATAGGCTGTCTTGGCGCGTATGTGGCTGCATCGAGCCTATTCGGCCTCTAACGGTGGTCCTGAGGGCTGTCGTGGGTCTTTATGGGTATGATCCTTAGACTGCGGTTCTCCACCTCATAGCCCCTGAGGCCGTCGTACTCTATACTGTTGTCCTCCAGTATCTTCAGAGCCTTCTCCTCCATTCCGTGAGGCACATATATGAACAGCTTCTTACATTTTCTGCCAACGCTGGCGGTATCCGACAGGAGCCTCCACAGCTCGGCTCGGCCCTCGTGGACGTCTCCGGCTCTCTCCACCATGCCCAGCTCCTGGACTCCGCCGTCGCCCCTGAGGATCACGATGCTGGGGTACACGACGCCATTGGGGCCCTTGATGCCGAACCTCTTCTGCTCGTCGTTCACGATGGTCTGGTAGTCGCTGGGCCAGCCCTCCACCTGGTCCACGAATGGGAACCTGGTGGCCGCTATTATCCTGATGATCCTGTTCAGCTGTACCTCGGGGTCAAGCATCACGCGCCCAACCCTATCTCGGCTGCCACCCTCTGCATCGATTGTACGGCTATCTCCGCGAACTCGCTGAAGGGCACGCCGATGCCCTCGCAGAGCATGATGTTCTCCCTGCTCACCTGCCTTGCGAAGCTCTTGTCCTTCATCCTCTCCTTGATGCTCTTGGCCTTCATGCCGACGAGCTTTGTGGGCCGCACAAGGGCATTGGCCACGATCATGCCGGACACGGCGTCCGCCGCGATGAGGGCGACCTCCATCCTCTTCTCGGCCTTGAACCCCGTCAGGTCGTTGTGGGCCCTGATGGCGTCCACAGCCTCCTCCGGAAGCAGGCCCTGGACCATCTCGGCGGACTTCAGCCCGTGTTTGCTGACGTCGTCGCCGAAGGTCTCGTAGTCTATGTCGTGGAGGATGCCCACGGCCTCCCACAGGGCTGGGTCCTCGCCGAAGCGTTCTCCGAGGCCCCTCATGATGGCGCCCACCCCTATCATGTGGTTCACGAGGTTCTCGTTCTTCACGTGCTCCTTGACGAGTCTCAGGCACTCTTCCCGGGATATCATGGAGTATGAAACATGGTCGGCTTTGTTTAAGGCTATGCATATTCGGCGCACTTATATAGCCGGGTGAAGGGATTTCCGGTGTCAGCTCAAGGGCGAATACGTTGGGTGAACCTAAGAAGGATGGGTACCGTGGTCTCCTCAGCTACGGCCTCGTCGTCATGACTCTCACGCACACACTGACCCACGTGTTCCAGCAGATGCACCCAGCCCTGTACCCTGTGCTCAAGGCGGAGTTCGCCTTGACCAACCAGCAGGTGGGTCTCATCAGCAGCATCCCCAGCCTAGCCGCTGCCGTGCTGAGCATACCTGCGGGGATGGCCACCGACAAGCTGGGAACAAAGAAGGTGATCCTGTTCAGCAACGTCGTGGCCGCGGCTGGGGCCCTGACAGCGGGTTTCGCTCAGAACCAATGGATGTTCATCTTGGCTGTCAGCTTCATCTTCGTCAGTACAACCTTCTATCATCCAGCCAGCTACAGCTTCACCAGCTTCCTCTTCGAGCACAAGGATCGGAGCAAGGCCCTGGGCATCCACGGTGCGGGTGGCACCCTGGGAATGGCACTGGGGCCTATTAGTATCAGCGTCCTGGTGGGGCTTCTGGCCTTTGGGTGGAGGCAGGTGTACCTGGTCTGGATGATACCCTTGGTTATCAGCGTCCTAATGGTCTACTTCATAAAATATGTCCCAACGCAGGACGCGGAAGTGAAGCCGGGCGAAGGGAAGCCTACAGGGCAGGCCGAGAAGCTGCTGTCCGCTAACCTCTTACTGTTCCTAGTGTTCGGGGCCCTGCGTACGGTGGCTGCCAGCATGACTATCACATTCTTGAGCCTCTGGCTGGTGAACACCAGGGGCGTGGACCTGGCCCTGGCCAGTCTCGTCTTCGGGGCCAGCAGCCTCATGGGCATCGTGGCTGCGCCAATCGGCGGCGTCTTCGCCTCCAGGTACGGGGAGAAGAGGTGGATCGTATACACGCTGGTGGTGGCCTATGCCTGCTTCGCCCTAGCCTTCCTGATCCCGTCTATATGGGCTTTCGCCGTCTTCTACCTGGGGTACGGTTTCTTCAACCTCCTGGGCATGGCGGCCAACTCTGCCATCACGGCCAAGCTCAGCCCCAGCAGGCAGAGGGGCATGGGCTTCGCCCTGTACTTCCTGCCCGGGAGCATCATGGGTGCCTTCGCTCCTATGATTGCCGCCTTCATAGCTGACTCCTTCGGCATTTTCAACGTCTTCATGGCCAGTGTAGGAGTGTTCGCCTTGGCCTGGGCCCTGTTCAGGTTCGGCGTCAAGGTCGACTAAGCTCTTCCTTGAGCGTACACCCGGGCGATAATTATAATATTTACTGGGGATGGGCTTCGCCCCGTAATGTTTATACAAAAGGGTAAGTGTGCAACTGGTCGGCATGCAGGTACAAGCTCAGGAAGCCGCGTCTAGGCACAGCCTAAAGGGCGTCAGCGTCTACCTAGGGCCAACGCTATTCCTGCTGTGCGTGGCTCTGCCGCCGCTGCCGGCCGTCGCCGAGGCTGCTCAGGCTGTGGGGCTCTCGTACACATCGGCCCCCCAGTACGGGCTCGGGGTTCTCCTGTGGACGGCCTGCTGGTGGATATTCGAGACCACGCCTCTGGGCCTGGCCGCCCTGGTCCCCGTCATGCTGTTCGGGCTCTCCGGCATCCTTCCCTGGAGGCAGGGCTTAGCCCCGTTCATGGATCCCCTCATCTGGGTGATCATGGTGGGGTTCCTGTTCGCCAAGTCGTTCCAGGTGTGGGGCTTGGACAAGCGGGTCGCTTTGACCATATCCAGCCTCAGCGGCACCCGTAGGCCGGCGCTTGCGGGGTTCTTCGTGGCCAGCCTCCCGGTGTTCTTCTTAACCATCACTGGCAGCATGACGGCTGCCACCAGCATAGTCTACGGGTTCGTCATAGCGTTCCTCGTCAAGCAGGGGTTCTACAGGGGCAGCCTCTACGGCTCCGCCACCCTCCTGGCGCTGGGCCAGGCTGCGACGGCAGGCAGCCTACTCTTCCTGACGAGCACGACGACGAACCTCATCGGCAAGAAAGTGATTCTGGAGACTACGGGGGTTGACCTCACATTCGTGGACTGGTTCTTCGTGGGCAGCGTGCACGCAGTAGCGGGGCTACTCGTATCGTGGTTCATAGTCTACAGGGTGATCAGGCCCGAGGTGAGGCAGCTTCCCTTCGACTCACGTACTCTAAGGAGGGAGCTGGACTCTTTGGGCAGGGTCACCCGGGGAGAGAAGATCACCGTCGGGCTCCTCCTCTTCACGCTTATGCTCTGGATCATACCAGGGCTGCTGCAGAACCTGGCCATCGGCGATCCGGGCCTGAAGCCCATCAGCGACGCTGTGAGCGGCGCCCTACCTGAGGCTGCGCCGGCGGTCCTAGCCATCTTCCTGTTCCCCCTCATACGGAACGAGGGTAGGCGCATGCTGGAGTGGGACGAGATACTGAAGGGCTCCATCAACTGGGACGTGCTGTTCCTGGTGGGCGGAGGCATAACCCTGGGGCTGGGGCTCATGGCATGCGGGTTCAGTGAATGGGTCACGGTCATCTTCAGAGGCATCATAGGGGGCAGCCCCAACGAGTTCGTGATCTTCGCGGCGTGCAGCCTCATAGGGTTCCTGCTGAGCTACCCTGCCTCCAACACGGGGGCGGCGAGCATGGCGTGCCCGCTGGCCGCGTCCATGTCAATAGCGGCGGGCATCAACCCCATAGGGCCCGTCCTGGGCACCGCCATCGCCACCACGATACCGAGCACACTACCCAGTACTACCCCCGCCATGGCAATAGCCTACAGTTCAGGCTACGTGAAGATGAGGGACATGGTGAAGGTGGGGTTGATATCCGACGTTATACGGTTCGGGCTCCTCATCCTGCTGGGGCCCCCGATAATAGACTGGTTCATGGCGTTCAAGGGGCTCCTTTAAGGACCCCTTTGTCTTGGCCATTGATGTTTCACGCACGGCCCTCAACATGTGGATGAGGGGGGCGCGTTGAGGCCCACGGCTCCAATCAGTTAAATGTGCGCCAAGCACAGTTTTCCATGTTCTGAAGTGGTTAACCATGAGGATCACTAAGGTTGAGATAATCCCCGTGGACGTGCCCCGCAGCAAGGCGCTGGTCATATCCAGGTACGGCAGCCTCGGGGAGGGTAAGCCCTTCCAGTTCGTCCTCGCCCGGGTGCACACCGACGAGGGGATAACAGGGGTTGGGGAAGTTCCGCCTCTGCCGCCCCTGTCCCCGGAGAGCCAGCCCGTCATCGTGGAGGCGCTCAGGAACTGGGTGGTCCCCAGCGTACTGGGGATGGACCCATTCGAGACCGAGGCCGTCTGGGAGAAGATGGACTACATAGCGCCAACCTATCCTATGGCCAAGGCCGTAATCGACATGGCGCTGTGGGACATCATGGGCAAGAGCCTGGGGATGCCCCTGCACAGGATGCTGGGGGGCTCCAAGCCCGAGCCGATACCCAACGTGGGCCTCATCGGGATCGGTGAGCCCGAGGAGGTGGCCAAGGTGGCAGGTAGGATGGCCGAGGAAGGCTACACAGGGATCAGGCTCAAGATAGGACCCGGGCGAGACGTGGACTGCGTAGAAGCCGTCAGGGACGCCGTGGGCGACGGGGTCACCCTGAGGGTGGACTGCAACCAGGGCTACAGGGTGGCCGACGCCGTGAAGATGATCAGGGCCATAGAGCCCTGCGGGGTGGAGTTTGTGGAGCAGCCCACAGTCTGGTGGGACTTCAGGGGCCTGGCTGAGGTGGCGGCGGCCGTGGACACACCCATAATGCCCCACGAGTCCATGTACCTGCTCTCAGACGTCAAGAGCCTCATCGACATGGGGGCAGTGGGCGTCCTCGGCCTCAAGACCTACAGGCCGTGGGGCGGCGTCACGGGGGCGCGGAGGCTCCTTGAGATGGCCAGGGTGATGAACATCCCCTGCATGTTCCACGACGACGTGGAGCTGGGAGTCAGCCTGTCAGCGGCCACCCAAATAATATCAGCGTACAGGCGCGTCATAACCCACAAGTGCGAGCTGTCAGGGTGCCCGGAGTGGGTGAAGGACGACGTCGTGAAGAAGCCCATCAGGTTCGAGAGGGGCTTCGTTCACGTCCCCGATGGTCCTGGGCTGGGCGTTGAGCTGGACGAGTCTAGGCTGAAGAAGTACTCCAAGGGCGTCATAGCCCTGGAGTAGTTATTCCCTGGTCATGGCGTTATTTCCAGATAGAAATGGGCACTCGTGCCGAAGCTTGGCGTCTTCACGTCGATGACGGTGAAATAACTGCCTGGCTCAGCTGTCGTGTCCACGTTTATAACAGCTATGAATTCGACGGGTAACTCGTTTGAGATGAGCTTTCTATATTGGGGTAATGTTATCGTGACGCCTTTATGTTCTCTAGCAGGGTTGAGCTCGACTGGAAGCAGCGCGTCGAAGGCGGGCGCGGCTGTTACCGTTATGTTGAGCGTGGTCGACTCGCCCCTTTTCACGGATATTCTTGAAGGCGACTCAACCCTCAATAACAATATACTGGGCATGGGATGATCCTCGATGATTAAGACTAGTTCACTGGTCTCTGCGTCCACGAGGTAAAGGCCGCTGTATCCGCCATGGAGTTGCTCCATTGAGCTGTACTTGATGAGCCAGTAGAGGCGCGGCTGGGTGATGTTATCCCTAGTCAGGTATATGTGGTCGAAGTCGCCTATGCGCCTCATCTGCTCGACCCAGTTAGGGGCGATGACGCGCGGCTCGGCCAGCTTCAGGGCGTCGTCCTTTATGATGTCCTTGCGGAGGTCTGTCTTGGTGCTGTTCTTCACGATCTGCAAAGCTTCTTCCCGGCTGATGATGAGTTCCAGGCTCTGTGGTTCCTGCATGTTCCAGATGGCGTCCTCGGCCACGACCCTGCCCCGGACTGGGTCTATGACCATTACGTATCCGTCGGGGTAGTACATTCTCTCCAGGGGGTACTGGTAGAAGCTCGGCATCATGATGGCGCCTGCCTTTTGCCCTGAAAAGGTTCTCGCCCAGTAAACTACTATTAGGGGCGATTCTTCTTCATCAACAGCCAGAGTTATGCTCTCCATGGTTATGTTTTCTGGCGGTACGTTCTCTATGTGGTGTGATATGATGTTCCAGACCTCTACCAAGTTGAAGGGGTACCTGTATTCTCCTGGGTATGCGTGGACAATAGAAGGGTAATATTTACCGTAGTACAGGTAACTCGTATAGACGCCTGTTAATCCAGCCCCGACACTGGTTCCTTCCATCATCTCTCCATTGTACGCGTCTATGAGGTAGATCGTTGCCCGCCAGATCATATCACCGTTTTCAATCCCTGTCCCCTCTACACTCACCAGCCATACCAAATGGTATGAAGGAATACCCTCATACCCAGGCGGGATCACTACGAGACCCCTGTTCTCAACTAAGCTGATGTAGGCGTACTCGAGGCTCTCCATGTATTCTCTTAGTGCCGCGTCACGAGCCGTCTCCCATGTGATTTTCTCTGGTTCAGGGATGGGGACGTTGCCTACTGCGTTGAAGGAGTTGATATACACTTCTGCTTTCCCCGAACCCGAATTCACTCGCACAATAAAATCGGCGCCAAGGATCGAATAGTTGCCGATATGCATTCTCCACCCGATACGCCATGACTCATTTCTTTTGTGGAAGAGTTGTTCGTAGCGTGCCGAGGGTTTTGAGAGCATGCTGTGTCCTGGGTTGAGCCCTGTCTCTTGGACGAGTAGTGCCTCTGCGATTGCTGTCGCCAGAGCCGGCGTTATGGTGCTGTTCTCTTCGTCTTCGCCAAGTTCGTATATAGTGGAAGCCGTAACTTCGCCATTTGAGTTAAACTGGGCTTCATATAGTGTATTCTGGTGTCTCCAAGTAGCTACTATTGTTTCTCCTATGGATGTGTTAAATGAGCGAAGCCCTAAGAATTCAGCCTCGTGGGGAACTTTAAGCTCGCGTTCAGCTTTCTGCTTTAGGACAATATCTCCCCTGTAATACTGTACGACGCCTGCAGTGATCACAAGTAGAAGAATACAACATGTGAGGGCAATGATTCTACGGGGCTGAAGCATCCTTTAGTGATTCATACATAAATTGTTAAATAAATATATTTGTTGGGTAGTCGAGTGGCTACTTGTCCTTGTGGTACAGGATTTTTCCGTTGACCAGGGTCATGTAGCACTGGGCGTCCCTGATGGTCTCGGGCGCCACCTCCGTAAGGTCCCTGTCGAAGACGGCTAAGTCGGCCAGCTTACCCACCTCTACGCTGCCCACGTAGTCCTCGTGGAACCCCGCGTAGGCCGAGTTCAGGGTGTAGCACTTCACGGCCTCGACGAGGCTTATCCTGCTCTCCCTGATGGGGTGGTTCACGGCGCTCCAGACCCCGTAGATGGGGTTGAAGGGCATCCCGTCGCTGCCGAAGGCCACGGTGATCCCCTCATCCAGGAGCACCCTGTAGGGGTTGCTGGCCCTGTCACGCTTCTCCCCGAGGCGCTGCCTGTACATGCTGCCTGGGCCGCTCCACTCGCCTATGAAGTTGGGCTGCATCGCCGGGATGATCCCAAGCTTCTTGATGCGCTCTATCTGCTGGGCGCTCAGTATCTCGCAGTGCTCTATCCTGTGCCTGTGGTTCTTCCTGGGCTCGCGTCTGAGGGTCTTCTGGATGCCGTCGATGACGTGCTCTATGGCCAGGTCGCCGATGGCGTGGGTTGCCACCTGGAACCCGTGGCCGTGGGCGGCCGCCATCTTCTCAGCGATGACCACCGGGTCCTCCAGCAGGAGCCCCGACGTGGAAGGGTCGTCCTCGTAGGGCTCGAATAGGGCCGCCGTGTGGGCGCCCAGGCTGCCGTCTATCAGCAGCTTCACGGGGCCGATGCGAAGCATCTGGTCGCCGAACCCCGTCCTGATGCCCAGCTTCATTGCGGCCTCAGGCGTCTCCGTCCTCAGCATCATGTTTGCGCGTACCTTCAGGTTGCCGTTGTCGTGGGCCTTCTGGTACGCCGCCACCTCCTGCGGACCCAGACCGGCGTCGTGGATGCCCGTGCAGCCGAGGCTTAGGGCGTGGTCGCTGGCCACCTTGAGGCCCTCCACCATGGTCTCGGAGGCTGTGGGTGGGATGACCTTCCAGATCTGGTCCCTGCAGTCCCTGAGGACGCCGGTGGGCTCCCCGCCCTCGTCCCTGTCGATGGTTCCGCCGTCAGGGTCCGGGCTATCCTTGTTGATCCCGGCCAGCTCAAGCGCCTTGCTGTTGACGCTGACAAGGTGGCCGCATATGCGGACCAGAGCCACGGGCTTGTCACGGACCACGGCGTCGATGTCCTTCTTAGTGATGTACCTGTTCTCGGGCCACTTGGCCTCGTCGTAGCCACGGCCTATGATCCACTCTCCCGGCTTGGCCTTCTCGGCGCGCTTCTTTATGAGCTTGAGGGCGTCCTTCATGGTGGCCGTGTACCTTATGGGCACGGTTGTGAGCATGTTGACCCCCATCCAGATGAAATGGCAGTGGCTGTCTATGAGGCCGGGCATCACGGTCATGCCTGTGACGTCGTAGACCTCCGATCCCGGGGGTACCTCCACCTCTCCTCTCTTTCCTGCGGCGACGATGTACTCGTCCCGTAGAACAACGACAGAGTCCTTGACTGGGTCTGCACCCGTTCCGTCTATGAGGGTGCCTCCCACAAGTACGCGTGGGCACGAAACTAGCGACATTTTGGTTATACGTGTGCTCAAGGTAGCAGCATATAAATCTTTACTTTTTCCGCAGCGCCTCTACGAAACCCAGCTTAAATATGCGCTAGATGCTGCCGAAAACGATGCTAAAATCACGCAATTCGTAACGATGTGTGTTCTCCGTTATAGAAACTGCGGCTCAGGGCCCCCAACCTGTGTTTTCCGCAGCCATCTGGTTCAGTAGAGCTTATTTATGGGAAGCCTGCATTGTTTGCTGGGCTCGTAGTCTAGCCAGGATATGATTCTGGCCTGCGGAGCCGGAGGTCGTGGGTTCGAATCCCACCGAGCCCGCCTATTGCTGGGCGATGTTTCAAGCCTGGAAAACGATACCTCGAGGATCAACCTGAATATTGCTTCAGGTTAGCTGCCTTTCTCCAACTCAAACGCCGGCTCCACATTGAAGCCCCAGGGGAAGAAAGTTGAAGCCCCATGAGGGAACGCCTCCAACACTATTTCCCTCAGCCTCATGTCTCTGGCCGTGAAGGGCCTTCTCACCCTCTGGGCAAGGGTGGCTCTGGACGGGGAGATGATAGCGTTCAAAGAGTCGGCTTTGATGTGTAGGCTGGTGCGCTGGTTCTTGTAGGGGGAGATATCGTACTCTGACGTGGGTAATTGCCGGATACTTACATCGAATCCGGCCTCCCTCAGCTCTTTGGCCAGAGTGTCGAGGTTCGCAGCATCCACCCACCTGAAGCGGGTGTAAGAATAATTATCGGTCAATCCCCATTGATGAGAGGGAGACGCCTAGTATTAACTCTTTCAACGAACCGCGGAGGGCACGTTAACCCGAGCGCTCTTCTGTAAGATGCACCTATTTCACACACTTTCGTCTCATCCTTTAACGTATAGCGTCTAGTCTTAACCTTTGAAAAATCTAATAAGATGTTTCGATACCTCTAATGAAGCACATGACGATTAACGAAGCCCAGGGTAACCCATCAAGAGAGATGAGATACATACTTGTGACAGACGTGGGCAGCACTACCACAAAGGCGAGGTTCTTCGCTAAAAAGGGGAACGAGTGGCGGTACATCATCAGCGGTGAGGCACCCACAACAGTGGAAAAACCGTACGAAGACGTTACGATGGGGGTCCTAAACGCCGTCCGCGAGATAGAGGAGCTAACCGGCCACAAGATGATCTCCGACGCCAACGACAACATCCTGCGCCCATACGATGGAGAAAAGGGGGTAGACCTATACTGTACAACTAGCAGCGCCGGCGGTGGACTCCAGATGATGGTCGGCGGAGTAGTAAAGGAGATCACTGCGGCGAGCGCGAACCGCGCCGTCCTGGGAGCCGGGTCCATAGTCATGGACATACTGACCATGGACGACGGGAGGGTGGCCCACGAGAAGATATCCAGGATCAAGAACCTCAGACCCGACATGATACTTCTGGCGGGCGGCACAGATGGAGGCACTGTGAAGCACGTAGCCGCCATGGCCGAGATATTCTACGCGGCGAAGCCAAAGCCCAGGCTGGGCGAGGGGTATAGCCTGCCCATGATCTACGCCGGGAACAAAGATGTCCAGGACCACATACGGAAGCTGTTCGAGAAGGACTTCGCCCTATCCATAATAGACAACATCCGTCCGACCCTGAATGAGGAGAGGATAGAGCACGCCAGGCGGGCCGTCCACGAGCTGTTCATGGAGCACGTTATGAGCCACGCCCCGGGCTATCTCAAGCTGATGAAGTGGACGGACGTGGACATCATGCCTACACCAGCCGGGGAGGGCATAGCCATGCAGCTGATAGCCAGCGAGCTGGGCACCAACGTCCTGGGCGTGGGCCTAGGCGGGGCCACCACCAACGTGTACTCCATCTACGAGAAGCGGTTCGTGAGGAGCGTGAGTGCGAACCTGGGTATGAGCTACAGCATCTCCAACGTGTGCAAGGAGACGGGGATCAGCAACATTATGCGGTGGCTGCCCTTCGAGAAGAACGTGGGCGAGCTTCAGTCTGAGATAAAGAACAAGATGATAAGGCCCACAACGATCCCTCAGACCATCAACGACCTGGTGATCGAGCACGCGGTGGCCAGGGAGGCGCTGCGCCTGGGCCTGGAGCACCACAAGACCATAGCGACGAGGCTTAAGGGGATCAACGTGGAGAGGACCGTGGGGGACATGCTGGACCAGGGCCTGGAGGACACATACATCGACATGATTAGATTCCCGGTGATCTGCGGCACAGGGGGGCTCCTCTCACACGCGCCGAAACGCGTTCAGACCCTCATCATCCTGACCGACGCGTTCCAGCCGCAGGGGGTGACGAGGCTGTTCCAGGACAGTGTGTTCATGATGCCCCACCTCGGGGTGCTCTCAACCGTGGACTCCAAGGCGGCGTGGCAGATATTCGACAAGGACTGCCTCGTCCACCTGGGCACCGTCGTCGCGCCGAAGGGGCAGACAAGAGAGGGCGCGGAGGTCATGGAAGTCAAGATCGCCATGCCCGACGGCAAAATGCTGAGGGAGAACATGAGGTTCGGGGAGATCAAGAGGATCGGCCTGGGCGTCGGTGAGGTGGCGGAGATCGAGGTGGAGCCCGCCAGAGGCATGGACCTCGGCGAGGGGCCGGGGAAGCCCCTGAAGGGCAAGGCTCACGGCGGCGAGGCGGGCCTGATCCTGGACGCCAGGGGGAGGCCGCTGGTCATCCCTGAGGCCCCCAAAGAGAGGATGAGCAAACTCCTGGAGTGGAACAGAAGCCTGGGGCTGTACGACTTTGAATGAGGGTGATGACATGACTCAGACGGGCGAAAAGAAGAGCATGGCGCATGCGTACACGCCGGGGCTTAAGATAAAGAAGGTGGAGACCGTCAGGAAGGAGAGGGTGCTGCCCATAGAGGGCGAGGTCCTGGTGAAGGTCGGCGACAGGGTCGACTTCCACACGACCCTCGCCCGCACCGAGATACCGGGGGACGCCGAGATACTGAACGTGGACGAGATGTTGAACGTGGACCCGGGGGCCGTCTTCGACTACATGCTGAAGAAGGAGGGCGAGCAGTTCGAGGAGGGGGAGATGCTGGCGAAGTACACGGCGTTCTGGGGGCTCGTTAAGAACTATGTGTACGCGCCCTTCGCTGGGAAGGTGGAGAGCGTATCGGGCCTGACAGGGCAGGTGATCATAAGGCAGAACAACATCTCCCTGGAGGTCGACTCCTACATCCAAGGGAAGGTCGTCGAGATCATACCCGCTAAGGGGGCCGTCGTGGAGACGCAGGCGGCCTTCATACAGGGAATATTCGGGTTCGGCGGCGAGAACCATGGGGAGATCGCCATAGCAGTCTCTTCGCCATCCGAGCTGCTGAAGGAGGACAACATCAAGGCGGAGCACAAGGGTAAGGTGATAGTCGGCGGCTCCGGCGTCACGAGCGCGGCGTACAAGAGGGCCCTTGAGATCGGCGTCAAGGGCATCGTCGTCGGAGGGATGAACGTCGAGGACCTCATAGGCATCCTGGGCGAGGACATAGGCGTCGCGATCACCGGCGAGGAGGACGTCGAGATCACGGTGATAGCCACAGAGGGGTTCGGCGCCCTGCCCATGTCCGACCGGACCTTTAAACTGTTCAGGGAGGTGGAGGGCAGGATGTCGGCCATCAACGGGGCCACGCAGATAAGGGCGGGAGTGCTGAGGCCCGAGATCATAGTCCCCTACGGTGAGGGCGAGGGCGTGGCCGCGCCCGACGAGAGGTTCTCCGACGGGATGGCACAGGGGTCGCTGGTGAGGATAATAAGGGCGCCCCACTTCGGGGAGATAGCCAAGGTGGCCGGCCTGCCCGTCAACCTCCAGACGGTGCAGTCGGGCTCGAAGGTGAGGGTCATCGAGGTCGAGCTGGAAGACGGGCGCGTCGTCACTGTGCCCAGGGCCAACGTCGAGATCATAGAGGAGTAAAAGGCCCCCCATTTTCTTTAACGACCAAACATGCACCATGATTAATTATTCAAGGCTCTCTCCGCCTCCACGCACCAGCGCTAGGTTCAGCAGATAGAGCACCCCAGCCACCACGTATATCATTGAGAAGCCCGAGTAGAGGGCCATCGCCATCG
>CAZAKG010000036.1:0-22466 GCA_964485755.1 uncultured Candidatus Bathyarchaeia archaeon | reverse complement strand
ATCGAACTCGCCCGCTCCGCCTTAAGAGAAAGCGGACCCATCTCCTCCAGCTTCTCGACCCTCGAAGGGAAGTTGCCTAGTTTAACCCATGGTATCTTCCCCAGACCCGGGTAATGCTCGTTGATTACTGGAGCCAACTCGACCGACTAAAGGTGCCGCTCATGGTTAGATAACACCTGTGAGGAGGCTAGTGTGAACCCAGAATCTCCTCGGACTTCCTGCGGCACTCGTCCAGAACCTTCTCCAGGTGCTCGGACTTGACGTGGCTTAGAGCCTTGTCCAGGTACGGGACCGCGTCGGCGAACTTCTTCTTACCGAACAGTGTCAGCCCCATCATCTGGTTGGCGAGGGCGTTCTCCGGGTCCTCGGCCAGGGCTAGCTGGAAGAAGAGCTCGGCTTCGTTCAGCATCCCGCGGTTGTACTCGGCCTGCCCCCTCAGTATGTAGGACACGGGCGTGGGCTTGAGCTTCAGCGCCTCGTTGATGGCCTTCACGGCGTCGAGGATTCTGCCCAGCCTGAGGAGGTAGGTTCCCTTTAGCTGCCAGTTTAAGGCGTTTTCGCCGTCAAGGGAAAGCGACCGCTGCACGGAGTCCACGGCCCCCTTGTAGTCCTTCAGGCTGGCCAGGGCCTGGGAGTGGAGGCTCCACATCTCGGCGTTCTCAGGTTCCTTCCCGAGGGCTCCTTCGAGGAGGGCCGCCGCCTTCTTAGCTTCGGAGGTCTGGATGAGGCTGACGGCCTCCCTAATGACTTCCTTGGAGCCTGTTTTCCCTGAGGCCATGATACCTACTACATGTCTGACCAGTTAAGAGTTTTCGCCACCTTCAGCGAACCCCGCCTCCATACGGTTCACATCATTTAACTAGGCTCCGCGTGATGGATGTTCATGGCTTCAGATTACTCGCCGTGCGGCATAGTCTGCGACGACTGCCCATGGTTCAAGGGAGAGAAGACGCCCAGGTGCCCTGGCTGCCACAAGGTGGAGGGCAAACCCTTCTGGGGCGGCTGCGAGACGTACCGGTGCGCAGGTAGCCGCGGCGTGGGGCACTGCGGAGAGTGCGATGAGTTCCCGTGCAGCGGCTTCATGGAGAGGTTCGACCCCAGGGAGGGGCCCGTGAACGCCGTCATCAGGGCGGGCCTCCTCGCCTACAGGAGCCGCCACGGGGACGACGAGGCCGTGGAGCTAACAAGGAAGACCATGAAGGGCCACTAGGTCTCAGGTTCAGCCCGTCGCGTCTGACAGAGGGTGAAGGTAGCCTATTCTTTCCTCTCCAGGAGCTTGGACTCGTCCCGGAGAAGCAGCGAGTACAGCGCCGCGGAGACCAGCGTCAGGGCTCCGCCCAGGTACGCTGGCGAGTCCAGGCTCAGCTGCTCCATCATGGCGCCGCCCAGGACGGGTGCTACTATGCCTCCGCCGTTCATGGAGATCATCCTGATGCTGTTGGCCGTGGACTTCTCGTCCTCGCTCACGCTCCTCATGAAGACGCTGGTTAACAGCGGGTCGGACATGAACCTCGTCCCACTCCTGAGTATGAACAGCACCGTCATCAACCCGAAGCTGGACGTGATGGGCATCAGCATCATGAACACGGCTGACAGCGCGACGCCCAGCGTTATGCTTCGGAGCCCGCCGACGCGGCGGGCTATCCCGGCGGCGACGCCCTTGGACACCGCCATGGCTAGGTTAGACATGAAGAACAGCGTGCCCAGGGCCGCGGACTCGACGCCGAACTTCCTGTTCACGTAGTAGGGGAACAGGCTGAACAGCAGCCCGCCCGCGATGTTGGCCAGGAGCCCTATGCCGCATATCTTGAGCACCACCCACCGGGACTTCAGGGTGAAGCTGAACCCCTTCGACAGGGTCTCTGGGATGCCCAGCGCCGAAATATAGATGCACGCGCTCTGGAGGATGAAGAGTGCCGCTGCAGCCATCATCGTGATCTTGTAGGCCTCCATCAGCGTGAGCCCCATGGTGCCGGCCATGTACGGCGGGATGAAGCCGCTCAGGTTTCCCAGGCTCATGGCCGCGATATTCAGTAGGCCGTAGAGGCCGAAGGCTCGGTCCATGTCGTGGCCCTCGAAGAAGGATGAGTACAGGGGCGTGAACACGGTGGCAGCCGCGTTGCACATCCCTATCAACAGGAAAGAGAGGGCGAACATCTCAGCCGAGTCGGCCACCAGAAACACGACCATGCCTAGGATGGCCGATGCGGTGCCGATGACTATCATAGGCCTCTTGCCCACCCTGTCCGCGAGCACCCCCGCAGGGATCATCAGCACTGTGGAGCTTAGCGGGTTCATCATGAAGATGAGGCCGAGGCCCTGCGCGTTGAACCCGAAGGCGGCGACGTACAGCATCATCACGGCGTTGAACACGCCGTTGGAGACGCCGTTCATGAGGCCGCCTAATAGGAAGTACCGGGCGTTGGCGTTCAGCTTCGACGGTATCACGTCGTCGATGAGGCTCAGCCCCGTCTTCTGGATCGCATTGAATAAACTTGGGGAGCCGCTCGTCTTCACCGTGACCCTCCTAGCTGTACGGGACGAACCTGCGGTAGAACTCGAGGACGCGGCCAAGGGCCTCGTCCATTGATACTTCGCGGCCCTCCTCGGTCCGGATGACCGTTTTCAGTGTCTGGAGGCGTTCGAGGTTCGACTCACTTATCTTGTCTTCAACCATGTTTCATCGAGCCAAGCTCAAAGGCTGAGCTTATAAAGCGGACTCAAGTGTCATAATCGTCTGAAATAATCACTGGACGTGGTCACAAGATGTGAGTATGCCAAGTGCTTTACCTTTAAAAAGGCGGAGACTTGGGTAGACTCAAGTGAATCGAAGTGGGCGAAGTCTACGTAAACAGGAGGACGGCTAAACTAGGCACGGTTCAGGGGGACCTGGTGGTGGAGGACGGCGCCGTCGAGGCGGTGGGTCCGGACGGGGTGAGGGTCGATGGGGTCGTCCACTGCAGGGGCTACGCGGAGTTCATAGGCGGTCTGACCGCCCACCAGGTCGTCTCCGTAAGAGGGGACGTCAAGATAAGAGGCGCCCTCAACGCGGACTTGGTCGAGGTGAAGAGGGGCGACCTAGAGGTCGACGGCGACACGGACGCCAAGACCATTCGGGTGTCCCGGAAGCTCGTAGCTTCAGGCAGCCTCGTCTCGGAGAACGTGGACGTTGGCGGGAGCATAGAGGCCCAAAGGGACGTGAAGGCCCACAGGGTCCACGTGGGGGGCAGCCTCAGGATCGGCGGAGACGCGGACATCGACGCCATCGACGTCGGGGGCTCGGCCACGGTCGAGGGCAGAACCAGGGTCAACACCATCGACGTCGGTGGCACATTCAGGGGCGGGGGCCCCGTCGAGGCCGAGGACGTGGATGTTGGGGGCACATTCAAGGCCGAGGACGTGGTCAGCATACGCGACCTGGACGTGGGAGGCACCATCCACCTGTCAGGCGGAGCCGTCGAGGGGACCATAGACGTGGGGGGGACCCTGAACTCGGATGAGCCTCTCGAGTTCGGCGACATAGACGTGGGGGGCACCGTCAAACTGACAGGGGGAAAGGGCCACAGCATACAGGTCGGTGGCACCCTGAGGAGCGAGGGCAACCTGCAGTTCGACCGCATGGAGGTCGGGGGAACGGTTAAGATCGAGGGGGACGCCCGCGGCCGCGAGATCGAGGTGGGTGGAACCCTGAGATCAGATGGAACCCTGATACTTGAGGAGCGGTTGAGGGTGGGAGGCAAGGTCTCCGTGAGCCGCGACCTTGAGGCGGGGGAGATACGTGTGGGAGGCAAGGTCGAGGCGTACTCCGCCGTGGCCCGCAAGTTCATCGAGACAACCGACCTGATAACCACACGCGGAGCAAAGGCCGTGAGGATCGAGATAGGCAAACGTGGCGAGGCGGAGGGGCCCCTCGTGGGGCAGGTGATCATAGTCAAGGAACGCAGCAGGGTGGAGGACGTCTACGGCGACGACGTCCAGGTGAGGAGCGGCTGCAGGACGGGCTCCATATACGGCAGGAGGGTGCGCATCGATGGCGGCTGCGATGTGGACAGCGTCCAGTTCACGGAGTCGCTGCGCGCCGATCCCAGCGTCAGGTTCCGCGTGGCGCCGCAAAAGACTGAAAAACTGCCCGACCCACCTCTCTGAGGGCTGCGTCATGGAGCGAAGAACCCGCTACGACATCTACCAGGACATCTTGGAGACGGTGCGGAGACGCGGCGCCACAGGCATAACCAGGATCAGCTACGGTGCTAACTTGCCCGTTGACAGGGCCAAGGAGGCCGCAGAGTTCCTCGTACAGCGGGGCCTCCTTGAGGAGAACGAGTACGGTGAAGGCACTAAGTACGTGCTCACGGGCCAGGGCGGCCAGTTCCTCAACGCCTTGAAGACGGTGAAGAAGTACCTTGAGGAAGAGGAGTAGCTAACGTACTCCCCCGCCGCCGCCCCCGCCGCCGCCTCCGCCTCCGAACCCGCCGCCGCCCCCGCCGCCTCCCCTTCCGCCTGAGCCTCCCTTACTGGGGATGACCGCCGTGGTTATGGGCCGGAACATGTAGTACATGATGGGCGTGAAGGCCGCGGCCACGTAGGGTATCTTGAGCTCCTGCATGGCCTCGGCCACCTTCTCCCCGACGCCGAGGCTCGTCCCGTATATGAGCCATGTGCCCCACATGTGGATGTCCTCTGTGCCATAGCGCTGTAGCTGGCTGAAGTCGCTCAGGTGCCTCTTGAAGGCGTCCCACTCCAGCTTCTCCTTGTAGGCGTCCTCCTTCCACCTGCCGAAGAGGGTGCTGGGGAAGACCAGCGCCACTATGCTCTGAATGAACGGTATAACGGCGTAGCCCATGGCTGCGAAGAGGAAACTGTAGACGTTGGGGTTCCCTACGAGCATGAAGACGGGCACGAAGAACAGGATGATGGACAGTACGACCATGGGCAGTATCTTGGGGCGCCCGTTGTAGGTGAATGAGTCGGAGAGCTTCCTGTCCGCACCTGAGGTTATCTCGCTGTACTCGCCCTGCAGTCTCTGGACCTTCAAAGCTATTGTTTCGTCCTTCCCCACAGCCTGAGCCAGGCCCCTCAGGTGCTCGGTGTTCACCTTGCCTTTGACGGAGAGGCTTCTGAGGAAGCCCATCACCTTCTTCTCGTACTTGTCCAGGCCCTTCTCGTCCAGCAGCTCCACGACCAGGTCCTCCTTCCCGGTCATTGTGATCCTGATCTTCTTGTCCTCGTTGAGCTCCAGGAGGGTCGCGTAGAGGCCGTCCTCGTCGAAGTCCCTGGCGTCGTTCTTGAAGATGAGGTTGACCAGCCAGGGCTTCCTGCTTGGGTTGGGCACGGTGCTCAGATACGTGGGCACTGTGAACTCCTTCTCCTTCCCGAAGCGAGTGTAGAGCACGTAGAACAGGACGGGGAACGCGAAGCCGGCCAGCCTGTTGACCCACATTACCGCGGATGCGGCGTAGTACTGGAGGCTGTACCCCATGTTGGCGTTCACTGTCTTGGCGCGAACATCTGGCACGTACTCGTCGAAGCCGCTGAACTGGTGGCTACTCGTCATCAGCATCTCCACCTCCAGCAGCTCGTTCTCGGCAGCGGAGCCCTCCAGGACGATTGCGCCGGGCATGTCAACCCTCTTCAATGTGGGCGGGTGAGGGTAGAGCTCCTCGATGTAAGACGCGTCCATGAGCTTGATGTAGACATCCTCGTAGCGGATGTGTTCGCTGGCCAACATCAGGTTCAGGTGCCAGTCGTTCAAGTCGTACTCTATGGGCGGCCTCACATTGTAGACGTACACGACCCGGTAGGTACCTGGCTGGAAGTAGTCGGGGTTAAAGGCCCCCGTCTCGTTGTTGTAGGCCAAGGAGTCGATGGTGTAGTACTCAGAGGTGTAAGGCTCGGCACCGTTCAGCATGTGAACCACGCCCTTGTAATCCTTGACGTAGGCCACCGTCCCGGGAGGGTTGCTGACGGAGACCAACTCTATGTGGGCGTAGTCCACGCTTGACACCACCAAGGGGGCGTCCCAGTTCCTGTAGAGGAAGCGTTTACCCCCAACGTTGATCCTGTACGTGAAGTCCTCCACGAGGGTGCCGTTCGGTGACAACGTGGCCACGTACTCACTAACGTAGGCATCCTCGGTGGAGAAGCTTGAGATTATCTGTGGCAGCACCAGTCCCAGGACGGCTAGGCCCAGCGTTATAGCCAGGAACCTGGTCAGCTGCCGCGTCTCAGCCATCCGGGTTCACCGACACGTCCGGCGGCTTCTGTATGGCTTCCTCGAACTCCAGGTAGCCCAGCTTCGTTGCCTTCATGGCGCCCGCGACGAGGTTGCTGGGGAAGACGTCGATCGTGGTGTTGAACTCCTGGACGACGTTGTTGTAGGTGTACCTGTGGCGCGCGATCTCGTCCTCCACGCCCACTATGGCCTCCATGAGCTTAGCCACGCTCTCGCTGGCCTTCAGGTCAGGGTAAGCCTCCGCCACGGCGAGCAGGGTGTTCACTATCTCGCGGCTCTTCTTGTCGATGTCGTTGAGGCCGCTTGCTACCGCGTCCCCGACTCCCGCACGGAGCCGCGCGATGTTCTCGAATATCTCCCTCTCATGTTTAACGTAGCCCTTGACGGCGCCCAGAAGCTGCTCCACCATGTCCAGGCGCTTCTTCATGGCCACCTTTATCTGCCCCATGTTGGCGTCCGCCGCGTTCCTGTACTTCACGAGCTTGTTGTAGATGTTGACGAGCTCCCACAGGAGGGCCAACAGGACGCCGATCAGAACATAGTATATCGCCTGCATACTACTCACTGACTCCTATCCCGCGTGTAGAGATTTAAACCCACGGGGCGCAGACTCTAAATCGCTGCGGCCCCAGTGTCATACGGTGTTGATTTGACCGACTACAGTAACCTCACGTGGTCTGAGGTGGAGAAGCGGCTGAAGAAGGACAGGTTCGTGGTCTTCCCCACGGGCAGCGTGGAGCAGCACGGCCACCACCTGGGCGTGGGAGCCGACTGGATACAGGCCGACGAGATAGCGCGGAGGGTGGGCGAGAAGTCCGGGGCGCTGGTGCTGCCTACCCTCTGCTACGGCGTCTCAGGCCACCACAAGGAGTTCCCCGGGGTCCTCACGATGACCTTCGACACATACAAGCGGGTCATCCTCGAGATACTTGAGAGCCTCAGCAGGTACGGCGTGGAGAAGGTCCTCTTCGTGAACGGCCACGGCGGCAACACGGCGGCCATCACGGAGGCCGCCAAGGAGGCCAGGGACAGGTACGGCATGCTGTGCGCCATAAGCCACTGGTGGGACATACTGGCCTCCGAGAAGATATTCGGGCACCCCGCGGAGCAGCACGCAGGGTACGCGGAGACGTCTCTGACGCTGGCGTCCAGGCCCGAGGCAGTGAGGATGAGCAGGGCCGTGGTTACGGAGACAAGGCAGGTGGACGAGGAGATACAGCTCCTGAGGGCGGGCGTCGCCCGGTTCAGGGAAGGGATCGTGAGGATACCGTTGCGAGTCATCGACGTGTCCGACACGGGCTCCATGACTGAGACGCACCCCGACGAGGCCCACACCACAAGGGATTACTCCATGATCACCCCCGAGTTCGCCGAGGGGCTCATGGGTAAGGTTGTGGACTGGCTCTGCGAGTTCATTCCGCGGTTCAAGGCGCTGGACCTGGGTGACCCGAAGAAGACCTACCCCTGACCCGGGTTCAGGCTGACCTCAACCCAGTCGCCCTCAACCAAGTCTAGGCCGCCGACCCGCCTCGGGATCGCCTTGATGAGGGGCCCTGCTACGGGCGTAAGGTAAAGTGACAGCCCCAGCAATGGAGCCTTCCCCAGCGTGAACCTGAACTCTCCGCAGGTTCCCACGCATGAGCCAGCGTGAATGGAACTCGCCTCACCCACCCTCACCCCGAGGAGCCTGATCGCGCCCACCCGAGGCTCATCCATGTGCACGCCCATCCAGCCATAGTATGGGATGCCTCCGTCGAGCAGACCCAGGGCGCCCTCCACGTCGCCTACGAGGCCCTGAGAAGCGCCGCCGAGCCGGAGGAGGGCGAACTCTGGCCTGCTCACGACCACGCTTCCAGCGATCTCCGTTAGAGGCTCCGCGCTCACAGGTTGAACCCGGCTCAGCTCGTAGCCTCCCCTGGCCCTCAAGGGGTCCAGAGGGCTCCTCACCTCCACGTGGACGTGGGGAGACGTACCCCAGCCGTAGTAGCCTGAGCGGAGGAGGACGCCAAGCTCATCGCCGACCCGGACGCGGTCACCCACGCCGAGGACTGTGTCCACGTGAAGAATCTTCAAGACGACAGACGGGTTCGAGGGCGGCCTTACAAGCGTCACCACGTCGTAGCCGGAGTCGACGAAGCCTCTACCCGTCGGCGCCCTGACCCTCCTGACCTTCAGCACCTCACCCTCGACAGGCGAAGGCGCTACCTCGCCGAACCATTGGCCGGGGTACACGTCGACGCCCGTCTGGGCCCTGTGCATGGGGTAGGGGCTGTTGAAGAAGCTGTACTTACCACCCTCTGGGCAGTGAACGTAGACTCCCTGGGACTCTGCCACCGGCATCATGGCGCTGCGACAAGTCCATGTGGCCGCCCCCATGTAAATGATTTCCTGACGCGAAATAACGGTTTTAAATGGATGGACGCCTATTTGTGGTTGAGAACTATGGAGCCCGCTCTGAGGGGTATACTTGAGAAAGTCATAGACGACGAACTTAGCGAAGACAAGCTCGTCAGCAACTACCGCATATTCAGCCAGTTCAGGAACAGTGGGCTGATAGACAGCGTCCCCAGCGCCATGTTCGGCCGCATCTACACCAGGGCATACAACGCGTGGCTGGAGTTCAAGGCCAGCGACGATAAGCCCCTCAACAGGAACGAGGCCACCGAGTTCGGGCGCATCTTCGAGGCGAGGGCCATCGAGATACGGAGCCGCATCACAGATGTCGCCAGCCTCTAGCAAACATTTTACCGGGCGCGGTGCACTGATCATTTGACGCCTATGTCAGAGGTATTCGTCGCCGACAGGGAGTACCCTAACTACTTCATCGCGCTCGGAAACGTGCGCGATAAGGTGGCGGAAGCCCTTCCCTTCAGCCAGGGCAACATACTGGACGTGGCGACCGGCTCAGCCTACTTCGCGGCGGCCGTGGCGAAGGTGCGGCCCAGGGTCAAGATAACGGCCATCGACATAGGTAAGCTCGACACGGCCAAGCTGGTGGTGCAGAAGAGCGGAGTCGCGGAAAGAGTGACACTCATGAACATGGACGCCACGAAGATGGAGTTCCCAGCCAACCAGTTCGACCACGCAGTCAACTTCCTCGGCCTCGAGGACATACACATGACCAGGGGAAGGAAGGGCGTGGAGGACACCTTCAGGGAGGTCCACAGGGTCCTGAAGCCCGGGGGGACCTTCAGCTTCACTGCCATGCCCTCGGACAAGGCCGAGACCCCCGCCCAGGCGCTGGAGATAGAGGTCTTCAGCTACATATGCGACGCGACGTGGCTCAAGGAGGCCGAGTATCTCAGGATCGCGGAGTCCAGGGGCCTTGTGGTTCAGTCCCGGAGGACTTTCAAGACGGGAAAAAAGCTGACCCTGGAACAGGCCAGGGAGGAGATAGAGTTAGCCATCAACAACGTCCCCCAGCTCTTCGGCAAAAAAACGAGGAGCCTCGAGGACGTCTGGGCCGCGTACAGGGAGAAGATCAGGCAGAACGGGATAGGCCACTACTCGAGGGTGGAACTCTTCGTCACGAGGAAACCCGTCTAGTTGGATTCACTGGCTTCACTCTTCTTCTCGCTGAGGCTCGCCTCAAGCTTCTTCATCCTGGCATCGATCTCCCGGTGCTTCTTAGCGAGCTTGTTGAGCCGGGCCACAATCTCATTTATCTTGTCTTCCGCCTTCTCGGACAATCTCTCACCAACCAGCCAGCTGGATGATCTCCTGTTGTTATCGGGTTTATGTAACATTTTTCCATGCCCGGGCACTCAGCCAGAGGAACGAAATAGATGGAGAAGCCGGACTGACTCACCTGTCCCATGCGGGAGACTGAGACAAGGGTGGGCGTCTGGGTTAAGAAGCAGCCCTGGCTTCGACAACCCTCTTCTCGGGCTCAGCCTGCCCCATCAGATTCTCCAGGTAGCAGGTGTAGCATATCTCGCCGACGTCTTTCAGGTACCCCCTGAAGAACCGGATCGGCTCGCCGCAGTGCTTACAGTAGTCCGTCAAATCCGCAACCTTGGTCATGGTGGGGGTTCAGGGGATTTATCGGTAAGTAGGTGGCTGCACCCACACACATTCAGCTTATACGCCTAGACTCCGTTTCCACATTTTTTCAGGTTTTTCAGTTAGAGTTAAATGAGAGGCCCCAATCTACGTGGGCATTGAAAGACGTTGGCTCTACTCCAGACCATCCGCAAGGAGAAGCAGATATTCTACCTCGCCCTATCGGCGGCGCTCCGAGGGCTGAGAGATAATCTACGTCAAGTGGTCTGGCAGCCATTCGCCCTGAGCCTCGGCGTACCCATGGCGAGCATCGGAGCCCTGGAGAGCCTCATGGACCTGGCCAAGACCGTGGTTCAGCCCGTCTTCGGCGCGGCCTCAGACGTCTACGGCAGGAAGAGGTTCCTGGTCCTGAGGGAGGCGCTCATCCTCGCGGCAGGCGTCTGCTTCCTAGTGGCCCGCTCATGGGAGCTACTGGCTATAGGCATGACGCTCATAGGTTTCAGCGTGGCCCTGTACCCTGTGTACAGCTCACTCGTCGCGGAGTCGGCCAGCGGACACGAGATGGGATTGATGTACAGCGTGATGGGCAGCTGCTACATGGGCATGGGTCTGGTTGGCACCCTCGGCGCCGGGTACCTCGCCGACACCTTCGGGTACTCCACGGTGTACATGGTCACCACGGTCCTCGCTGTCGCCGCCCTACTGGTCACGGTGTTCAAGATATCTGAGACGCACAGGCCGGCGAACGCGGCCTCGTTCACCCTAGGCAAGGCCTTCACGTCGTTCCTGGACACCTTCAGGCCCCCCAGCTACCTCTGGGGGTACTACCTGGCCATGTCGGTGGACCTCTTCGGCTTCAGCTTGGGGTGGAGGCTCATCAACGGGATGCTCACCGAGAGCTTCAGTTACACGCCCTACATGCTGGGGCTGCTGAGCAGCCTGAGCTTCGGCGTTCAGGCCTTCTTCCAGGTTATCGTAGGGAGGTACGTGGATAGGGCCGGGTACGTCAAGTTCCTCGCCGCGTCTCAGTCCGTGTCCTGCGCACTCATAGGGCTGATGCTGTGGAACCAGAGCTTCACCACGGCGCTGGCGGCCAACCTGATGATGGGGTTCAGCGCAGCCCTGTGGGCTCCGGCGGAGCAGGCATGGATAGCCTGTAACACGGACCCGGGGGAGCGGGGCAAATCCATAGGTGGCTACAACACATTCAGGGGCCTCGTGGCGCTGCCCGCCCCCATCATCGGCGGCCTGATCTACGACAGGTACGGGTTTCACCTGCCCATGATGATCAACCTGGCGCTGGCCGCCGTCGACGTGGGGCTCCTCCTCTTCCTCGTCAAGGATAAGGCGAGGCCGGACAGCTAGTCTACCACCCTGTCTGACGGCCTTCACACTCACCCTGCCGGTCACACGTCTACGGCATACGTGCTGTATCTGCATGTATTTTCCGGGAACCTTTTTTAACATTGGTTCTCTGAGTTAGTTGTTGATTATTATGAGCATGGAAATGAAGATCAAGGACCTGATGAAGAAGGAGCCCCTCATCGTCGACCCAGACGACCACCTAGCGGCCGTCTCCAAGAAGATGGCAAGCAAGGGCAAGGACGTGGTCGTCGTCATGAAGGACGGCCTAGTCAAAGGCCTGGTGACTGCAGGAGACATATTCTTCGCAATGAAGAGCTACGTCCTCGGCAAGAACCTGCTAGAGAGCATACCCGTGGAGATTCGCGACATGCGGGTCGGGGAGCTCATGAGGGCGCCCCAGGCCATGGAGTTCATGGAGGCCTGCGGCCTCACCGGCACCAACATGTGCATAGTGCTTGGGGAGGAGGACACGGTAGCCGACGCCGTGAGGGTCATGGCCATAGGCGGAGTGGACCACATCCTCATCGTGGGCCAGAAGGGCATCGTGGGCACCCTGAGCGACAACGACCTGCTCAAGGCGTTCAAATAAAAATTTATTTTATGAAGCCGATCCCGGCCCTCACCTCTATTTCTGTCCCGTACAGCTTAGACAGGTGAGCCACGTGGCGCAGTATCTTCTCCGCTCTCTCGCCCGTCGCCAGGTGGGGGACCCCGACCCTGTTCCTCTGCTCGGCCAGCGGCCTGCCAGGGTCGTAGTTCAGGTGGACGGGTATCAGCCTAACCTCTGAGAGCTCCCCGCCCCTGTAGTCGACCTCGGCCACGACACTCTCCCAGTACGCGGGGTCCGAGAAGAACTTGCTCGGAGGCTCCTCCCGCTTCAGGTACAGGTCCGCCGTCGTGTGCTCAGCGGTAAGGCCCCACTGCTCGAAGAGGTCGCTGGGCTGCCTCCTGCAGAGGGTGCTCTGGAACACCCAGTTGCCCAGGCTGTAGAAGATGGGTTTACCCTTGTAGACCTCGACGCCACGGAGGATGTGAGGCCCGTGGCCCACGTACATGTCCGCGCCAGCGTCTATCACCCTGTGGGCGAACTCCTCGACGGCCTTGGGCGGCACCTCGCTGTCCCTGTAGCCTGTGGGCGCCTTCAGCGTCGTGTAGTGGTCGTGGAGGCTGAACATCACCCAGTCGGCGAGCTGCCTGGCCCCCCTGACGGCCTTCAGGTTCTCCTCCACGTCCAGGGGGTGGGGCACCAGCTCCCTGTAGGTCGTGTCGCCTGGGACGAACCTCTGGCCCCTGACGGGGAAGTTGAAGCCCTTCTCGTGGTCCTCAGGCAGCAGTCCCAAGCTTGAGGCAACCTCCTTCTGCCTCAGCCAGTCCTCGGGCGCAAGGTGGTAGACGTGGTTCATGCGGAGGGGGTTGACGCCGGGCCTCCCCTTCACGTCCTTCCTGGCGTGGCCTGCGAGTCCAAGCCTCCAAGTTGTGGCGGATATGAGGGCCACGGTGCCCTTGGGGGTCTCCATGTACGCGGGCTCGCGTGCCTCCGCCAGGTTCATGCCGGCGCCAGCGTGGATGAGGCCCACGTTGTCCAAGTGCCAGCTGGTCGCCTCGAGGCCGCCCTCGCTGTAGTCCATGGCGTGGTTGTTGGCGCGGCTGACGATGCTGAAACCCGTCTGCTTGACGTCGTGGGCCACGTCCGGGTCGGCCTGCCCGTAGGCGTCGTACTTTTCCTCGCCGATGGGGTGGCCCTCGAAGCTGTGGATGGCTATCTCCAGGTTCATGAAGGCCACGTCGGCCTCCTTCACCCTGTTGAACAGTGGAGCCACGTCCTCTTCGTTGGCGTAGACGCTGAGGCACCTGGCCTGGAACGCGTCTCCGGCGAGGAAGAATGAGATGTCGTCAGGAACCAATGCTATCACTGAGGCGAGAGGCTTTCCGCGTTTAAGGGTTTACCCGGACTTCTTTATACTGTCAACGGCATTAATTTAATGATCTTCTTGGTTTCCCGTGTTCTCTCTTCGACCCCTGAAGCCCCGCCCTCCGGCTCACATATCTTAACTAATCCATGTAAACAATGGGGCGCGTTAACACTCGTAAACTAGTTGTTAACAAATAGTTGCGTTGATGTCTATCTCCGTTTACGGAATACCTTCATATCAGCCGGGATGAAGGTATCCGTGAGCCATGTTCAAGGTAAACAGGGACGTGATCATAGCAGCGGCTGTGGCCACGTTGATGGTCTCCTCGACGGCGGCGTGGTACTTCAACATCATAGTGGAGCCGAAGACCACCGAGGTCGTCACCATTACGGAGACGCCTTTCGTGGTCCTCCAGAGCAGCTTCGTCTACCTTGGCAAGATGGCTGTCGAGCTAACCCTGGAGCTCCAGAACAGCGCCACCGTGACCCAGAGCACCGAGATAGAGATACAGGCGCTGGACGCCAGCGGGGAGATCATACTCGACTATGAAGTCCCACTCGTACAGTACTCTGAGGCATTGAACATAGCGCCCGGAGATACCTATCTTGAGACGTTCCTGTTCGAGAAGAAGAGCATAAGGGACGAGCTCAGCGTCTTCCTCATCATACTGAGCGGGGACCCCAACGTGATGGGCGTCTTCACGAGCGGTGGGGGTACATCTATCCCGCCGAACGCGTTCATAGGCTACAGCGGCGGAGGGCTCGGAGGGCCAGCGGTCCCGAAGTACAGGTTCTACGATGTGGGGTGGAGCGACGAGCACATGGTACCAGACACAGCGGACTCGAATGTTCGGCTCGTTAGAACCGTATTTAACCCCGCCGCCGGGGAAACTGACACGGCGACGATGGCCGTGTTGACCGAACTAGAAACGCTGTACATCTACACGTATGACGGCTTCAGCTGGAGCTTTGCACAAATAGGTAAGCCGTGGACATCACGGCCTAACAGTGTTGCACGGCCCTTCGATGTCGAGTATGAGAAGACATCCGGCAGGGCTGTCCTCGTGTACGAGAACAACGGCGTCGACGCCTCCAGGGACCTGACCTACAGGATATACGATGGCTCAGTCATGCTTTATGAAGGATACATCGACGACCCGGCCGGCAAGAAGGACTACTACTGGGTTTCGCTGGCTCAGAGCCCTGACCCAGGTTCAAACGAGTTGGCGCTGCTGGGGGTCACAAGCGAAGGGTACGTCGGCTGCTGGATATGGAACGGCTCAACCTGGACTGACTTTTACCGACTGTCAACCTCCGTCACCGACGTGGCCCACGAGATCGGGTCCCTCGCGTACGAGAGGAGCACAGGTGAGCTGCTCGTCGCTGTGGCTAGACAGAAATCTATTATCACGGCGACGTACGACGGGGCGTGGCACGCCGGAAGCAGCGTAAGTTTTGGGAACAACAATGTTTACTGGGTCATGCTGAAGCCGGACCCCGCCTCCGACGACGTGATGCTCATGGGGATCGACTCTGGCACCGACCTGTACACCAACCTGTGGGGCGGAGCCGGCTGGGCCTCATCACAGCTTATGGACAACAGACTGTACACGACTATAACCCGCTGCTTCGACGGAGACTGGATGCCGACAGGATCAACGTTCCTGCTGGTGGTGGGCGACTACGGGGTGGATGCTCTGAGCTACAAGACGTGGTCCTCGGGGGTGTGGACCCCCTCTGGTTTGAACGCCTGGGAGATATACGTGGGTGGCACGGTCAACACGTGGTGGATACAGGTCAGGGGCAACCCCAAGGACGAGCACCCGTACATGCTCGTGGGCTCACTCGACAGATCGAAGTTTATACACGCTACTTCGTGGGATGGTTCATCTCTCACGGAGCAGACGGTGATGACTACTCAGGGCCTGACAACGTACGAGTCGTTCGAGGCAGCCTTCTCTTATCCTCCATAGTTATTAACGGCGGTTCCCATCAGATTTAGCGGTGACTCAGTTTTGAGTGACGTTGAAAAACAGATGCTTGAGGAGCTTAAAGCGATACGGGAGGCTGTGACCCCCAAACCGGCTGCGCCTGCACCAACGGCACCGAAGCCTAAAGGCTTCGTGGAGGAGTTCACGGCGTTCCTGAACAAGTACGGGGTCGTCGGGCTGGCGATTGCCTTCATCATGGGCGGTGCCGTGGGTAGCCTAGTCTCTGCTCTGGTGAGTGACATCATCATGCCCTTCATAACCTTCTTCATACCCGGGGGCGCATGGGAGCAGGCTACCTTGTCGCTAGGCCCCAGCGTGTTGGCTCTGGGCCACTTCGTGGGCGCGGTCTTGGACTTTGTGGTCATCGCCTTCGTGGTCTTCTGGCTGATGAAGATGGTTCAGAGGAGCAACCTGAAGTAGCCCCCTTTTTCGCGTCATTTGATTCTTATTTGATTTATGCGTGGTTGTGTTTGATTTAATCGGGCGAGTCTGCTGACAGACTCGATAACTATTGGAGGAGTGAGCCTCTGACCCTCGTGGGGCAGAGCCTGTATCTTCCTGACCACGTCCATCCCTTTCAAGACGACGCCGAAGGCTGCGAAGCCCTGCAGGTCAGGGTTCCTCGCTCCGCCGTAGTCGAGCTCAGGCTGGTCCCCGATGCAGATGAAGAAGCTGGAGGCGGCAGAACCCGGCTTGAACCTCGCCATGGACACGGTGCCGTTGAGGTGCCTCAAACCTGTCGCCTCAGTGGTCTCGTGCTCTATAGGTGGATACCTCTTCTCCTCGGGGACCATGCCTCCCTGGATCACCTCGATCTTCACATTGTCGTCGGGTTGGTTCTCCAACGTCACGGTCCTGAAGAATGTGGTGCTGTCGTAGAGCCCGGCGTCCACGTAGCTCAGGAAGTTACCCGCAGTGACGGGGGCCTTCTGCTGGAAGACCTTCACCCTGACGTCCCCCAAGCTCGTCTTTATACAAACCATTGGGTTTCTCGGCGCCATACCGCTTAGATCATCTCTCGGCTGATAAGAGTGCGCCTCGAGTCCACGCCAAAACTATGCTTACCTGATCCCTGAAAAGAGTCAATAAACGGGGACAAACAATAATTGATCTATGTCCCACGCCTTCGACGAGGTCGCCGAGGCCTACGACGCGGTGCGTCCAGGGTACCCGGAGGAGCTCTTCGACGATGTAGCCCGGCTGGCTCGTCTAGGGCCTGGCTCGCATGTCCTAGAAGTGGGCTGCGGGACGGGGCAGGCCACTCTCGGCTTCGCCCGGAGGGGCCTAAGAGTTCACTGCGTTGAGCCGGGCGGCAGCCTGCTAGAGGTGGCAAGGCGTAAGCTCAAAGGCTACCCTGTGGAGTTCAGTCTGTCCAGGTTCGAGGACTGGCCCCTAAAGGAGGCTTACTTCGACCTGGCAGCCTCAGGGACGGCTTGGCACTGGGTGGACCCTGAGGCAGGTTACCGCAAGCTATCCGCAGCCCTCAAGCCTCGGTGCTTCATTGCCCTCTTCTGGAACCTTCACCCGACCCCATACACAGGATTCTTTGAGGAGGTGCAGGAGGTGTACAGGAGACGGGTGCCTGAGTGGTCTAACCCCGACGTGAAGCCTACGACGGACCAGAGGATCAGCGAAATAGGGGAACAGATAAGGTCCTCCGGTTTCTTCGAAGAACCCACGGTGAGGCGGTACGTCTGGCAGAGGACCTACAGCAGCGACGACTACGTCAAGCTGATGGACACATACTCAGACCACCGCGCGCTACCCGAGGACACGCGGAGACGCCTCTACCTCGAAGTGAAGCGGCTTGCGGATGAGAGGTTCGGGGGCTCCGTAGAGAGGCCCTACCTCACGGCCCTCTTCGTGGCCCGGAAAAGACTTTGAGCCCCTATATTGCCCCTTTCTTCTGCAGCTCCCTTATCTCGTCTTCGCTGTACCCGGCCAGCTCCTTGAGGACGCGTTCAGTGTGCTGGCCGAGGGTGGGTGGAGGGCCCCCCATGACGCAGGGCGAGCCGCTCATCTTCAGCACAGGCCCCACCTGCTTTATCTTCCCGGCCTTCGGGTGATCCACCTCCCTGAGCATCCCTCGCTCGAGGACCTGGGGGTCGCTGAACAGCTCGTCCAGCAGGTAGACAGGGGCGCACGGGAAACCCACGTCGTTCAGGACCTTCAGCCACTCGTCCCTGGGCCTCTTCATGAACTCGGCCTCCAGCAGGGGTATCAAGGTGCCCCTATTAGTGACCCGAAGACCGTTGCTGGTGAACCTAGGGTCCTTCTTCACCGCCCCAAAGCCTATGGCGTCGCACAGCATCTCCCAGAGCCTGTCGTTACCACACGCCACTAGGATGTGCTTTCCATCACCTGCTTCAAAGCCTTGGTAGGGCACTATGCTGGGGTGGGCCGAGCCCAGCCTCGGCGGGTTCTCGCCGGTTGCGAAGTAGTTGCCGGAGGCGTAGGTCATCCAGCTCACGGAGCCGTCTAACATGGAGACGTCGATGTACTGGCCCACGCCGGTGGCGTCCCTGGCCCGCAGGGCCGCCAGGATGCCTATCACTCCGTACATGCCAGCCCCTATGTCGGTGACGGCCATGCCGACGCGGACGGGGGGCCTGCCAGGCTCACCCGTCAGACCCATGAGGCCCCCCATCCCCTGAACGATGAGGTCGTAGCCCGGCCACTGGTTGTAAGGCCCCGTCTGGCCGAAGCTACTAATGCTACAGTATATGAGCCTCGGATTGATCTTCTTCAGCGTGTCATAGTCGATGCCGAGGCGCTTGGTCACACCCGGCCTGTAGTTTTCCAGGAACACGTCGCACACGGCGGCCAGCCTGTGGAGGGCCTCCCGTGCCGCGTCCTCCTTCAGGTTCAGTGTGACGCTCTTCTTGCCTCTGTTCACCGACATGAAGTAGCTGCTCTCGCCGTTGATGTAGGGCGGGAAGGCCCTCGTGTCGTCCCCGCTGCCCGGTATCTCGACCTTGATGATCTCGGCCCCCAGGTCCGACAGGGTCATGCTGCAGAAAGGCCCCGCCAGCACCCTTGTGAGGTCCAGGACCCTAACGCCCTTCAGCGGTGGTTCGCCTACCTTGATAGCCATGGAGTACCTTAGCCCATGACTGCGACATTAGTTTTGCCGTGGAGGAGCCGCATCGTCTGTAGCTTTAAATCCGCGGCGCCTTTGATATGCGGCAAGGCGAGGAGTCGCTGACCCCTTCATATCTTTATATGGGCCGGTTCCGAAGAGTCTAATATGTCTGAAAGTATCGGTAAGAAGCTCCAGACAGCCGACTGGAAGAGCGAGAAGCACGTGCCCGTCATCGAGTGCCCCGACAAGGTCAAGATGGGTGAGTGGGCCAAGGTCACGGTCACGGTGGGTAAGGACATCCCCCACCCCAACACAACGGAGCACCACATCCGCTGGATCAGAGCCTACTTCGTGCCCGACGGAGAGAAGTTCGCCATAGACCTGGGTAACTTCGAGTTCAACGCCCACGGGGAGAGCGTGAAGGGAGCCAACCAGGGGCCGGCGTACACCCACAGCGCCGCCACGTTCCACTTCAAGACCAGCGCCAAGGGCACACTGAACGTCGTCAGCTACTGCAACATCCACGGCCTATGGGAGAGCAGCAAGAAGATCGAGCTCGCCTAACATTTTCACCTATTTCTCTCATTTTATTAACCTAGATCGGATTTTCATTTGATGGTAGCGAGTACCAGCAGGCGTTCCACATCTATGTGAGCCCCGTGTTCTGCGGCCTCCTCCTGCTGCACATGGCCCTGAACCTGAGGATCTTTAGCGGCATGGTGAGGTGTGTCGCGAACAGGCACTAGAAAGCGTCATTAATCAATCCGCGGAACATATCCAGCATGTTCAGCAAGTCTCCCAGGGAGCCCATGAGCGACCTGATCCGGCTCGACAAAAAATCCGCCGTCATAACCGGCTCGGCCAGCGGCATCGGAGCGGCCATGGCGTACAGGTTCGCTGAGGCCGGCGCCGACGTTCACCTGGTGGACGTTAACCCGTCAGGGCTTGAGGTAGTGAAGGTCGAGGTGGAAGGATTCGGCGTGGACGTGAGCCTGCATGTGGTCGACCTCGCGGATAAGGCCCAGATAGATGGGCTCTGGTCTGAGCTAGGCGTCGTCGACGTGCTGGTGAACAACGCCGGCATCTACCCCTCCAAGGACTTCCTCGATCTGGACCAGGAGTTCCTGCGAAGAGTCATGGACGTGAACCTGACTCAGGCGCTGTGGATGAGCCAGCACTTCATCAGACGCAACATGGGGAGGGGCGGAGTCATCGTGAACGTGTCGTCCATCGAGGCCATACTGCCCTTCAAGGACGGGATGACCCACTACGCGGTGTCCAAGTCGGGGGTCATCGCCCTCACGCGGGGCCTCGCCAGGGACTACGGCAAACACGGGTTCAGGGTGAACGCACTCATACCGGGAGGCGTGGTTACGCCGGGCACCATGAGCGTAGCCAAGGAGCTGACCAAGTTCAAACTTGACCTGATCAAGACGGGCTACGACTTCAAGACCCGCCTGCCCATGGGCCGCGCCGGGTCATCGGACGAAGTGGCCAGGGTGGCCGTCGTGCTGGCCTCGGACGTGTCCAGCTACATGACGGGGGCCCTCATCACTGTGGACGGGGGCTTCCTGTCCAGCTAGAACCTGTGAACATATTCTTCATAGTCGGACACTGGGTCGCCGCCCAGCGGCATACGCAGGTACGCCGCGTACTTGTTGCCGTAGTTGGGTAGCCTGCACGAGAACAGGGTCAGCGTCCCGCCCGTCCACATGTACCCCTCCGGGCAGCTCTGGTGAGACCTGACCAGCGTGGAGACGCCCATCTTTCCCAGAACTTGTTCAGCCACGTCCGGGCCGAACAGGAGGCCCAGCCCTCTTGGGTTGGGGCACACGCCCTCATCGTCCATGGGGTCGTTCCACAGGGCCTCGACAAGGTTGCTCTTCGCGGGGTGCTCCGCGTTGGCGTAGGCTAGGTCGTCCAGCCCAGAGGCTGCTGTTGGGACCCCTCCGTGGACGAAGAGGATGCTACCGGGTATCACGGCAGCCACGTACAGCTCGTCGCAGAGAGCCCTGAACTCCCTGTAGACCTCCAGGGCGTCTGAGCCGTACTCTTCCCTTAAAATCAGTGGAAAGTCGTGTGGCTGAAACGTCACGTCCCTGGGTCCCTCGTGGTTGCCCCTGAGGGGCACAACCCTGTGAGGGTAGCTCCCGAGGAGCCTCAGCAGCCTGTACAGCACCTCTACCTGCCCCGGACCCCTGTCCACGTAGTCCCCGAGGAAGAGAATGTACAGTGCCTCGCCCTCCATGGCCCGCTCCTCGAACCTGGTCTCAGCCAGTATGTGCTCCAGTGAATCCATGTCCCCGTGGAGGTCCCCCACCACGATGAGCTCGCCGTCGGCGGGGAGCGTCACCAGCTTCCCCTTGACGTTAAGCCGCTGCGGCTGCTGGAGCCTTATCGCGTTTACAGCCGAATCAATGGCGTCGAGGAGCTCGTAACGGTCGGGCCGCACGTATGTTAAGATGGGGTGGGTGTTAGAAAGGGTTAACGGCTACGCGCGGTTCCTTTCCACGTAGTCCTCAACGTCTCTCAGCAGCTCCCCGCAGTCGAAGAGTGCGCCGCCCTTCACGGTCCACCTTACGCCTCCGCCGTGGGACACCGTGACGCCGTCCTCGGCGTACCTGTCCACCCCGGTGCCGTACATGACCTTGAAGTTGTCGAGGGGGTTACCGTCCACGATGCACAGGTCCGCTGGGGCGCCCTTCATGACCCCCAGGGCCCGCGCCTCGTCGCCGAGGGCCGCGTGGGCGTTGGTTGTGGCGATCTTGACCACGTCTATCGGGTGGATTCCTGCCTCCTGCAGCAGCTCCAGCTCCCTGATGAGGGCGAACCCGAATATCTGGTATATGAACGCCGTGTCGCTGCCAGCCGTCAGCACGCCGCCGTTCTCGAAGAAGTAGCGGACGTACTTCATCCATATCTGGTACTTCTCCCTCCACGCCACCTCGTCGCTGGTCTTCCAGTCGAAGAAGTGGGTGGCGTGGCTTCCAGGGCTGGGGCTGAACGCCTCCCAGAGCTGCCTAACGGTGTACCGCTTGTGCCAGGGCATGTTCTTAGCCCTCTCGTAGTCCCTGTGGGCCTCGTAGACCACCATGGTGGGGTCCCAGACTGTGCCGTTATCGATCAACGTGTCCAGGACCTGCGTCACCTCGTCCTCGTACTCGTCTGCCTCATGCCAGACGTACCCGTCGTACCTGAACCTGTCCACCTCGTCACTGTAGTTGTAGTCCGGGGGGAAGCTCTGGGTCCCGGGTAGAGCCGCCTGAGGTATACCGTAGGTGTGCTCTATGCTCATCAGGTCCTCCCCGGCCAGCGACGCGTCAAGTGCGTCTAGCTCACTGTTCTGGGCGATGTGGATGGCTATCCCGGCGGGCAGCTCAGCCGCCCTCACCTCCTCAGCCATTGCCTCAAGAATCTCGGCGGTCACGTGGGGCCGCGGAATGATCTTCACCCCGTCCACGCCCATCTCCTTGAACCTGTGGACGGCCTCCCTCGCCTCCTCGGGCGTCGTAACCTCCGCGGGCCAGCTTCCCAGCACCTTCAGGTGGGGCGCCGTGATCCCGTTTTCCTCGCTCAGCCTCCTGTGCTCCAGGAGCTTCTCGTCTGTGCCGAAGCCGCAGGTGCGTACGGTGGTGATTCCGTGGGCCAGGCAGAGGTTGTAGGCGTACTGGGCGCCCTCAGGGCCGCACTTTTCGTCGTCTACGTTGACGTGGACGTGCATGTCCACCAGGCCGGGGAGCACGTACATCCCCTTGGCGTCTATGACGCGGTCGCCCGTAGGACGCTTTGGCTTATACCTGTTGAGGCTGATGGCGTCCACGTTGACGATGTCCGCTATCCTGCCATCCTCGACCAGTATATCCACGGGGCCGTAGGGCGGCG
>CAZAKG010000035.1:0-22496 GCA_964485755.1 uncultured Candidatus Bathyarchaeia archaeon | reverse complement strand
TCTTCCACTCGTTCACGTTCCGGGCCTCGTATCCTGGGAGGAGCCCCAGCACGTTGGCGTCGAGTCCCTGGATGAGTCCCTCGTTGATGGCTAAGCCTATCAGAGTGCTGGTGACGCTCTTAGTGCAGCTGAATATCCTGTGCCTCTGGTCGGCCGTGAATGAGCCGAAGTACTCGTCCACGGCCACGTAGCCGTGGCGGACCACCATGACGCTGTCGATGGTGGGTATGTCGCGCCTTATGTGGTCCACCATGGAGCTGAGCCGGGACGCGTCCAGGCCCAGGTCGGCGGGCTCCGCCGACCTCCACCCCTCAGTGGGCCAGTACTCCTCAAGCTGGGCTGGCTGCGGCTCATGCGCTGATTGTAGGTAAAGGTACGCGGCCGCACCCAGAATTATCGCTAAGCCTACGAGGACCGGAACGATCAGGCGTGACATGTCAGGTTGACTGTTCACTTGTGGCGTTATAGAACGTTTTACTGAACGGTGCTGTCGAATAAGGATCGGTTATGGAGACGCCTGACGCTTGAGCCCGTCACGGGAACCTTACGGGCTTAGGCGGCTTAGGGTAGCTGAGCCTGCTGTGGGTCAGCCCAAGCCCCACAAGCGTCTCCGCCACCCTGATCGCGGTCCTCCCGGGGTGTACTATGACCACTCCAGGGTACTCCGATTTCAGCTCCTCAGCCAGCCTGTCCACGTGGTCATTGAGGGCCATGCAGCCGAAGCACACGGCGTCGGCGCCGTCCTCGATGGACTCCAGCACGGTCTCCTTGACGGCGGGGTAGCTCTCCGGCTTCCCCAGCTCAAGCACGGGTATGTCCACGGGGTAGACGCCAACGCACTTGGGCTCCAAAGCGTAGTCCCTGATCTGCCTCCAGGCCAGGCCCGTCACCTCGGGGAGCTGCACCAGGAGGCTGAAGCTCTCGGCCAGCATGGACGCCACGTGCATGGACGCGGAGCCCGGCGCAACCACAGGGATGCTCACCAGGCCCCTGGCCGAGACCATGGAGGGGTCGTGGCCGCCCCATATGACGACGGCGTCGGCCCCCTCCTCCTCGCTCCTCACGGCCCTCTCAAGGATGCCGGGGGCTGCCAACTCCATCTCAGCGAGGGACTCCACGGACGGCGGGGCGTTCCGAGTCTGCACCATACGCACGTCGGTGCCGGGGGACGCGTAGGACTGGAGGGCCTTGACTCTTCTTCTCGTGTCCTCCTCGCGGAGGCCGGATATCAGCATGATAACGTCGATGCGCATGCGTTCAACCTGTCTACTGAGTGTGCACCTGATCCCTATAACGGCATGGTCCGTTAATGGCCTGGTTCGGGGCCGCGCCTAAATGAAGGGTGTCCCTGTGGGCTTCACGGGTGAGAAAGAAAAAACCGGGCTTCATGGGGGTTTGGCCTTTAGGGGCTTCCCTGGTCGTCCGTCCTCGTCAGCTGGCTTATGTCTATGATGAGGCTCTGGCCGTCCCCCGTGTAGACCACCGGGAGCTTGCCGTCCCACTGGTTCAGCCACAGGTACAGGGCGTACTCGTCGGTCATCTGCTCGGTGATGCGCCTGATGGCCTCCGCCGTGCCGTTAGCCTCGATAACGTTGGCCAACGCGTCGCCCTGGGCCCTGGCTATGGTGGCGTTCTTCTGCGCCTCGGCCTGTATGATGAGCTGCTGCGCCTCGTACCTGATCTGCTCCAGCTTGTTCTTGGCCTGGAGGGCGTCCTGCTCGGCGACCACCTTCGCCTCGATGGCGTCGCTGAACGTCTTGCTGAACTGGAAGTCGGTGAGGCTCACGGTCACCACGTCGATGTTGAATATTGACAGCCTCTCGTCGAGTATCTCGTCGAATGTGGACTTAACCTCGGCGCGTTTGGTGATGAGCTCCTCCGCCCTGAAGAAGGCGGTGGTGGCCTTAAGGGTCTCCTCGATGTTGGGCTCTATGACCCTGGACACGTAGTCCTCCCTCAGGTTCTTGTATATCTCGTTCACCCGCGCGGGGTCAAGCCTGAAGTTCACCACCACAGTGGTCGAGACCTCCTGAAGGTCCTTGGTGACCGTCGCCTCCACGGACTCAGCCTTCTGTATCTGGACGTTCATGAAGACGACGCTCTGTGTGAAGGGCATCTTGAAGCTGAGGCCCTCGGGCAGTATAGTGTCCTCAACCTTGCCGAAGGTGAGCAGTACCCCCCTGTTGCCTGAAGGGACCTGCACAGTCACCTGCGACAACACTGCCAGCCCCACCAGGGCTACTATTATCAGTGCGAACAGGGGCCCCGTTAGCCTTCTCATGTTGTCCGGCATATCCGGGATGTCGTATCTTCTTCCACCTAAATCGTAGTTACTCATATGGTTCAGAGATGATTACGACTGCCTAGACATAAACACTTGGTAACGTGGCGCCTTCTACAGCGTCAGCCCAGTGAACGCCTCGTAGGCCTCGGCGACCATCCCCACAAGGACCTTGGATGATCCGCGCGCGACATAGTTCCAGGTTAAGAGTGGTGGGCCGGGCCGGACTCGAACCGGCGACCTCCGCCTCGTAAAGGCGGCATCCTAACCAGGCT
This sequence comes from uncultured Candidatus Bathyarchaeia archaeon, assembly GCA_964485755.1. Classification (GTDB taxonomy): domain Archaea; phylum Thermoproteota; class Bathyarchaeia; order TCS64; family TCS64; genus RBG-16-57-9. The sequence goes on along the minus strand of CAZAKG010000035.1, from coordinate 19,940 downwards.
GGACGACCGGCCCACGCAGACAGAATCTGCCCCGGCCACATTAAAACCCTTTCACATCGCCCAGAAGCCCGGACATCTCCTCATGCAGGTCCCTCAGCCTCCGGATGGCCGGGTGATCAGCCCCCAGCCTGGACACGAAGTCGTCTATAGTCACCTGCATGTCCACCACCCTGCTGCCGCACACCAGCTTGTCGGCGTAGGCCACCAGCTTCTCCTCCAGCGTCTTGGGCACATAGACGCCCCTTGGCAGGCCGAGCTTCCGCGCCTCCGCCCTCGGGATGCCCGCACCGATGTGCCTGTCCACTATCCTAGCCAGCTCCTCGGGCAGCCCCATCTCACGTATCATCCTCCCCCCCACGGCCGAGTGGTCGGCGTCGTGGGTCCTGCTGCGCCCGATATCGTGGAGGAGGGCCCCGGCCTCAACGAGCCTCACGTCCACGTCGACCCCCCTGCTCCTAAGCCTCTCAGCCATCTCGACGGCTAACCTCGTCACGTTCAGGCAGTGGTCGACGACGTGAGGGGAGCACCCCGCCTTCTCGAGAAGCCCCAGGGCCTCCTCCCTGCTGGGCAGACTCAGGTCTCAAGCTCCCCCTTTATCTCTGCCACCTTCCTCTCCAGGAACTCCACAACGGGCGCGTTGTCCACCCTCCGCAGCTGCTCGTTGCAGTAGGAGCAGTGGAAAACCGTCTCCATGGCGTCCTCGAAGGTGGTGTTGGGGCACTGCGGGTTACCGCAGTGGTAGAACTCGTGGGTCGCCTCGTACTCCAGCCTGGTCTCCAGCTTCCGGAGAATCTTCTGCTTGGTACTCTGCACGTAGGCCTCCACCAGCTGCGGCTGGAGGCTCCACTGGAAGATGAACCAGCCCGTCTCCTTGTCCCTGAAACGCCTGTTGGATACGAGGCTGTGGTTGTAGAACCTGTAGAGCTGCTTCCTGACGTTGTTGATCTGGATGCCGGTGGTCTCGGCCAGCTCCTCCACTGTGATGTTCTCCTTCTGGCTGAGGGCCTCAATGATCTTGACGCCCTCGTCGCCGCCCAGAACCCTGGCTATGTTCAGAAGCGTATCGTTGTTGACTGTGTATACTGACGCCATAGATTCTCCGATCCTAAATACTATGCCCACTGGCACGACTTAATCTTTGCTCACCACCACATCCTTCCCCCTGGCAGAGGGAACTATCCGCAGCCTGGCCCCCGGGAACCCCAGGCCCAACTCGGAGCCCCCCAGCAGCAGGTGCAGGAACACGGCCAGCGCGCTCACCTCGCTGTGGGGCTGCGTCGTCACAGACACGTTCCAGTCAGCCATGTCGTACATCTCCCTGGGCACCTTCGGGCCCCCTACGACGACCAGGAGCGGCTCCTCGGCCGCCCGCACCTCGGAAACGGCGCCCTGGGCCGGGAGGCCGTACATGGTGAGGTGCACGACCTTTCCCCCCCATTCCCTGACCACCCTCCTCCAGTCGCCCTCGTACGCCACCCTGAAGTCGCCCCCCCAGTCGCGGACGATCTTCGCGACGCTCTCCTCCAGGCCCGGGTCCATCGTCCCGGAGTAGACGGCGTCGGAGGCGCCGAAGGCCCTCGCCGCCAGCAGCAGGTGAGTGCTGAGGCGCTTGTCGCGTGCAGGCCTGTGGCCCAGGCGCAGGACGGTGATCTTCATCTCGGATACTTCGGGGCGTCCAGCTTATAACGTGGTCGGGTGGTAGTGCTTTTATTTCGAGGGGCGCATTCAACCGGGATAGCGTTGACTGACACAGTAGAGGACGTGCCCTCGCCGCCCCTCGTCACACGCAGGAGGCTTCTGGGGCTCATGATCCCTGCCTTCAACCTTCCCCTCTTCGGCTGGAACCTCTACACACTCGTCGTCAAGGTACAGGGGGGCATGAACCTCAACTCCACGGCCTTCCTAGAGGAGCTCTTCGTGACGTTCAGCTCCCTCTTCCTCGCGCTGCTGCTTCCCAGGTACTTCCCGGTCTACACGAGCAAGATAAGGCTGGAGCCGGCGGGGCTGACCCTGAGCAGGTTCATGAAGGCCAAGACGACGCTGCCGTACAGGGACATAGACAGGGCCGACGTCTACGTCAGGGTGGACGACGAGATAAGCCCCGAGGCCAACAGCTACGCCGCGGACCAGTCGGCCAGCCTGAGGAAGTCGGGGTTCAAGTTCAAGGACTACACCAACTCCGAGGACACCATAATGAACCTCTACGTGGGCAAGGACATCTACATGATAAGCCCCTCGAAGCCCCGCAGCCTCCTGAAGGAGCTGAAGAGACGTAACAGCAGGTTCACAGCCCGCATCGTGGAGCTCACGAGGCGGGGCAAGAGCATACAGGACCTGGGGAAGCAGTAGAATGGTCGAGCCCTCCCCGAGCATGCTGCCCTTCTTCGCCGACACGAAGCTGATCGTGCACCCGGACGACTACGTCGTCGTAAGCATGCCGCCTACCCAGAGCGACGAGGCGCACAGGTTGAGGCTCAGCCCGTTCAGCTCCGTGACCTACGACCACGGCGAGGTCTCACTGGTGGTCAGGGCTTCCGAGTGGGCCGTAAACGAGTCTAGGTTCCGGGAAGCCAAGGTCGAGGGGCCCTACACCCTGATCACCTTCGATATAGCCTTGGACCTGTCACTGGTGGGGTACCTCTCCGTGGTGTCTTCACTGCTGGCCGAGAATGGTGTAAGCATATTCGCCTTGTCTACGTACCTCAGGGATCACATCTTGGTCAAGAAGGAGGACTCCGAGAAGGTGGTCGAGGCCCTGACCCGGCTCATAGAGAGATCAAGACTACAAATAAAAGAGTAGCAACCATTATTTTAGTGGTATGAGGGTTTTAACCGATCCAACTTGAACCACCGATTAGGCCCCAAAGGCCTCGTGTTCGCCGCCATGATGGCGGCCCTGGGAAACGTGTTGAGCTTCCTCTCGATGCAGCTGGCACCTATCGCCCCCAACATTCCTCTGGGCCCGGTCTCGGTGAGCCTAGCCCTAGACCTGTCACACCTCGCCACCTTCATCGCCTCCCTCTTCGGCGGGCCCCTTGTGGGTGGCCTCACAGGCCTTGTGGGAGGCCTGGTGGCGGCTTTTGAGTTCGGGTTCAGTAAAGGTAACCTGGTGACGGGCATCGGGCTGCCCCTGGGGAAGGCCATGACGGGCGTGGCAGCAGGCTACGTGTTCAGGTGGCTGTACAGGGGCGGGGGTGTCCCACGTCTTGTAGCCTCGACGGTCCTGTCCTACGTCCCGGAGGCTCTATTGACGCTCTCCCTGTTCATCTACCTGCTGCCCCCGCTCACGGGGCTGCCCGTGGCTATGGCTTCGGTGATCGCAGTCCAAATAGTGGTCAAGGCCTTCGCGGAGATGGTCATCCTCGGGTTAGTTCTAGCCAGCTTTGTGAACAACCTGGGGTTCAAGGCATTCGCTGAGGGCTACTTCCAGTAACTGTTATTCAGTGGGCCGCGTTGGCTCAACCATGGCTCAGGCGACGCTGGACTGGCTCAGGGGGCTGGGCGAGGGCCACGGGTTCACCGTGGGGGGCTTCATGGGCGCCGACCAGGCCTGGCTCATCCGCGACGGCGAGCCCGCATTCACCTTCATAGTCGACGACGGCGACGGCGGCAGGGGCTTCATGGAGACCCTGAGCCTATACTGGGGCTCCGCGGACTACGTCAGCAAGCCCCTGTACCACTTTCTGGTGCTGGCCGGTGGCGCCCTCAACGCCGAGCAGGGGGCCATGATGGGGTCGCTCGCGTCCCAGTACAGGCTGAGGGTCCTAGGGGGTCCGTCCACAGTCGAACTTGGCTGCATCATCGACGAGGATGTGGCCAGGCTGATACGGGTCATGCATAGGTACTGTGACGGCACCATCCTGTCACTTATGGAGTCCGTCAGGGGCTGGGCAGAGAGGAACCCCGAGTTCAGCGAGGGCTTCAGATGCGGAGCAGCGTACGAACCTGGAGACCTGGCGATATTCAGTGAAGGTGGCTCCCTGAAGCCGTCCAGGAGAGCAGTCCCATGCAGCCTGGAGGCCCACGGCGTAGCCCTTGAGTCGGTGCTGCCCAGGCTCGTGGAGGCTGGCGGCGTCCTACGTTTCTCCACCGAGCACAGGAACCTGCCCATGACGCTGGAGTTCACACTGGGCGAGGTCTCAAGTTTGACGCTGCGCTACGAGCCCGGGAAAGGTAACCTGGTTCAAGCATACGAGTTCGAGGAGTGGCTGGCCGCTGCGACTGAGCACAGAGACTTGAAGCTGGTCGACTCTCAGTCATCACGGGTTCTCGTCGAGTTCACTCTGCGGGGGTCCCGCGGCACTGGGTAAGAGCGTGTAGACGAGAAGGATGAGGGCGGCGAAGAGGGTGTAGAAGCTCAGGGCGCCCTGAACCCTGTCCCCAGTTAGGTAAGACGCTACGTTTAGGATGGTCCCTGCTGCCAGGAGTAATGCCGTTAAAGCCTTAAGCGCCTTGGTCTTATCCATTCCTCTGCCCCACATCTCCATTATCATCCGTCTCGTCTTGGGGTCCACACTGTCCAAGAGAGCATGCTAAATGTGAGTTTCATCAGGGTCTCCGGTTTAGAGAATACGTCGGCCAAGTTCACCGATCTGGGGTTTATGTGGACGTTAATTAAATGTTGGAACATTTACATGCATGCAGTAAGTGGCGCAGGGAGTGGGATTCGAACCCACGCTCCCGGTCGGGAACCAGTTTTCAAGACTGGCGCCGTAGTCCGCTTGGCTACCCCTGCACTGGAGCATGAAGAAGAATACTACGACTAAAAACCTTATCGTCCCAGGTACCCGTCTATGCTGGCCTGGTTCAGTAGGCTCGTGACCACCACGCTGACGCGGGGCTCGTCCCCCCGCACGTAGAGCTTGACGGCGCTCTTCACAACCACGTACCTGTCGTCCGGGTAGGCGACCCCGTTGAGGCCGTCCAGCACGGCCTTCTCCAGGTTGTCCAGGTCTGGCGTCGTCTCCACGTAGTTATCCTTGCGCCTGCTCTTGGGCCGCCTCATGTAGAATCCTATGGTCAGCGCGACGGGGCCCGTGAAGGGCTCCGTGAAATGCTTCTCGGCCTCCTCCTTGACCCGCTTCTCCCACTGGGCCACCTTCTTCGGGGTGAAGCTCCAGGTTCGCCCTCCCTTCCTCACGGTCCTGGCCCTCGCCTTGGGTACGGGGTCGCCCATCACCTCGAAGCTGACGCGCTGCATACCATTAGGATACATGGGGTACGCTAATGAGGATTACTTTACATCAGTAGCAGAACTAGGAGGACAGACATGATGCCTGTGAGGTAGATGCCGTCGAAGGTCCCCGCCCCGCCTATGCTGGCCATGGGAGCCCCCACCCCGGGCAGCTTACCCAGGTTCATGAGGTCCGCGCCGATGAGCGCCCCCATGGTGCCCCCAACGTAGGCTATCTGGACGGGGCAGCTCATGGGGCTGACGAGGTCGATGAGGAGGGTCACCAGGGCCGTAGTAATCGGCGGGCCCAGCATCGGTGTGGCTATGCCCAGGCCCCTCACTATGCGGCTGCTGCGGTGGGTGGTGAAGGCCACAACGGCCAAGACGGCCAGCAGCTTCACGTAGCTGGCGACCGCGTCCCCCGAGAAGGCGGGTATGCTGAACACCACGAGGTACCCTGATATGAGCATGGGCACTATGGCTCCCCCCAAGTTCAGCGTGATAACGGTCTTCCTCACACCCATCTCCACCTGGGGCACCCTCCAGGTCACCCAGAAGAACCTCACCTCTTGGTACGTGTAGATGGGCACCTCGGCCTCAACGGTCGTCACGGGAACGTTGATGTAGCTCCCCACGAGGCTGAGGAACAGGACGCCGCCGAAGGTCCACGGCGGCAGCCCCAGCTCGTCCACAAGCAGTTCCCTGTAGAAGACGGCGATCACGGGCCAGATGATGATGAGCAGGAGGAACAGTAGCCCGAAGTACAATCCGCTCAGGGGCCTGTACACGTACCGCCTGGAATCAGACACAGCCTACACCGCTGGGGTTACACGGGAGGCATACGAAATAAGTGTTCCGCGTTACGGGTCGATACTTGGGCTACCGCCTCTGGCTCCACTCCCTTGAGCTCGGCCACCGCCCTCACAGTGAGCCGCACGTCGGAAGGCTCGCTGTCCCTGGCCTCACGCCTCAGGTACACAGGGCTATCCGTCTCCACCAGCAGCCTCTCCAGGGGCGTCTCCGAGACCACCGCCCTGTGCCCCCTGCTGTAAGCAGCCGCAGGTGTAGCTGACACATAGTAACCCGAGTCTAACACCTCGCGCAGAACGTTGATAGGGCCGTCGAACCAGTGGAACACGGCGCCTGGTACGTCACGCCCCCTCAGCAGCTTCAACGCGTCCCCGTACGCGGACCTGCTGTGAACCGAGACCGGTAGGCTGTGGGCCTCGGCCACCTCCAGAAGCCCGGTGTACAGTGCCCGCATCCGCTCCCTGACGTCGCTTGGTTTAGCGAAGCCGTACGCGTAGTCCAGCCCGATCTCGCCTATGGCTACGGCCTCCGGTGCGTGGGAGTCAGCGAAGGCGACGGCCTCGCCCACCTCAACCTTAAGAACCTCGGCGGGGTGGACACCGACCCCTGGGAACACGTAGCCCGGGTGCAGTCTGGCGGAGTCTAGGGCCCCCGCGCTGGTCTCAATGTTGCCTCCGACGGCGACGACCCCGCATACGCCCGCATCCCTGGCCCTGGCTATGGCTCCGTCGGCGTCCCTCAAGCCGTCGAGGTGGACGTGGGAGTCTATGAGCCTCAAGGAACCACCTGGGCCTAGCTTATCTTCTCGACCCTGATGTCGAACTCAGCGGCGTTACGCGTCCTCGTCCTGTAATATATCCTGTAGGTCTCTTCAAGCTCGATCTCGTAGACGCCGTTCAGCTTCAGCTTCCCGTTCCCGTAGCTGTATATGACGGTGGTGTCTTCATCCTGGAACACCTGGAAGACCTTCGCCTCCCACACCTGCTCAGGCGGGTTCAGGTAGCTGTAGGAAGCGGCCGCGAAAACCACCACTACTAGGCCGACCGATACCAGGAGGACTACCCGCTCCCTGCTGTCCATGCCGCTGAAGCTCATACAACGTATCAACCCGGCACCAGCTAAATAAAGGAAACGCTCATGCGGCTACACGAACCTGATGACCAGGAACGCTGCCGCGCAGACGGCGGCCTCGAAGCCCACCAGGATGAGGGACACCTGCCACTCCTTATAGTCGCCCAGGCTCATGGTTAGGTGGGTCAGCCCCCTGACGTACCTCGTCATGGGCTTCACTGTGTCGTCGGGCTGAAGTACCCCGTAGCTCTCGGCCTTGAACCTCGACGCCGCCTTCAGCAATGATTCCAGTATGTACGGGGTGAAGCAGAGGATGGCGAACTTCTCCATGTTGCCGACTACCGCGACGCAGGCGGCCACCGCGCCTATTGTGTAGTTCAGGTCGCCGGGGAACACCTTCGCCGGGTACCAGTTGTACCTGAGAAACGCTACGAGGCTAGCCGCGAAGCAGAGCGCCAGTATCGCCGCGTTGTAGTGCCCAGTGAGGTAGGCGTACGCGCCCAGGCTCAGGTGGAGCACGGCCCCCATCCCGGCCTCGAGTCCGTTGAACCCCGCTAGGAAGTTGGTGGCGTTGCTGCAGCAAAGCACCGCCAGAGGGACAAGCACGAGGGGGTAGAGCATCCCCAGCTCCACCCTGCCCACGAGGGGTAGGGTGATGTGGCTAACGCCGGCGTTCACGGCCATGAGGGGCACAGCCGCGGGCAGAGGTATGAAGAAGTACAGCCACCTTGGTATGCCCACCTTCTTGTACTGCTCGAAGCCTTGCGCGCCCTCCCTCTTCTTCATCAGGGCAGTCAAGGTGTCGAAGATGCCGATGAGGGTGATTATGAGGATGGTGCACAGGCTGGCGAGGATGTACACCATTCCGCCAGCCCTCGGGGGAGCCAGGATGGTTAGGCCCACGTAGAAGAACACGCCCATCAGGAAGCCGCTCACCACCCCCGGGCCCCCCATGTCGGCTACAACCGGTTTACCCTCCTTCATTATGTCTCGGCCGACTATGCCGGCCAGGTGCATGTACCTGATGAAGTAGGGGATCATAATGTAGCTGATGGCGAAGCTGAAGAACGCGCCCCCTATGATCCCAGCCGTAGCCGTGTCCAAGCTCAATCCGTTAAGATTAACGTCGTCCCATTAATCACACTTGCCCCGCATCCTTTATGTCGCCCCGCGCACGCACATGAACCGTGAAGCTCCTTATAGTGGACGCCCTGGCCTCAGGTAAAGGAGAGCGCATAGCGACGCGGGACGTCATAGGGGCCGGGCCCAGAGCCGTGGCCGGGGTCCTGGAGTCCCACGGGTACCTGCCCCGCATAATGCCCGTCGAGGCCATCCTGAGGAGCGGCAGCATCCCGGATGAATACGACGTCTTATTCATCAGCGGTATGACCAGCGACCTCGTCGCGGTGCAGAGGGCCGCCAGGCTGTGGAGGAGGGACGGCCCAGTCATAGTCGGCGGCCCCGTGGCCAGCGAGCCTGAGAGGGTTCTGGGCAGGACGGGCGCCGCGGCCGCTGTCATGGGCGAGGGGGAGAATACTCTGGGCGAGCTATTAGAAGCCGGGCTCAGAAGGGACGCGTTCAGCGGCGTCAAGGGGTTGGCCTACATCGACGGCGGAGAAGTTAAGGTGAACCAGCTTCGCCCCATCCAGGGGAGGGACGTGTACGAGAGGTACCCCGCGTCAACGCGTACCATACTGGATTATCCTCTCCACTACGCGGCCAGGGTCTACGTCGAGGCCGTGCGCGGCTGCAGCAACTACAACAGGGCCAGGACGGGGCCCCTGGGCGGCGCCTGCATCCTGTGCGGCCGGTGCACGGAGGCCGGCCTCACCGAGAGGTACGACTGCCCCGAGGGCATCCCCCCGGGCTGCGGGTACTGCAGCGTCCCCAGCCTCTACGGCCCGCCTCGAAGCAAGCCGGCCCAGATACTCCGCGGCGAGGTCAAGGGCCTCACAGAGCTGGGGGTCCGCCGCGTCGTGCTCAGCGCCCCCGGGTTCCTCGACTATGGCAGGGAGCTGCTCGTGGAGCCGGAGCCTCTGACCGACCCCAGGAGCCCTGAGCCCAACTACGAGGCCATCGAGGAACTGTTCGAGTCGCTGGGCTCCATACCCGCTATAGCCGAGGGGGATGTGTCCCTCATGATCGAGAACATTAAGGCGTCCCTGGTCACCGAGCGGGCCGCGTCCACGCTGGGCAGGTACCTGGAGGGGACCCCCGTAAGCGTGGGGTTCGAGACGGGCTGCCCCGACCACAGCCGCCTCATAGGGCGCCCGGGCACGCCTGACGAGTGCCTCACCGCCGTCAGGCGCCTCAGGAGGGCGGGCATGAAGCCATACGTCTACTTCATCCACGGGCTTCCGGGCCAGACGGAGAGGACCGTGGAGAGGACGGTCCAGGCGATAGGGGAGTCGGTGAGGCTGGGGGCCGAGCGCGTCATCCTCTACAGGTTCCTGAGTCTGCCCTGGTCGGCTTTCAGCGGCTGCCCGTCTGGGCCCCCGGCCGCCAGGGACAGACTCAGTCAAAGGATCTATAGGGCGGCCCAGGAGGCCAACAGGGGGCGGAAGGAGGCGGCAGTCGGGACGAGGTTGAGGGTGGTGCTGGCCGAGCCCTACGATAGGGACCCCAGGCTTACGGTTGGGTACCCCATGAAGCACGGCCCCGTAGTGCTTGTGGAGGGCGCCGCAGACCGCGTAGGCGACGTTGTGGAGGTGGAGTTGACCTCCGTGGCCTCGGATAGGGCCGTCAGGGGCCGCCCTGTAGACGCTATGTTTTAAAGAGAGGGATTTGAGTAATCTTAGGGTCGTTCAGGGATGTCAGACGAGCAAGAGACTAATGTGGAGAACGTGAACAAGGAGGGGCCGGTCTACGAGTGCGTCCGCTGCGGTAGGCGTGTCCCCCACGATGACCTACAGCGCTATATCAGCTTCAGGTGCCCCTTCTGCGGCTACAGGATATTCCGTAAGGTGAGGGCGCCCATAGTGAAACGAGTGAAGGCGAGATAGATGGCCGAGATCGATAAAGCTAAGACCCTTGAGGAGAAGAGGGCCGCCCTCATCATAAAGTACCGTAAGTTCAACGTGGACAGCGTTGAGAAGGCTGAGGACAAGCTGGTGTACCGCCTCAGCCGGGGAGACCAGAAGTACCTTATGCACGTTCTGATGGAGAAGAACACCATAGGCATCAGCTACATCAGGGACCTGAAGGACCAGGTGGACGCGGAGGGGGTGCAGGGAGGCATCATCGTGGGCGACGGCAAGTACACGTACTCGGCCCGCAGCACGGCCCCCGAGATGAGCATCGAGCTGATACCCCCCAGCATGCCCGCCTTCGACATATTCGAGCACAGCCTGGTGCCCGTCCACGAGATAGTGGGCGAGGAGGAGAAGCGGGCTCTGGTTGACATGTACCACGCGCAGCCCTTCCAGTTCCCCTGGATCAAGGCCACGGACCCCATAGCCATCATCCTGGGAGCCAAGCAGGGGGACGTCGTCAAGATCACCCAGAAGAGCGAGACCGCGGGAAAGTACGACACCTACAGGTACGTCGTCTAGTCGGCTCCACCGTTTCTCAGCTCAGCCAGTATCACGATGGCTTCACCGAGGGGCATGTTCAACCTGTGGACCAGGTCCTCGGCCGACACATCCGGCTCCTCGGGCAGGATGCTGTCCCGGACGTACGCCTTATGGTGCCTGTACATGGGTAGGCTCTGGGCGGTCTCCACCAAGATGAGCCACAGTGCGTTCCTCTTCAGGTCCTCCATGCAGGTCAGCCTTGCCGCAGCTTGTCATACATCTTGTCAAAGCTCCAGCGGAGGCTGCTGTTGATCTCTCGTAGCCTGCGCTCCCCGCCGTAGTTGCTGACCCTTATCCCGAGTATCCTGCCCTCCCCTTCCTCAACCTCGTATAGGAGGACGTCTCCGCTGTCCAATTCGCCGTTGGCTGCCCGCTCCTGGTCGGTGGTGCTCATGTTGGCCAGGACCCTGTCTATAAGGAAGCTCTTGAAGGGCGGGATGTCGGCTGTGAAAGCGAACTCGTGCTGGGGCTTGAATATCAGGTTCTTTCCCTCGACCCTGAGCTTGCCCAGCACTGTCCCGTCCTTGCTGGTTATGGACGTTGTCTCCCCGTCCGCGGGTAGGGGCTCATCCTGGGGCTTCGCCTCCGCCTTCCCGGGGGCCTCCTGCTCATTCTTGGCTGAGGCCGTGGGGGTTCTGAATCCCTGGGACACTATGAGCTTGTCCACTATGGCCACGGCTCTCCTGAGGTCGATGATCTCCTGCTCCAGCTCGGTCAGCATGGCCTCCATGGATTCCCTGTACTCCAGGAGTTTCTTGGTGTCTGTCTCTGCGCTCAAACGGGGCCCTCCGGGTGCTTCAATGGTGAATATGGGTGAGGGCATTTAAAGAGATAACGCGTCATATTGTTCAGGGATGTACGGCAAAGGCTTCGTGGACAGTTACCTGAGGATCAGCAGGGCCAAGGACAGCTTCCTGTGCGTCGGCGTGGACCCGGTAACGGAGCACATCAGGAAGAAGGGCGTCGTGCCGCCCCAGCTGGTGAAGGAGAGAGGCGTGAAGGACGCAGTGAAGGAGTTCTGCCTGAACGTCATAGAGGCCGCGGCTCCCTACGCGCCAGTCATCAAGCCCAACGCCCAGTTCCTCGTCTACCTGATGGGCTTCCAGGACATGAAGGAGATCGTGGACAGGATACACGCTGGCGGGTCGCTTGCGCTTCTGGACGCCAAGCTCAGCGACATAGGCACAACGATGGACGCGGGGCTCTACTGGATCGACCAGCTGGGCTTCGACGCCGTCACGTTCAGCCCCTTCCCCGGCTACGAGAACGGCGTGGACGCGGTCTACAGGTGGGCCGAGGCGCATGACAAGGGCATCTTCGCCCTGTGCAGGGTGAGCAACCCTGGGACCCACGACTAGCAGTCCAGGCTCATGGACGGGGAGAAGTTCTACATAAGGCTGGCCAGGGACGCCTTCAACCACGGCTCCAACGGGTACGTGGTGGGGTGCACAGCCACCGAGGAGCTGGGCGACGTAAGGGCGGTCATCGGCGAGGAGTCGCTGATACTAGCCCCGGGGCTAGGGGCCCAGGGAGGCGACCCCGTCACAGCCCTAAGGCTGGGCTCCAACAGTAGGGGCGAGGGGCTGATAGTCTCCTCGTCCAGGGAGATCATCTTCGCCTACGAGAAGGCGGGCGAGGACTGGGGACGTTACCCTGAGGCCGCGGGGAAGGCGGCCGAGGAGAAGCGGGACGAGCTCAACCTGATACGTAGACGGCTCGGGAAGTGACCACCGGCACGGTTTAATATCATCCCCTCCAAATATCTTGGAGGTTCAAGCGGTTGACCAGTAAGATATTCGAGGTCAGGTTCCACGGCCGCGGTGGTCAGGGAGCCTGGACGGCCTCGCTCCTCCTGGCCCAGGCCGGACTGAAGGAGGAGAAGAACATTCAGAGTTTTCCCGCCTTCGGACCTGAGCGCGCGGGCGCGCCCATCACGGCGTTCACACGCATCAGCGACGAGAAGATTCAGCTCCACAGCAGCATATATGAGCCGGATGTGGTGGTCGTCCTTGACCCCACCCTCCTGGGCCCAGCTGTCGCTGAGGGCATCCATAAGGGAACCAAGCTGATAGTGAACACGGGTGAGTCCGCCGACGCCGTCAGGAAGAAGCTTGGATTGAAGAACGTGGAGACCTGGACAGTGGACGCCACGGAGCTGGCAATAAAGGTGCTGGGCAGGCCCATCACCAACACGGCCATGCTGGGCATCATAATCAAGGCAACGGGCGTCGTAAAGCTGGACAGCCTCCTGGCGGTGGTCAAGGAGAGGTTCGAGGGCAAGATCAGTGAGCTCAACGCCGAGCTGGTGAAGAAGGCGTACGAGGAGGCGAAGATGGGTTGAGCAAGGAGCGGACGTGGAGGGAGCTGCCCATGGGCGCAGTCAGCTATAGGTCCTCGAGGGACTACAAGACGGGGGACTGGGGCGTGGACGCGCCCAGGATCGACCACGCGAAGTGCGTCAAGTGCAACCTTTGCCACATGCTCTGCCCCGAGGGCTGCATCGCCGTCAAGGAGGACGGCTCCCCTGAGCCCGACCTGAACTACTGCAAGGGGTGCGGCATCTGCGCCAAGGAGTGCCCCGTGAAGGCGATAGAGATGGTGAGAAAGTAATGGCCAAGCAGACACTTATGGGACTAAACGGGAACGAGGCCTCGGCCTACGCCACAAAGCAGGTCAACCCCGACGTGGTGGCCGCGTACCCCATCACCCCCCAGACCATCATAGTTGAGCGATTCAGCGAGTACGTGGCCGACGGGCTGGTGGACACAGAGTTCGTGGCCGTGGAGTCTGAGCACAGCGCCATGAGCTGCAGCGTGGGCGCCTCGGCCGCTGGGGCCAGGGCGTTCACGGCGACGGCCGCCAACGGGCTGGCCCTCATGTGGGAGATACTCTACATAGCGTCCAGCCTGCGGCTGCCCATAGTCATGGCTGTGGCCAACAGGGCGCTCAGCGGCCCCATCAACATCCACAACGACCACAGCGACGCCATGGGCGCCAGGGACAGCGGCTGGATACAGGTCTACTGCGAGAACGCTCAGGAGGTCTACGACGCCAGCGTCACGGCCTGGAGGATCGCGGAGCACATGAAGGTCCAGCTGCCCGTCATGGTGTGCATGGACGGGTTCACAATCAGCCACACGATGGAGAACGTCATGACCCTCCCGGACGAGGCGGTCAAGAAGTTCGTGGGCGAGCGCGAGTTCGTCAAGGTGGAGAGCCACCTGGGCGAGGCCGAGCTAAGGCTCAACCCGAACGCGCCCATCACCATGGGGCCCCTCGACCTACAGGACTTCTACTTCGAGCACAAGATGCAGCAGGTGGAGGCCCTCAAGGACACGCTGAAGGTCATCAAGGACGTGGACAAGGAGTGGGCCAAGGTGAGCGGACGCATGTACGAGTACGCGGAGCCATACCTGGTGGATGACGCCGATGTCGCCGTCATAGGCATGGGCTCGGCCATGGGCACCGTCCGCCACGTGGTGGACGAGCTCAGGGCGGAGGGGGTGAAGGCCGGCATGATCAAGCTCCGGCTGTTCAGGCCCTTCCCGGTCGCAGAGCTGAAGAAGGCCGTGGGCGACGTGCCTGTGCTGGGCGTCATGGAGAAGTGCATAAGCTTCGGCGCCCCCGCGAGCCCCCTCATGGAGGAGATCATGACGGCCTACTACCACGACGAGGAGAAGCCGATGATGGCCAACTACGTGGTCGGCCTCGGAGGCAAGGATGTGAGCCCAGCCATGATAAGGGAGATATACGGAAGCCTGCTGAAGGCCAAGAAGGCTGGCAAGGTGTCCAAGCTGATGAGCTACATAGGAGTACGAGGTGAGTAGGATGAGCGCTAGACTTACGATGAAGGAAGCCGCCAGGATACCCGACACGCTGGTGAGCGGCCACAGGCTCTGCGCCGGCTGCGCCCACCCCATAGTGGGCCGCATGATAATGAAGGCCGCCGCGGGCAGGCCCACCGTAGTCACCAATGCGACGGGGTGCCTTGAGGTGGCTACCACCATCTTCCCGTTCACCAGCTGGGACGTGCCGTGGCTGCACGTAGCCTTCGAGAACGTGGCGGCGAACGCCAGCGGGATCGAGGCCGCGTGGAAGGCCCAGAGGAGGAAGGGCAAGGGGCCCCTGGCCAAGTACGAGAGGCTCAACATCATAGCCTACGCGGGCGACGGAGGCACATACGACATCGGGTTCCAGGCGCTGAGCGGCGCACTGGAGCGTGGACACGACTTCACATACGTGCTCATGGACAACGAGGCGTACATGAACACTGGCATCCAGCGCAGCGGAGGCACGCCCCTCGGCGCGAGCACGACGACGAGCCCCGCGGGCCGCGTCATCCCGGGGAAGATGGAGTGGAAGAAGCCCATCATGGACATCGTGGTGGCCCACGAGATACCCTACGCGGCGAGCCTCAACCCAGCCTGGCCCCAGGACGTCCTGGACAAGTGCAGGAAGGCCTTCGACACGGTGGGCCCCAAGTTCCTGCACGCCATAATCCCCTGCACCAGGGGCTGGAGGTACGAGACCAGCGACACCATAAGCATAGCCAGGCTGGCCACCCAGACCTGCATATTCCCCCTCTTCGAGGTGGAGCGGGTGGAGGGCAGGCCGGTCTGGAGGCTCAGCGGACCAAGCGCCTCCATAGCGAAGCGCCCCGAGAGTAAGAAGCCGGTCTCCGAGTACCTGGAGGCTCAGGGAAGGTTCCGCCACCTGTTCAGGCCCAAGCGCAACGAGGAGATGCTGAAGGCCATCCAGGACGGCGTGGACCTGAGGTGGCAGCAGCTTCTGGCGAAGTGCGGGTAGCCTCGCCCCCCAATTTTATCAGTCTTCTAGGGTTCAGATGTTTGGAAATGTAAAGATAAATTAACCAGGGAATGAATGAGTTCCTTGAAGATAAAATGGTACTGTTAGATCAAATGATAATAATCGTCTTCGCCGTTGTCATCGTGGGGGGGCTGATATCCTCCTCCATCAAGATAGTAAGGGAGTACGAGAGGGCCGTCGTCTTCAGGCTTGGCAGGCTCATAGGAGCCAAGGGCCCAGGCGTCTTCATCAGGATACCCCTCGTGGACACGTTCCGGGAGGTGGACCTCAGGGTGGTGACCTTCCTCGTACCCAACCAGCAGATCATCACCAGGGACAACATCACCGTGGACGTGGACGCCGTGGTCTACTACAGGGTCTTCGACCCGGTGAAGGCAATCATGAGCGTTGAGAACTACATGAACGCCACTAACCTCCTCGGCCAGACCGCCCTCCGAGACACCATCGGGCAGGTGGAGCTGGACGACCTGCTGACGAAGCGGGAGGAGCTGAGCAGAAGGCTGACAGAGATACTGGACATCCATGCGGACCCGTGGGGCATCAAGGTCACCAGCGTGGCCATCAAGGACGTGTCTCTGCCCGAGTTGATGCAGAGGGCCATCGCCAAGCAGGCGGAGGCCGAGAGGGAGAGGAGGAGCAGGATCATCATAGCGGACGGCGAGCTGGAGGCGTCCCTCAAGATGTCCCAGGCCGCCAAGCTCTACGAGGGCAGCCCCATGGCCATAAGGCTCAGGGAGTTCCAAACGCTGACCGAGGTGGCCAGGGAGAAGAACCTGGTGGTGGTCACGCCCACATCCCTGGGCTCAGACTACGCGACCCTCCTCGGAATGGTGAAGAAGGAAGAAGCTAGGGCGAGATGACCGATCGGAACATCCTCGCAGCCTTCCTCATAGTCTTTTCACTCATTCTTCCCGCATCAGTGGCCCGCGGGGAAGACGCTGAGGTCACCGGTTTCCTGGTAGTTCAGCTGGAGGGCGTCGTGTCCGTTGCGTCCGCCGAGCTAGTCTCGGAGGCGATACTTGTCGCCGAGGGATCGGGGGAGGCCGTGATCCTGCTCCTCGACACCCCCGGGGGCTCGCTAGAGGCCACGTTCAGGATAGTCGAGGCCATTGAGCGGTCCACTGTGCCCGTCATCGGCTACGTGCAACCCAGGGGGGCGCGGGCCTGGTCCGCAGGCACCTACATCCTGCTCTCCACGGACCTGGCCGCCATGGCGCCCAACACCATCATAGGGTCATGCCAGCCTGTGGCCCTCAACCCGCTCGGGGGCTCGGAGCCGATAAACGACTCCAAACAGATCAACGCTTTGACCAAGTACATCGGGGAGAGGGCCAGGGCCAACGGCAGGAACGTCGCCGTCGCGGAGAGGTTCGTGACGGAGAACCTTAACCTGAACGAGGTTGAGGCTGAGGCCCAGGGCGTCGTGGAGTACGTCGCCGAGGACGTGGCCGCGCTCGTCAGGATGGTCGACGGGGTGCAGGTGGAGGCCGGCGGCCGCACGGCGACTCTTAGGGGCGGCGCCCCCGTGAGGGAGTACAGCCCCAGCCTCAGGGTGTCCTTCCTCGGCTACATCTCTGACCCGACCCTGGCCTACATCATGTTCATAGTCGGATTCTACGCGCTGGTACTGGGCCTGTACTCGCCGGGGCTCGGCGCGGAGGCCGTGGGCGGCTTTATGCTGCTGCTGGGGCTCGTGGGGCTGGGTGTGTTCGGCGTCAACATAGGCGGCGTCCTGCTGGTGGTGGCCGGGCTGGCGCTGCTGGTCGCGGAGACCCAGATACCCGGGTTCGGGATCGTTGGCGTGGCGGGGCTCGCATGCGTCCTCATAGGCGGGTTTCTGGTGTTCCCGGAGACATGGGCCGTCCAGGGAGACTGGCTGACGACTCTGTACGCCGTCCTGATACTGGTCCCGCTCATCTCGGGCGGCCTGTTCGCGTTCACCGTCTACAAGGTCGTGGAGGCTAGGCGGCGTAAACCGTACATGGGTGAAATGGTTGGGGGCACGGCAGTCTCATCTGAGGACATTTCACCCGGGGGGACGGGGTTCGTGATTCTGGACGGGGAGACCTGGAAGGCTAGAAGCAGGGCCGGGGTGAGGAAGGGCGCCCGCGTCAGGGTGGTGTCCAAGGATGGCCCGGTTCTGCTGGTGGAGCCCGAATAATCCCCCATCCGGCGAAAGTACAGACAGCGGGCTCGCACCCGACGAGAAAGGTCTCCAAGGGGAAGGGTTCAAGGAAGTCGAGGAACTGAAGGAGTACCCCGCTGTGCCCCACTCTTTTTTCGATCCACTTAAAGCCGTGGCACACTCATCATGGTTGATGTCCAACTACAGCCCCACCCGGGACACCCTGGCCAAACGCATAGCCGGCGAGATCGTGCTCTCCAACGTGCCGGGGCAGACCATGCGCAAGTGGAGGGGCCTCCTCAGCGTCAGCCAGACGGAGATGGCTAACTCCCTGGAGCTGAGCCCCAGCGTCATAAGTGACTACGAGACGGGGCGCAGGAGGAGCCCGGGCAGCGGCTTCATCAAGCGGTACGTTGAGGTGCTCCTGGAGATCGATGAGGGGCGGGGCGGCGTGTACATCAGGCAGCTGAGCAGGATAACTCTGGACCCCAGCGACGTGTTCATAGACATCCGCGAGTTCATGGCTCCGGTTCAGATCGCGGAGGTTGTGGAGGCCGTGAAGGGCACCGTCTACGCGGGCGAGGACAAGATGAAGCAGGACCTCTTCGGGTACACCATAGTGGACAGCCTGAAGGCCATCATGATGCTGAGCGGCCTAGACTTCTACAGGATATTCGGCACCACCAGCGAGCGCGCCCTGGTGTTCAGCAACGTGTCCCGGGGTAGGTCACCTATGATCGCCGTCAAGATCAGCCCCTTCAAGCCCAGGATCATCGTGCTCCACGGCGTCAGCGGCGACTTGGACCCCCTGGCGGTGCAGCTGGCTAAGCACGAGGGCATACCCCTGGCCGTGTCGGGCCTCAAGACCGAGAACGAGCTGGTCGAGGCGCTGGTCAAGCTCTACAAGTCAACGGAGTAACCCGGGACCCCCTACCTGTTTCGCCTGCACACCTTTAGCTCCCACGCTTGGTTACTCGTACCTGAGGGCCTCGACTGGGTTGAGGCCGCTGGCCCTCCACGCCGGGTAAAGTCCTGCAAGGACGCTGGTCACCATGGCGAACCCTACGACGGCGAGGCCGAGGAAGGGGCTCGTGGAGACGGGGAGCCCTATGTAGTTGCCCACGAGGGTGCCCAGCAGGAACCCGAAGGCGGCCCCCATGACGCCGCCTATGACGCCCGTGATGGTTGCCTCCGTCAGGAACAGGGCCAGGACGTCACTATTCTTGCCGCCTATGGCCTTGAGGACTCCGATCTCCCTGGTGCGCTCCATGACGCTGATTGTCATGGTGTTGACGATGCCTACGCCGGCGACGAGCAGGCTTATGGCGGCGATTCCGCCCAGCACCGCCTCTATGGTGCCCAGGATCTGGTCCACCTGCTGCTGGATCATCTCGTAGTCCATGACCATGACGTTGTCGCTGAACCTGTCCTTGACGTCCTCGGTTACCTGCTTCACGTACTCTGAGCTGTCCACCGTCAAAGCCACGAAGTCCACCTTGCTTCCCGACTCGAATATCTGCTGGGCCTCCCTGAACGGTATCATGAGGCTGTTGTCGTCCTCTGACCCGAAGGTGCCCCCGATCTCCTTCATGATGCCCACTATACGGAACGTGTACTCCTGCTCCCCGCCGCCAACCCTAAATGTGAGCTTGATGCGGTCTCCCAGCTCGTAGATTGCCTCGTCCTGGTCCCTTGGGTGGCTGACCAGGTAGCCTATGACTGTGGCCCCCGAGTCGCTCTGGACGAGGCCCCGGCCCGCTGCCATCTCGTAAGCCTTGAATATCTGGAAGTAGATGGGGTCCACGCCGAAGGCGCTGGCAGTGTACCTCTCACCCTTATAGGTGAAGGTGGCCGTCTTGCTGCCCACTATGGCGCTCACGTACCTGACGTGGGCCACCTTCTCTATGATCTGGACGTCGCGCCAAGTCATGCCCTGGCCGACTAGGCCGCGGCCGGCCCTGATCTCGAAGGGGACCACCATGAGGTTGTTGGGGCCGAAGAGCTGAAGCTGGTCCCCTACCTCAACGGTGAGACCCTGGGTGATGCTTATGAGGCCGGTGACCGCGGCGCAGCCTATGAGTATGCCTAGGACGTTGAGGGCGAGCCTGAACCTTTGCTCCCTGAGGCTGCGGGTGGCAGTGAGGAGGATATCGTCTGGCTTCAACTCAGTCGAATAGTCGGGGCCCCGCTATTAAGGGGTTTAGTCTACGGTCTCCACGGCCTCAAGCTGGGCCACGTAGTCGGCTGGGAGGCCGAGGGCCCTGGCGCCGTCCACCATGTAGCTGAGGTACCTCCTCGTCGGCTTGAAGGGACCGCGGGGGTTGGTGGTGCGGTACACGTGGGCGATCATTGGCTCGCCCTC
>CAZAKG010000034.1:0-22851 GCA_964485755.1 uncultured Candidatus Bathyarchaeia archaeon | reverse complement strand
ATGGTTTGTCGCTTCGTTGGGGGGCTTCAGCGCCTCTTAACGGTTGTGAAGCCCGGCTACCAACCCGTGGACTGGTTCCGTGGCATGGTGCCCCCGGTACCTAGCCCCGGTACATAGCCGCGGTGCGTCCAGTGCGCGTCCCTCAAGCATATATGCTGAAGCGCTTACTTCATGGTGGGTTGAAGCTTGTCCGAGGTGAGGGGGTTCAGGGCCGGGGACGAGGCGAGGCTGGCGGAGATAGCCAACGATGCGTTCGGCGACGAGTTGCGGCGAGGCATGCCGTCGTTCGACGCCGGCTACTTCGTTAAGCGTGGCTCCAGGCCGGGCGTGCGGCTGACCGTGGCCGCGGTGGGAGGCGCACCAGTGGGCTTCGCGCTGCTGACGGACGCCACCGTGGAGGCTCCGGCTCAGCTGCACCTGGTGGCCGTTGACGAGGGGTTCAGGGGGAGGGGCCTGGGGAGGATGCTTGTGGGCGACGCGGTGGAGTACGCCGGCGGGTGCGGGGCTGGTAAGCTGAAGCTGAGCGTGAGGCCGTGGAACTCGGCGATGAGGGGCCTGTGCGCGGCCCTGGGCTTCACGGAGGAGGCTACTCTGCGGCTCGAGTACCTGGGCGAGGACCTGGTGCAGTACGCCTACTTCTACTAGGCTGCGGCGGCGTGGCTGGGGGGTCAGCTTTTCCGTATTATCATCCAGTAGTGTGGGTCCCCGGCGGCGATGGTCTCCTGTATGCACCAGCCTGTGCCTTCGAGTATGCCTCGGGTCTCGTCCTGGCTGGCCATGAAGAAGTCGAACCAGGGGCTCGCGTAGACCTCGTACCTGTGCCTGAGCCTTATCTGGCCTATGAGGAGGCCCTTCCTGATGTTCCTCCTGTGGTACGCCGTGTGGCTGGGGTTGGTTGACGCGTGGGGGTCCACTGTGTCCATTATGATAGTGGCGTCGCTGCCCGTGAAGCCGTGGAGCCTCTTGAGCTGGGTTTTGGCGTTCTCCGGGGTGCCGAATACGCCGAACCCGTTGCCCAGCAGGAGCACCGTGTCGATCCTCTCGTCCGGCGTTATGGAGCTGGCGTCCGCGACGACGGTGTTCTTGACGCCGCGCTCCCCTGCGACCTGGGCGGCGAGGGGCGAGACGTCGGCGGCTATGACGCGGTGGTCATGTTTCTGGAGGTAGAGGCTGTGTCGGCCTGCGCCGCAGCCGATGTCGAGGACGGTGCCGTGGGCGTGGGCTATGGCCTGCTGTTCGCCTTGGGGCCAGTCGCTGTGGTCTGAGAAGTATGTGCGGGTGCTGCTGGGGCTGGCGTTGATGTGGCCGTCGTCGCGCTCGATGATGTGTGGAACGTTTTTGCCTTTGTATGCGTCCATGAGGTAGAGGCCGAATGTGTCTGGGTGAATCTTCATTGTATTATGAAGATTGTTCGCTGGTTTTTATGTTGATCTGTCTGTTGATGCGGTGGGCTTCCATAGGTTTTTATGGATTGTTAGGAATGCGCGCGCGCTTTTTATCGTTTTCCTTGGTGTGGGTGGTGGGGAGGCGTTGTTTTTACTTTTTTTGTTTATTGGGGGTTGGTTTTAGGGTTATTTTGGGTTCTACCGCCATAAAAGAGGGTTATTTTGGGAGTTTGCGCGCGCACTGAAATGTTTAGTAGTGGTGGGTTTGTGAAATGTATGTGAACTGTTGTGGCTGAAACACGGGACCTTGAAATAGTAATACAAAACGTAGTAGCCACGGCGAGCCTCGACCAGAAACTCAACCTACTAGACATCATAAAGGTCTTCCGCAACGTTGAGTACAGGCCTAAACAGTTCCCGGGCCTCGTGTTCAGGCTTAAGAGGCCGAAGACGACTACCCTCATCTTCAGCACAGGCAAAATGGTGTGCACCGGAGCCAAGTCTGAGAAGATGGCCCAGAGCGCCATTAAGAAGGTGGTGCGGGAGCTCAATAACAACGGCATAATAATGCTGGGTAAACCCAAGATAGTCATCCAGAACATAGTGGCCACAGCCAACCTTCATGGCAAGATAGACCTGGAGACCGCGGCGGACATCATGGAGAACGTGATGTACGAGCCCGAGCAGTTCCCAGGCCTTGTCTACCGCATGGGTGAGCCCAAGGTGGTGATGCTCATGTTCTCTTCAGGCAAGCTGGTGTGCACGGGGGCGAAGCACGAAGACATGGCCCGGGAGGCCGTGGAGAAGGTCCACAAGATACTGGAGGACTACGACCTAATCTACTACGAGTAGCCAGTGCCGGTTTGCCCCAGAAGAACAACAACCTCAAGCAGAAAGCCCTCAAACTAGTCTTCGACGCCGGAGACAAGGGCATCCTCCAGAGCGAGCTATGGAAGGAGCTGGGAGTCAGCAGCCGCGAAGGCTCAAAGATGGCCAAGAAGTTCGAGGAAAAAGACAAGGTGATCCGAGAGAAGGTGCTGAACGATGGTAGGTGGACCTACAAGCTATACAGCAAGAAGGAGCTCGTGACCCTGGACTCCGTCAAGGGGTGCCCCTGCACGGCCTGCTACGACATAGACAGATGCGCCACAGGAACCTGGGTTTCACCCATACTGTGCAAAAAACTTACCTACTGGATAGACCTCAAAACAGATATCAAGGCTCTGAGCCTACTTGGAGAGCATCTGGGGAGAAAGCCCATTCAACAACTAGGTCTCAAGGATCAGAACAACTTAGGGCCAGCCAACCACCACCCAGCATAAGCTAGGCAAGAGAATTTTTCATCTTTTCAACACAGCATACCTCTAAAAAATGTTAAATAGAATTTAAAACAATCATATTTTTGTTATTGATAACACGGATTGAAAGAAATTAAAGCCTCCGGACGCCTTCGGGGGAGGCCGAACCCACCTAGCTTGAGGATACGCAAGCTGAAAGAGGTCAGAAAAAAAAAGTGAAAAAATAAAATGATAATAATAAAGACAGGAACTTATCTCGACCTTACACTTCTAATTGTACTAATTGTAGCAATGTATTACTACAACAAAGTCGCCTTGGCGGGGAAGCTCCCCCCGCTAAGGACGATACCCGCCATAAACGCAATAACCGAGGGCGTCGGAAAATCCATCGAGGAGAACAAACCAGTTCACTACGCCATGGGCGCATCTGGTGGCCAGCTCTACACTCAACTGGTAAGCATGACGCTGGTCGCCCTAGCATTCCTCAACTACATCTCCAAGCTCTGCGCTAAGTACGAGGCTAAACTCATCGTCCACATGCCCTACCAGGCAGAGTCCATCCCCCTCATCGAGGCGATGGTCCGCGACGGCTACAAGAGCGAGGGTAAACCCGAGTTCTTCGACCCTGGATGCCTCAGATACTATGGGTACGGCGCACTCACGTGGACACAGTCAGTCACTTCAAGCTACGACACTGAGGGCGTCGGATTGAATCTGTCTATCGGCATCTTCTACTCGGACTGCCCGATCAGCCTCGAGATGGCCAAGATCAAGGGCGGCCTCAACGTAGGAGGAACAGGCCGATGGATAATGTGCTACGCCTTCGCCATGATGTGCGACTACGTCTTCCTAGGCCAGGAAATTTACGCCGCCGGCGCCATGGTCTCAGAGAACCCGTTGATGCTTGCAGGGGTCTTCGTGGAGGAAGTCGGCAAGTACTTCTCCTACATCCTGATCGCCCTAGGCTTCATCATCGCTACCATGGGCGTTAGCGCGGTTAACGCGTTCTTCGCCCTTTAGGAGGTAGATGAAAAATGTCTCTATTCGTAAGAAAGCAGCTTCCCATAATCATCGCCTCCATTCTGGGCATACTGATGATCCTGGCCTACTTCACACCCTTCGACATCTTCGCCCAGTTTAAGGGCATCGCCACGAACTGGGTGGTAATAGTTAGTGCTGTCACAGTCGCCATGGGCTTCGTCTACATGACCAACGCCCAGATCAAGATGTACCAGATGAACAAAACGCCTCTTCAGCTAGTCTACACCTTAACGACCTACGTCTTCTTCGGCGCATTCATGATAGCCGGCCTTGCCTATAAGGGCGATGTCAGCAGCCCCGAGTACCAATGGTGGTTCCAGAACATCTACGGAAACGTGGGTGCCACCATCTACGCCGTAATGTACTTCACCTTAGCCTCGAGTGCCTATCGTACCTTCGTCATCAGCAGCATTGAAGCCGAGGCACTTATCTTAGGCGGCATGATCTACACCCTGAGACAGATACCTCTTTTCCAGGTCTATATTCCGTGGATAGTGCCCCTAGGTGAATGGTTCTTACTGGTGCCAAACGTTGGAGGCAGCCGTGGCGCCGTCATCGCGGCGGCTCTAGCGGCTCTAGTCGTCGGCATAAGGACTCTCTGGGGTAAGGAGGTTACGTTGGAGGTATCGTCATGAGCGAGAGCAAGCCTGTGACATTCTGGGAAAAACTGGGGATTATCGACTATCGGTGGCTTTACGCCCTTAGCCTGGTATTCACCATTATCCCGATCCTAAGCCCCCTCGGTCTGCCTGTTCAGGTCAGTGAACCAACCATCGGTTACTGCGATGCCATAAATAATCTACAGCCGGGGAGCGTCGTCGCCGTCAGCTTCGGATCCAGCTTAGCACTTCTCGATGAGCAGGAGGCACAGTATCTCGCGACATGGAAGATTCTCTTCCAGAAGCATATGAAGGTCATCTTCTATTGTACGTATGCGGACAGCGCCCTTATCCTGCAGAAGCACTTATGTAGCAAGGTTAAACCAGAGGATTATGGATACACGTACGGCGAGGATTACGTCTGGCTCGGGTACGCGCCCCTAGGCGAGGCCGGCGAGGCCAGCTTCGCTCAGAACATAAGAGGAGTCTACCCGAAGGACCAGTTCGACACTCCACTAGACGAGATACCAATGATGAAGAACATAAACGACCAGAGCGGTATAGACCTCCTAATCTTCATGTACACCAGTTGCACGGATGTCGAGTTCCCGATTCGGCAGTGGGTTGTCCCATACAAGACACCTACGATCGTAGCCACACTCGGCTGCTGCGGACCCATGGCCGCCCCCTATTATCCCACTCAGATACAGGGCTTCCTGAGCGGCTCAGGAATGGGGACGGAGCTCGAGGTCTACAGCGGGAACCCAGGTCCAGGAGCCATGATGAGCGACGCTAAGAACCTCGGCATACTACCGTTCATATTGTTCTTCGTACTGGGGAATGTCAGCTACCTCGGCAAACGATATGCGTGGGGTAAGTCCAAGGAGGTAAAGTAGATGATGCTATTCATTGACTTGCTCGGCGGATTAGTGGGAACGTTCTTCATCATCAGCGTCCTATCGATGCTGTGGAAGGATAACCCGATCTTCCGCATCGGCCAACAGGCAATCATAGGTGCCACTATGGCACACTACATCCTCCTAAACTTCAAGAGCGCCCTCAACAACGCGGTTCTACCCATGCTCGGCGGAAACTTGCTGCTCTTCGTCCCTCTGCTCCTCGGCGTACTGATGTACACGCGCCTCAAGAACGAGATCGCCTGGGTCGCTAGGTACCCTACGGGCGTCCTCGTCGGCGTAGGCACGGGCGTAATGATCGCTGGGACTCTCAGGGGACAGATCATAGACCAGATTAAGAACACGGTTCTTGATCTCACGAACAGCGCCGTATCCGGTAACATGACGGGTATAATAAACACCCTGCTGATCGCCATAGGTGTAGTGACGGCCATAAGCTTCTTCACCTTCACCCGGGAGCACAAGGGTGTCCTCGGAATATCGGCGAAGATTGGCCGTATCTTCCTAATGATCAGCCTCGGCGCTAACTGGAGTGGCGAACTCGTCTGGTATCTGACACAGCTTATCGGGCGGCTTAGCTGGATCATCAACACGGTCATAAAAGTCATGCTGCTAGGAGGGTAACTAGGTCGGATTCCTATCCCCTTTTTTCTGGTAGGTAATGATCATGTCAAGCTTGTGGAATAGAGTAAAACCTGAAATAATAACTGAGCCACACGGACCGGAGGCGAAGAGGATCCATTGGGGATGAGCATCTTCCAGAAGGTGACCCCCGAGGAGGAGGAACAAGTCATCCAGAAGGCCTACGAGGAGATCAAGAAAAGGAAATTCCATGTAGGTGCGCTTCTTATCCTTAGAGGCTTCAGCCTCTTCGCTCCCATCGGAGGTGCCCTCGGCAGATTCTTCCTAGGACCCGTCACGCCCTTCATGGGCCACCGCGAGGAGAAAATAATCTGGACGCTGGAGAAGCCGGAGAACCTGCTGAAGCTTACCAAGATGTTAGAGGAAGACGAGGAGAAACAACAACCCTAGGATAGATGTTGGGGATGGGGACTAAAGCCAACTATTTAGCGGGGGCGCTAGTCGCAAACTCCATCGTCTGGGTCATGTCGGCTCTGATCCCCAAGGGGCCGACGGACATGTGGATCAGCTTAATCACGGCATACTTCATCGTATCCGTGGTGGGGGGCGCCCTCGGCGGATACTTGGTGGCGAGGAGGTCGCAGAGTTTATCGCCTCTAAGGCTGGGGGTCGTCCTCGGTGCGTTGAGCTACGCTATCCTCGCGGTGGTCAACCTCATCCTAGGCATAGAGACATGGATAGACTCCGCCGCGATCATCGGCTTCACCGTAGGCTTCGCCGTCGGAGCGAGGATAATCGAACTCAGGCGGCTAAAGCAGTCGACGATTGTTACAAACCGCCTATCCTAGAAACTGGGCTTGGTAAAATATCACGAAAACG
Source organism: uncultured Candidatus Bathyarchaeia archaeon (assembly GCA_964485755.1). Lineage (GTDB taxonomy): Archaea > Thermoproteota > Bathyarchaeia > TCS64 > TCS64 > RBG-16-57-9. The sequence goes on along the minus strand of CAZAKG010000034.1, from coordinate 16,150 downwards.
CTAATAATGGTCAGCCCTAGCCCGATGAGGAGGTCTATGTACCTCCTCCTGGTCGAGACCCAGAGCCTCAGATCCGTCGTTGTCGTCAAGTTGAGGACGTAGACGCAGATCACTAACGTCAGCAGCGGCGCCACGACGACGAGGTTATAGATTAGTAGCGAGGCCAAGCCTCCGACGACGTTTGAGCCCGTCGACAGTAGGCTGAGGGCGAGGAAATACGGCGGAGAGCTGCATGAGGTGATTAAGAAGGAGGTCACGCAGCCGGCGACGAAGCCCGTTTTGGGGTTTGAAGCACGTTCGATGTGCCTCGTTATCTGGTCCACGAAGCCGACGGGTATCTGCCTCCTCTCCCCCAGGAGGAATCGGAATATTTTTACAGCCCCTAGGACGAGCGCGACGACGGCGGCTAGGAATCTTATCTGGGAACTAATCCAGAAGACCTGCATGAAGCATACACCCATGATTAAGCGGGTGACGAAGACGGCTACGCTGAAGGCGAGGCTCGTTCCGATGGCGTTCTTGGGGTCGCCGCTGTACGAGACGAACGCCAGGAAGACGAGAAAGAAGCCCAGCATGCATGGGTTGAAGGCATCCACCAACGCAGCCGTGAGTATGAGGACGAGGGAGACGCCGGCACCATCGACCGAAGAATATACTTCCCCGCCGAGGAAAAGCTCCTCCAGCCTAGCGATTTTCGTGTCGTCGCCTATGTTTTTCTCGAGCACCGCCTCCCCTTTCCCGTTGTCGACGTAGACGTTGACCCCTGAGGTCTCGTTCATGGCTATCTTCTCCCATGCCCCCCTCGATAGGCCACCGGCCGCTACCAGCCTCAGCTCGCCGTCAGAGAACATGCCGAATATGGGGAGGGGCATGAACGGGGCGTCGATCACCTTCTCGATCTCGGAGAAGCGGTTGAGGTTGACCGCGTCTGCGATGTCGTACACGACGAAGTCGCCGTCAGGGTATAGCTCCTTGACTACTCTCAGCCGGCTCACGCAGGGTTCGCAGCTGCTACTCGAGAGGATGTAGAAGGAGTTCGAGCCTGGTAGAGATGAGAGGGACAGCAGGAGGGCTATCGCCGCCATGCCGAGGACTTTATTCATCATTCACATCCTCAGTCATCCTATTTGGCTGTGGGAGAGTTAAAAGCATCTAAATATGCGCGCGCCTAGAAAACCGGGCCCTGTGGACAATTAAAGGTTAGTCATGTTCTCATGGCTATCGGCTTCGATGCACGGGAAACACATGCCTCATCATGATCACTTCTGTTAGCCACATATCTTATTTGATCTCATCCCATGGCCGACAGGGCCCCTAAGGCGTTCATCAGGCTGTGCGCCAGCCAGCCGGGCAGGATGCTGCCGGACCTGGAGCGCAGCCACCCTAAGGCCCAGCCGGCCAGGAACTGCACGGCGACCACTGCCCAGAAGCTCAGGCTGACCAGCAGTAGGAGTAGGTGGGGGAGCAGGAAGACGAGGGCCTGTATGGTGTTCCCTTTCGTGAACCCGTGGCGCCTCTCCAGGTGTCCGCCTAGGAGGCCGCGGAAGAGGATTTCCTCGCCGAGGGCGACGTAGAGCGCCTCCCGCAGCAGCGCGTACGTGAATGAGGTCAGGCTCAGGGGCCAGCCTGCGTATACTGAGGTGCTTACCGTGGGGCTCTCGAGGACGCTGGAGGGAACCATGCGTAGGACCAGCCACATCAGTGCGCCTACGGCTGCGGCGACCCCGACGCCCTCCAGATAATAGGCGCCGTTACACCCCTTCAAGCTGAGGTTCTTCAGGACGCTCCTCCGTTTCTCTCCGCGTCTGGTCTGAATGGTGAAGTAGATCAGGGAGGGGACGCTGAAGAGGATTAGCTGCGCCGGGACATCCAAAGCATTTCTCCAGAAGGTATTTTTGTGAATGTTATAAAAGACGGCTTAGCCAGCATTCATGGTACGCTAGTATTCGTACTACGTTTGCATGCGCGCTCATTTTGTTTGATCCATGGTCTGGGCTTGATTGTTAGCTGGATCATTTTTTTTTCCTTGAGGGTTTGGGTCGTGGCCGTGTATCTATAGGTTTTTCGTCTTTCCTGGATCGTCAGGATCGTGCCCGCGGTTAGTGCTGCGGTGCCTATGATGATGTAGGTTATCGCGTATTCTGGTACGGTGACCTTGTCGTAGCTGCGGGGTATCCAGAACTGCCACCACAGAGGCTCACTGCAGACGCCGATGCCGAACTCGGTCCCCACATCATCCCAGCTCACGTAAGCTAAGGAAAGAAACAGGAGTCCAACGAGGACAAGCACAGGGCCAACTAGCTTTGTCCTTTGCATGGTTTATTCTAGTCTATTTCTTGGTTTTTGCTGCAGTTCTCTGGGCTCTTGTTGTGAAGCTTCCTTTTTCCACTTTCCCGTCGCTTTTTTTGGCTTCGGCGCTCTGGATTCTGGCCGCTGCTTCAGATGTCATCTTTTTACCCATTTCGATCAAGTATAGGTGAAACTGATTTTAATATAAACATTTCATTGAAGAAAATGCATCTATTCTTGAGTGGCATAGAGTCAGGTTTCGTCTTTCTTAGGCTTTAACCCGGCTTCCCGCACCTTCGACTTGATCTCCTCTGGCAGGGTCTTCCACACTTGGGGCATCTGGTCCCAGTCCAGCATCTCCCACCACTCGGGCTTGGACAGCACCAGCTTGCCGTCCAGTATCTCGACCTTCAGTATCTCATCGTTCTCGAAGGGGAACTCCGGCTCGTTGAGGAGCTCTTGTTTCAGGTATAGCCTCGCCCCGGACTTGTTGAAGTGCTTCAACTGGGTCGTTGATATCATCTTTGTTCCTCCGTTTACTTAGCAATGCATCATATTTTTAAAGATTATTGTTTTTACCGTAATAAGCGTATTACTTAGTATAAATTATATAAATATGTTACAGCATTGTATGGGGTGTGGAAGTAGATGCTAAGCATCTGAATGGGGTGATTGCGGGGCTACTGGCGTTATTTGAGGCCACGAATGGCTCAATTAATGCGCATGTTCCGGAGCCTGCCTTCAGAAGTAAACTTGGTAGAGACTTTAAGCAGCACTCCGCGAAGATATTGAAGTGGCTTAAAAAATACGGGTTCGCTTACGTTAGGGGCGGTACAGATTCGTGGGCTATCACTCAGCAGGGGATAGACTACTTGAGAAAACGAGGATTGGTGCCTTAAAGTGAGCCGACTACCCGAACCGTTCCGCTGGGAGGCCACATTGGTTCACTTGCTGCACCTTTGAAGGTGACAGACGCCATATACTTTGGTAGTTTATACGAGAGTGACGGAAATGGCTGGGAGTTCTCTATACAGCGGGGAGTATAAGTCGGTATTACTCAGGACGTTCGGCTCCACTCCTCAGCTGAGGCTGCTGGACTTCTTCATGGATAACCCTAGGAACGATTTCTCCAGGAACGAGATCATGGACGCTATAGGGATGGCTGAGAGGACTCTCTACGAGTACCTGCCCATGCTCGTGGAGGAGGGTGCGGTGAAGGTGTCTAGAAAGATCAGTAGGGCCGAGTTCTACGCGTTGAATCTGGAGTCCCCAGTTGTGAGGTACTTCATGAAACTTGAGGAGGAGCTCACCCAGCCGGAGAAGTAGTGAGAGTAAAATAATCTAATTACATGCCTTCTCTAGAATATGCGCGTATATTTTGTTTTATTAGTACAATCTCTCATTATTGTCTGCGCGTGGTGTGTGTGGGAGTATAATTTTATCATACCCAACCAACCACGTGGACTGTTAGGGCATGTACAGGCAGTTGGTAGCTGTTATGTGAAGTCAAGGCAGTAGAGGTTGGTATACTGTTTTTCAGAGGAAGATATACCCAGTATTCATAAAGAAAAAAGAGTGCGCGTATATCCCTAGAGGAAAAAGGGGTATACTCAACACAGATTCCTAATGTACCGATGCGCACGCTTGCGTTAAATTGAAAAAAAATTTAATGATAGAAATTAATTACTATTTATGGAGAAATATAAAGCCCAAGAAAATTATGCTCGTATCATAGCTACAATCCAAGATCGATGCAAATTGATTTTTGAAGGAAAAACAGAGCACTGGGCAAGCCTCGCGGTTGATTTATACACACTTCTGATTTCCCGTGGCTATAATGGTAAACCACTTATCGAAATAATTCATCCAGGAATCACTTTTCATCCAATAATGGGGCCACTAGAAACTGCAGGAAAGAAGGCATTGGATGAGTTGCGTGACATATTAGGTCCTGACCACATTATGTATCCTGGAAAGATAGCTTTTCGGGCTGGAAAGTTCTATCCCATTTACATGTTTGATATTCAAGCAGAACCTGTTCCAAGAAATGCTTGGTTAAATCAGCCCTATTTGAGTGGAAATATTACGATTAAAGAATTGTTAACTAGCGTTCGAAATAAAGAGGGAGCTCATTCAGATCCAAATTATAACGATACGCTACTAAAGACTCGTTTTTTCAAAATAGCAGGACATTCTATTGATGTTCTTGGGATTGCCTCAATAGCGGAATATATTATAAAAAGAATACATGGGTTAGATACGAGTACATGAAACGCGCGCTTTATTAGAGATAAAACTAGCACACACAGTCAGCACGCACATTGCGCGTGCCAGCACTAGCCATACTAGTTGCCGTGATCATTATATGCTGTAATGTAAAATGAATACCTAGCCACTTTCATCTGAATGGTAATTGGTAAGATACCACATGAATGCATCAATTATCACAAGGTCTGTATCAAGTTTCTCTTTCAGTTCTAAAAGTTCATTGTTAATTCGTGAATAACTCATTCCAAGATTCGACAATGATAATCGGGGTTTTTTACTAAGTATTTCTAACCCCTTCTCGGTAACATTGTTCCAGACTCCATAGCTGTCAGTTTCATCAATGATATGTAGGATACCTGTAGCAGTATTTTTTCCAAAACCGTTTACATGTAAGTCTCCGCCAAGTAATACATCATTTAGTCTATTCTCGATCTTTAACGACTCGTCTTGTAGATGTCTAATAGCTGTTTTTACTTTTTCGAATTTATCTACTAATTGTAAACCTTGACGATACAAATTAGTCCAAGCTCTATTATTTCTAAAATACAAGAAACCTATAAAATCCTCTTTTTTCATCTGCTGAATGTTGTTCTTATGAAAAATTGTTCTATAATGAGCTTTAGCTCTTCGCCGTTCATCTATCCATGAGTCAAGGCTTTTCTCAACTAATCCCTCACCCGCCGTAAAATTGTTTAAAGTTAAAAATTTCTCAAACAACTCTTTGATAGAATCGCGATTTCTATACTTATCATCAAGTCTTTTTAGCTCAAAAATGATGTCACTTGTTTTTATTAACCTGATATTCATCTCATTAGCTTTTTCAATAGCGGGTTTTTCGTGTGGAGCATCAGTAATTAACCATTTTTCTACATTATCCCATCCAGAATAATTTATGTAGTTTTGAAATGAATTGTTAGTTCGAACAATTATGTGTGAGCCTATGTTAGAACTCTTTCCTGTTTTAAACTCACATAATATTGAATGTGTTTTTTTACGGGCAATAATATCTATCCCAACATCTTTAGAATCATGCTCACGAATCACATTGTAACCTTGTCTTTCAAAAATTTTAATAAATCTCTGTAAATCAGAAATCTCAGATAGATAATCACTATTGCCATATGTACTTCTTAGATTCTTTATACTTTCTGGTGTTGGAACAGTTGTTTGAACATTCGAGAAACTGACATCAGGGAATAACTCGTTGAATAATGTCATAGCATAGTTGGTTGCTGAATTTACGTCACTCTTAGGTGGAATCATTAAACCATCGTGCCATACCGCATTTCTCATATCATGATAGACTAAAAAATAAGCGTCGGATTTCGAAATTGTTTCTAAATCAGTCGAATTTGTAATTAATTCATAGAAATTCATACTATCAACTTTATTTGGAGGTAGTTTCTTTGAAAAACGTAAATAGTATTTCAATAAAATTTCTACAGAATTATCGGCATGAAGTAATGCTAATTGAAGATCAGGTTCAGAACCCGAGTTGAAATGCTCCATTGAGTGTTCGATTAATGCCTTCGTACGACGAGCAATAGGGAGCATAGTTATCAAACGGATTTCTCTAGTATTAATTTACTTGGGTGGAAAGCTAAATAGAATCCACGCGCGCAAAGTTCATTTATTTAAATATATAATTATAAACCTGACAATGACACTAAATATATATATAAGTTACGGGCTTTCAAACAAAACATTCGTTGAAGCATTATACAGCATATTGAGACAAAGTGGATATAATGTAGCAACAAATTGGCATGAATACTATGAGACAAATCAAGATATGTTTGAATCGGTTAAAACTCAAATATCTTGGTCTGATGTAGCCATTTTTTTCATATCAATAAACGATATGAAAAGAGACCATTTAATACGTGAAATTACTATAGCTAGGTTTTTAGAGAAAGCGATAATACCAATTGTTGAACCAGATGCTGACATACCGTTTGATATAAAAAACTACCCCTACATAATATTTGATAAAGCACACCCTGAAACAACTCTGGCAAATATCTACAAATACGCTGACGATTTAAAACAACGTAAAGATAGAAACTCAATTTTAGGTTTAGTCTTCCTATCAGGGGCAATCCTTCTTCTTGCCTCAGCCTTATCGGACGAAAAATCGGAGGCTGAGGAATGATAGTTTCAGGGGAGAATCTGTTTAAATATTATAGAGATTGGTTAGTGATTCGATCAGGTCTCACTTGGTCTCAAAAATTAGAGGATTGGACGACTTCCATCAAACAATTCTTTGGTGAACTAGCGAAGAAAAATGGATACGAGCCGATTTACACTAATGTTGAACCAGGAGTTAAGGAATATCTCGCGGATATTATATGGCGACAGAGTGGTACATCTCAAAAAATAATTTTAAGTATCGAATCTGAATTATCATGTAGGAGAGATGATATTTTATATGATTTTAAAAAAGTAATGAATATAAAAACAAAATATCATCTAGGAATATTTAAATTGAATAAAGATACCAGAAAGGAAATACTTGATAAAATGCAGGAAATCGTTCATGAGCAAGATTATCCACTGAATGGTGAAAGAATGTATGTTATTTTTATGGTTTATAGTCAAGAGAACAGCAAAATATGTTTATCGTGTTATGAAATAGATTTTGATGGCGCACGCATAACATGGTCTATAGAAGACGACTATGATTTTAAATATGAATGATAAAATATACGCGCATACAAGGTTAATCAAATTCTCACAGCTATTGGCTTCGATGCACGGGAAGCTGCCTCAGAGGAGTAAACTGCTAAAGCCAAGGACCAGAACCTGTCGTTGTGTGTCCCCGCCGGATGACTGAACAGAACCCTGCCCGTCTTCCCCAGTTCGAACCGCTCCACGTTCAGCTCCGCGAACAGGTCCGGGTCATACGGTATGTGCAGTAGGGGCCTCAGCACCGCGGCCCGCCCGTCCACTCTGCACCCCTCTGGGCACGTGGTCCTCCACGCCCCCTCCGCGTCCACCGTGTAGCCGCCCCAGCCGCAGACCGGGCACTCAGCCCTCCTCATCGCCTCCCTGAGGGCCGTGGCCAGCGCCTCCTTGGATGTATCCGTGAAGCCCACGCCCTCCACGTTCAGGACCCCGCTCCGCGCCATGTCCTCCACGATGTAGTCACCCACACCAGTCTTGTCAGCGTACACGGCCCTCACCGTCCTCCACGCGTCCTGAAGCCTCCTCACGTACCCGATTACGGCACCATACGGCGTATCCAGCGGAAACCTGTGCACGTGCCTCAGATACCTGTGAACCCCCACCGCCTCCACCACGGACACCACACTATAGTCCCTCCTCTTACCGAAGTCGACCCCCACGTAGAACTCGCCCCTACGCCTGGACTCCAAGCCATAGTACTCCGCCGAGCTGTCCTGGGCCAACGCAATCAGGCTCGTCGGCAGCCACGTGTCCTGGTCCTCCGTCCACTCGCACATCATCTCCCTCCTCCACCGGGCCGGGTCCCCGGCCAGCTGGTCCCTGATCATGTTCACGATCTCCTCGCTGAGGGGTCCCCGGGGCGCCATGGCCTCCTCGTAGGGCACCTTGAAGGTCTTGAACATCTTGTACGCGGAGTCGTGGAACATCCGGTAGAACATCGAGTCCGTGTTCCAGGGCGTGGACTCCGCTATCAGGTACCCGTTCGTCGTGTTCAGCGTGAACAGGACCGCCGTGTACAGGTCCTCGTCCTCCCGGATGAAGTTACACTCCATCAGGTACACCACCTTGGCCGTGTGGCCCCTGATGGTCTCCGGCACCGGGCTCTCCGCCTGTATCCGGCTCCCGTTCCTCAGCCTGACTATGGTCTTGAGCACATTCCTGTCCCCGACGACGGCCCTGAACAGCTCGGGGCTCCGGGCCCTCATCCGGCCCAGGTGATCCCCCAGGGCCTTGAAGGCGATGCTCTTAACCTGCTCGTACTTGGGCGCCGTGACCAGCACCACGCTGCGCGGGTGCCTCAGGGCCAGGTACAGCACCTTAGCCATCCCGTTGAAGGTCTTACCCGTCTGCCGCGCCTGCAGGTTAGCCACGAAATGGCTCTCATCCCTCAGGAACGGCCACATGTACGGGTACGGCTCGAAGCCCAGCCACCCACGGCAGAACTCCACCGGGTCGTCCGGCAGCCGCGGCCCGCCTGAGCCGGCCTCAGACCTGGCCCGCCCGATCTCTCTCCTCAAGCCGTCCCTTGATCTCTTCAGCCTGCCGCTCAAGGTTCTCGATGTCCACCTCCCGGACGATGACGTAGCTGAGCCGAAGAGCCTTGATGAGGACGTCCATGGCCCTCAGCTGCGCATCCTCCAGGGCGCCCGCGTCCCCCATGGCGGCCTCACAGGCGCCGACCACGGCCTCCAGCCGCCCCAGGTACTCCCGCCGCTTACGGTCAGGGTTTATCCTGACGCGGCGGAGCGTAACCTGGACGCTAAACCTGTGGGAAGCCTCAGCCTCACCGCCAGGCGACCCTCCAGCCTCAGCCTCCCCAAGGCCCGGGCCATCAGCCCCACATGGCCGGCCAGCCTGTCCGCATTCCTGATCCTGCTCAGAATCTGCGCGACGAGAGGCGTCTCCTCCCCGCCCCCAGCCAACTCAGCAACGCCTCCTCCTCGGCCCGCGTGAAGATGTAACTACGCATGACCCCATCACCGGAAATCCATTATAACTACAGTAGTCATAGCCGCACATCACCGGAGCCCGGCCCCCCCATCCAGCTGGTCCACCTCATCCGAGTACTGAGGCTTCATGCCCAGCCTATTGAGGAGAGCCAGCTCCAACTCCGTCAGCTTTACGCAAGCTTCGAAGGCTAACGCCCTGGCGTCCCGATCCTCGCTCTCCATCAGTCCGTCAGCGTTAACCAACACGATCCCCACAGAGACGAGCACTCTTTTCGCCATCTCGACATCGTTCATCTATCCCGCCTCCAGCCAGTCACTGCACCAGTACAGGTACGCCTTAGCCTGAGCCAGCACCCCCAGCACCTGAATGCTCCAAGCCAGGCTCGCAGCATCAGCGGACCCCAGCCACTCCACGAACTCCGCCTTGTCCATGTATGGCCTGTGCACACGGGCAACCCTCTTACAGTACTGGCTGTCCAGCCCGTGAAGCGCCTCCCTCACCGGCCCCAGGCCCACCTCCTCGATCCTCCTCTCGCCGTAGGTCCGGCTGGTGAGCAGCGCCGGGTTGAAGCCCAGATCCCTCAGCTTCTCAACGACCCTCAGCACCGTCTCGCCGGGCTCGTTAAGCCTGATGAGCTTCATGCCCGCCCTCTCCGCGAATGGGTTGTACCTTGCCATCACGGCCACCATCTCCACGTGCCGACGCCCCACCAGGGGCAGAGACTCACGTACCAGCCGGGCGCCCAGCCCCACGCTCCTGTACTTGGGGTGAACGATGACGCGGCTGATGAGCGCCCAATCCCTGTTAAGCTCCTCCAGCCTGGGCTTGTACCCCACGGCCTTGAGTCGGCCCCCCACAGACGGGGCACAATACGTGTAGGCTATGACCCCCGCCACCTCGCCGCCCCGCGCCAGCTTGTAGAACCTGAGGGGCGCCACCACGCCGCGCTCCCTGTAGTGTAGGTGGGCGAGCTCCCTGTAGTCTTCGATAGTGGCCTCCTCCACGGACATGTCCCCCGTCACCGAGCACGGCCTGGGCGCCGGGCTCGGCTCGTAGCTGATGCTGATCTCCCGGCCCCAGCCCTTCCTGATGGTTACGCTGGGGTTCAGGTCCTCCATGAGGTCCGTGTGGGTCGTGGCCACTATGAGCGTCGACCCGCTGCGCCTTGCCAGCTTCTGGACGTTGTGGGCCACTATCCGGGCCGTCTCCCGGTCCAGCGTCGAGCAGAACTCGTCGCAAAGCCAGAACGGCTTACCCGCCTCCATGAGCCTGGCGACCCTGAACCTGTACCGCTGGCCGTCGCTCAGGTGCCCCGGCCTCCTCAGGAACAGGAAGGCGTCGTTGAGCCCGACGAGGCTGAGGAGCTCCAGGGCCTCGGAGAAGCTGCCCCCCACGAGGTCGATTATGGCACTGTCTCCCGGTGCATCTAGGTTCTCCATGCACGCGGCCTCAGCGCCCAGGTCCTCCTTGAGGGCCCGGAGCAGGACGCTCTTGCCGCTCCCCGAGTCGCCCGTGATGTACACGACGTCGCCCTGTCCCAGCCGCACCTCGAAGTCCTTGTAGAGGACGTGCTCCTGCTCCGAGTCGACGCCAAGCCCGAAGGCCTCCGCCACCTCCACGGTGCGCTCCGTCAGCGGCGCCACGGTCCTGAAGGCTATGTCGTAGACGTAGCAGCCCCGCTCGGAGTCGTACCGACGTGCCCGGGTGCTGGCCCTGAGGGGCATAGTCATTCGGACATCTTCCCCCAGACGGCGCCAACGATGGTGCCGACGATGAGCATGATCCCGTTGAAGATGACGTCGTTCCAGGTGCCCACCCAGACCATGTGCACGAGCTCCAGGAAGATGAGGCCCACGAAGAAGAGCACCATGAGCCAGATGATCAACACGAACCTGTCGCCGGGCTCCTCCTCAAGCAGCCGCACGCGCCGCGCCTCGGCGCCCGACTCTGTGACAGTCTTCTTGGTCAGGCCCGCCCTGATCAACTTCTTAAGACACGACAACGCGCACCCTCTCCTCACTCCTCACGTACCGCCTCAGGCTGACGCGGCGGCCCAGCACCTGGACCTCCCGAACAGCCTTCACCATCTCCTCCCGAGGCAGGATAACGATCACCTCGTCGATCAGGTCGACGGGTATCCTGGTGGCGCCCCACTCGTTGTGGACCTCCACCACGTCCTTTCCCAGGATCAGCATTTTTTTGCCCTGGCCGCTGCACCCCAGGTAGATGCCCCAGTCCTTGCACACCACCTCGGGGCTCGCCACGTGGTCGCTCAGGGGCGCCCTCCTGTCCGAGGCGTCCAGCCACCGGACCATGATGAGGCAGCCCTTGGGCAGCTCGTCCCTCTCGATCTCTTCCTTGGTTACTTCCCTCATGCTCATATCCACACGCTCCTCAGACTGTTCAGCATCGCCTCGCTCTGGGCCTGCCGGAGCTCCGCCAGGCCCAGCCCCACGTCGGTCACGGCCTTGATATGTACGTTGGCGATGACTGTGCCCGGGTTCCCCGTCTTAGCCATGCCGCTAATGCTCACGGTGTACTCGTGCCACGCGGCCGAGCCCTGGGGCGCGATCCCCGTCTTCTCGTAATAGTCGGTGACCCACAGCCAGCCGCCGCGCCAGATACGGACCTCGAAGCTGTCCACGCTGAGGGCCGCGCTGTACTTCATCTGAAACTTGAGGCTGTCGAAGCCTGCTATGTCCAGGTCCGGGAACTCGACGCGCATCCTGTAGCTGGTGCCCGGGTTGGTGGTGTTAAAGTGGACGCTGGCCGTGCCCGTCACCTTGTCGCCGGCGTCGCTCTGAGGGTAGCCGACGTCAGTGGGGTCCGGGCTGCTCCACCCCTCAGCCGACTCTGTGAGGGCGTCCCCGTCCGCGGGCTGGCTCTCCTCCTCGAACACGATGACCCGGACGTCATTGGCGAGCCTCGGGGCGCCCTTGATGGATTCCTTCACCTGGATGTCCAGGATGTTGGCCGCGGCGCCGCCGCTACCGTCCGTTACGCTGAGGGGGCACGCGAAGGCCCCGTACTTTTTGAAGCGCACCGACCCGCCTGGGTCGGCCCAGAAGTTGGCCCCCGTCTCGCCTGAGGCGAAGGTGGCCGCCTCGGATAGCTTCTCAATGAGGCCCCAGACGCCCTCCTGGTGGAACTTGTTGACTATAGTCCGGTTGGTGGTGTCCTTGTCCTGGTAGAGCTCCGGCGACTCGTCCACGACGTCGTCCACGATGGCGCTGATCTGTGTGGCTGCCGCGTATTCCTTGGAGAAGGTACGCTCAAGCAGTATCTCGCCCAGGTCCTCACACACCAACTGCACCAGCGGGTTATCCGGCTCGCCGCCGCTGATCCTGTCGATGACGCGGCCCGAGAACAGCTTAGAGACCAGGCTCTCAGAGGCCGCGGCCAGGTACGCCATGACGAAGGCCCCGACACCGACACGGGCGGCGCCGCTCAGCGGCTCCTGGACGAAGAGCCTGGCCTCCTCCGCGGCCGTCAGGTCCCTGCTGAACACCGTTGCCTCGTCCACGTAGCACGTCGTGTAGCTCGTGTACCCCGCGTTGTTGTGGAGGCAGCCCCAGGTGAGATCATAGGCGTCCAGCGTTATGGCGCCCAGGGTGCCCGAGGCGCCCCCGTCCAGGACGCCGTCCACGTATAGCTCGATCTTGTCCGAGCCCGGGTTCACCACGCCGGCGACGCGGTGCCAGGCCCCGTCCGCGATAATCGCTGTGCTGGTGTACTGAAGGACATGGAACGCGTCGTCCTTCACGTAGAGCCTGAGCTTGTCGCTACTCCAGTTGAACTGTATCCGGTTCCAGTCCGCGGCGATGGTCTTGCCAAACCCGCAGACCACGCCCGCGGCGCCGGTGGAGGCCTTCACCCTGAAGGCTATGGTGAGGGCCCCCGTGGCCGCTAGGGAGACCAGGTACCCGGTGTCGAGCCTGCAGCTGCCGGCCGTCCAAAAGTAGAGACAGTCTCCGCGCCAGCCCACGCCGCTCCACGTCGCGTTGACTATGCCGCTCTGGTGCCTGTTCCGGCTCAGGTCGTAGGCCTTCGTGCCCTTGCCCTCGTCCAGCCTGTACCGGCGCTGCATCACCCCCAGCAACGTGTCGCCCAGCATGGAGAGCTTGAGCCCGGACACCGCCGACGTCGTCACCAGGTCCGCGACGAGCTCCTCCACCTCGTCCGGCTCCAGGGGCGGGTTCTTGAGGATGCACGCGTAGTCATAGTCGATGATGGCCTGGGCGAAGGCCTGGCTGGACCGGGCGTACAGCTTAACGTATTTAACGGTCTTCCCCGCCGTCAACTGCAGCCACACCGCCTCGAAGCCCGCTGGGGCGTCCACCCAGCCCGAGGAAGACACGGCGGCGTCCGTGAACTCAACCTCCACCTTGTACTGAGGCTGCGTGTCCCGGCCCCTGAGCCGGACCCTGAACACCGGGTACGTGTTGGTGCTGAGGGCCAGGGCGCTGATGTCGCGGCGCCACCCGCAGCCGTTGATGGGGTCGCCCTCGACGACGGTCATGATGCCGTAGTCGCCGGCTATGTCCCCCACGTTGGCGAAGCTCTCCGAGGCCGCGCTCTGAAACTTGACCCAGAGGCTCGACCTGAAGCAGTCGTCCAGGAACCCGGGCTCCTCGTACAGCTCCACGTGGCTCTGAGCCCAGGCCGGCGTAGGCGTCACAGCCCCTCCTCCACCGGCAACACCTTACCCCTGAAAGCCCTGAACCGTAGCAGGCAGAGCGGACACTCAACAGGCGTCCGTATAAACGCCAGACAAGGTTCAGGGGGACGCCAACTAGAATCCAGAACACCGTAAGGCACCTCGAACCGTTCGCCACACCGCGGGCAAGCCACCAACCAGTTCGGGATAGCGTCCCCCGCCCTGGTGAGCCTTGCGTACTGCCCGGGCTCAAGCCGGTAGCCCTCCGGGGGAGGATAAACCTCATGCAGCCTCGGGTAGTTCAACGTCCTAGCCGCCCCTCCTGACGCGCTCCTCGAGGCGGGGCCCCAGCTCACGCAGCCACTCGTCCATGCCCAGGCCCGGAGCCGGCTGACGCTCGAAGGTCACGAACACGGGGCCCATGTACGTCTGAGAGGCCGGCACAACGTACTCGCCCCTGTGCAGCATGTAGAGGCCCGTACGCTCCACGGGGCCCCCAGCCTGCATACTCTGAATCTTACTATAGACAAGGGCACCCGCCGCGATAGCCAATGGAATCAGCCACCAGCGGCCCGACAGTGTGGCGAGGATCGCCTGGGCGGCGCCGGCGGCCGCGGAGCGCTCCCTGAGCCTTTTGGTGAGGCTCGTTAGGTTGCTGACCACGTGGATCATGCTCGTGAAGCTGGTGAGCAGCATGGCCGGGTTCATCTCGGTAATGGCCCGGCTCGTCGACGTCACCGCCATCCTGGTTGAGTTGAGGGTTCGCAGTGTCACGGCCAGCGTCGCCATGGTGCCCCCGCCCTGAGCCTGAACACCCTGTAAGGCGGCCGAGGCCTGGCCGGCGCTCATGGCCGCCGCGTTAGCCGAGGCCGCGGCCTCTCCCAGCCCCGTCACCTGGACGTTGTACTCAAGGTCGACTCGGTCCGCCACTAGGTCACCCCCGCCGCCCTCTGAAGTATCTCGCGGCCCACCATCAGCCGGGCCGCCATGACGCCCTGCAGCAGGAAGGGGCGGGCCGGCATCCTGCTGGTGCCGTCATGGACGTGCCGCGCATAGTCCACCTCCCGCCCCGTCAACGGGTTCACGTAGCCGCCGCCCCCGGCCACCAGCTTCGCCTGAAGAGGCCCCGGCCTCTCAACACGTATGCTGCCGCGTAGCGCTCCGGTGTGGACGGGGCAGAAGGCTCGGGCGAACTCAAGCATGACGGGCACCTCCAGGGCCATGTCCGCGGCGTCCTGGAGGCTCTGAGGGATGAGTGACAGCTCGGTGCCCAGGTCCTCAAGCCGCAGCGTCTTAGATACCTTCACCTGGCCTTCCCCCTGAGCCTGCCCAGCTCCTCCTCCAGCCGCCGCTTCTCCCGGTCCTGCATACCGGCCACCGCCTCCAGGTAGATGCTCAGCCGCTCCACGAACCCGGCCGGCTGGGCCACCAGCTGATCCAGCGTCCACCCCATGGTCACGCACAGCGCCACGTCGTCGGTCAGCGGGCTCGGCTTGCCCCGCCTCACGGCCTCGATGATCTTCTTCCGCTCGTCGACCGTGACCCCGTTGATCTCCTGAACGTAGGCTATCATCTCCTCGACGAGCTCGGGCGGCTCCAGGCCGTGCAGCGTCTCCACCGTGATGGGCAGCGGCTGGCCCGCCTCGTCCACCAGGTCCCACTCCGTGAGGCAGCCGACGAGCATCAGGTCATTCAGGGTCCACGGGTCCACGTCGGGCTGAAGCTCCGCTCCCTCCCTCTCCCACGTGGTTGACTCGCGGAGGGCCTTCTGCTTCATCCCGTAGGTCCAGGTCCTGAACGCCAGCTTATGGCCCCTGATCTCCGTCTCGTGCCTCATCTCTCATCACACAAAGTTATGCTCCAGGTAGCCGCCCGTGAACTCGACCCGACACGCGATCAGGTCCTCGGGCTTGACTATGGGGTCCACCAGCTTCATCTTGCCCTTGCTGAAGGTCAGGTACTTGCCGTTCGGCAGCACCAGCTTGAGGTAGAGCTCCGTCTGGTCCACCAGGTAGTTAAGGTACGTGGCGTCCTGGAGGTTCATGGTGAGCCTGGCGTCGCATAGGCGCTCCATCTCCTCCAGGCTGCTGAGCTGCTTGGAGCCGGTGCTGTTGAACACGTGGTTGGGCTTCAGCTGGTTGTCTACCCTGAACTCCCAGTCCGTCACGTCCGACACCGTGGTCCAGTCCGAGCCGTTTGTGCTCACCTGCACGTAGCAGTCGCTCCACTCCCAGGGCACCCCCATGGCGGCGCCGTAGCTGTGAATGGTGGTCAGCTTCGTGTCGTAGAGCTTGCCGATCA
>CAZAKG010000033.1:0-23059 GCA_964485755.1 uncultured Candidatus Bathyarchaeia archaeon | reverse complement strand
CTCGGGTACGCCTACGCCTACGAGCAGGCGACCAGGCACAGGAGACCCCCGGCGCTGTTCCCGGAGCTCTAGAACTCTTCGACAGTCACTGGCTTAACGGCGGCGTGGAACAGGGCGTCCAGCTTGTCCACGTAGCCCTCGTCCGAGACCTCCAGGAGCCCGTACGCCCACAGCTTACGGAAGTCCACTACACCCATCACTAGGCTGCTCAGCCACTCCACGTTCACGGTCACCTCAACGTCGCATTCCTCGCCGTCCAGCACCGTTGGCCTGCCACCCTTGAACTGGATCAGGGTGCCGCCGCCGTTGCTCGGCAGGAAGTTGTCCGCCACGTTGAGCCTGAGCCTCAGGTCCGCGCCGCCGAAGCTGTGGCCGCCCAGCATCCTGAACAGCCCCCAGGTGTCCAGCACACGGTACATGACGCCGAGGCCCTGAAGGTTCGTCTCCTGGCTCGTGTAGAACATGCGCGGCTCCCCGTCCCTGGGGTCTCGGGGCAGGAAGTGGAGGTCGTCGTCCATGCTGCACAGCGTGACGCGCTCCACTTGGTCCAGCTGCGACCCAAGGAAGCCCATGAGGCCCCCCAGCGCCTCGCGGCGCAGGTACACGAGCGTGTGGACCTCCAGGTCCTGGCGGAGCTCGTGGTCGGGGTCCAGCTTCTTGAAGCCGAAGGCCACGAAGCCCTCCACCCTGCCGCCGGCCACGTACCCCACCACCTTCATTCGCCTCAGCAGCCTCTCGAAGTAGGGGAGCTGCTTGTCTATCATGCCGTGGGTCCTGCGGGCGTAGGCGTTGTAGCACTCCAGCAGGAGAGTCGCGTCAGCCTCGTTCATCCACCTGACGTTCTCCCTGCCTCCCCTGGGCAGGTCCCCGGGCTTGAACCTGTACATGTTCATCTTGCAGCCGTACCCGTACCCCATGGCCCTGTAGAAGTCGGGCCTGAAGGGGTATAGGACGGCCAGGGGGGCGCCCTGCTCCAGGCAGCGCGCGTGGAACCACTGCATCATGTCCCGGGACACGTGCTCCCTCCTGTGGGCCAGGTCCACAAAGACGTTGCCCACGCCACCCACGGGAAGTCTGGCCTCGTAGACGGTCATGGTGAAGTCGTGGAGCCTCATGCCGCCCACCATCTCGCCGCCCCTGTAGCAGCCGTAGTACTTGATAGGGCCCGGCTCCGCGTTCACCTTCCTCATCCGCTCCAGCCAGCCCAGCCTCTGCTCCTCCGTCATGGGCGGAAACATTGCGGGGTAGGCGTCCAGGGTCATTCGGGCGTACTCGTCGAACTCGTCGTCCTGTACGGGTCTGACCTCACTCATGAACCTGAAATGGGCCGAGAAAAAGATAAAATGTGGTAAGGAGGGCTACGTGAACTCAGCCAACAGTCTTGACAGGTCCCTCTGGAGGGGCTGCCCCACGAGAGGCCCCTCGGCGAGGGCAGGGAAGCTCTCCTCGTAGGTGGGCCGCTCCTCCACGTAGAAGACGCCGATGGGTATCCTGTCGCCCCACTCCAGTGCCCTCTGGTAAGCCGCCGTGAAGTCGCCCTCGTCGTGACCCTCGTCCTCCAGCTTGTAGACGCGCTGCTTGTAGAACTCGTATGTGTTCACCCTGTTGAAGGTGACGCAGGGCTGAAGCACGTCCACCACGGCGAAGCCCCTGTGCTGGATGGCCCTCTTCAGCACCTCCGTCATGTGCTTGGGCTCCCCCGCGAATGTGCGGGCGACGAAGGTGGCGTTGCCGGTGAGGCTCTGGGTGAGCGGGTTGACGCCGGGCTCCGGGCTGCCCCTGGGCGAGGTCTTGGTGACGAAGCCCTGCTTGCTGGTGGGGCTGACCTGGCCCGTGGTGAGCCCGTAGATGAGGTTGTCGTGCACTATGTATGTCATGTCAACGTTGCGGCGCGCCGCGTGGGGGAAGTGGCCCATCCCAATGTTGAAGGCGTCCCCGTCACCGGCGAACCCCAGCACCGTTAGACCGTGGTTGGCCAACCTTATGGCCGTGGCCGCGGGCAGCACCCTACCGTGGATCACGTGGAACGTGTTCACCTTCAGGTAGTCCGTTGTCTTGCCGTGGCACCCGATCCCCGAGACGGCAACCACGTCGCTGGGCTTGAGGCCCAACTGGATGATGGCCTGCTTCACGGTCATGAGGATTGAGAAGTTGCCGCAGCCCGGGCACCAGGTGTTGGCGGCGCCTGTGTCCAGGTCCTTCATCATGAGGCTCATGCGATCGCCTCCATGACCCTGTTCCTGATATCACCCGGGTCGAAGGGGCGGCCGTCATACCGGAGCCCAACGTGTTTGAAGCTGTACCCTGTGTTGAGCCTTATGAGGGTTCCCAGCTGAGCCGACCTGTTGTCCTCGACGAGCACGCATACGCCCTTCAGGTACTTTTCCAAGCCGTTAGGGAACGGCTCCATGAACACCACCTGCACGAACCTGGCCTTGACGCCCTCGGCCTTCAGCAGCCTCAGAGCCTCCAGGGCGGGTCCCTTTGTGCCGCCCCACCCCACCAGAGTGACCTTGGGCCGCTTATCCCCATAGACCCTGATGGGCTGTAGCCCCTCCACGGCCTCCCTGATGTGGCCGGCTTTCTTGAACCGTTTGTCTACCATCCTGACCACTGCCTCGGACCTGGAGGTGCTCAGACCGTTCTCAAGGTGCTCGTTGCTGTTAGCCGGTACAAGGATGCCCTCGGCGCCGGGGAACGCCCTGGGGGATACGCCGTCCTCATCGTCCCTGTATCGCATGTACTCCCCTGGACCCGTCCATGTCTCCACCAGCTTACCCCTGTCGATACTCACCTTGGACAAATCGAACGCGTCCACGGTCTGGTTGCTCTCCACCAGGGTCTTGTCCGTCAAAAGTATCACTGGTATCTGGAACCGCTCGGCCAGGTTGAATGCCTCTGCCGCCAGGTGGAAGCACTCCTCAGCGTCCCCGGGCGCCACGACGATCCTCTGGAACTCTCCGTGGGCGCCATAGACCGCGAACAGGAGGTCGCCCTGGGCTGAGTAGGTGGCCAGCCCCGTGCTGGGGCCCGGCCTCTGCCCCAGCATGATGACCATGGGCGTCTCGGACATGGCGGCTAGGCTCAGGCTCTCCGTCATTAGGCTGAAGCCGCCTCCGCTGGTCCCCGTCATGCTGCGCACCCCCGCGTACGACGCGCCTATGGCCATCATGGCGGCCGCTATCTCGGACTCGGTCTGGATCACCGCCATCCCTCCGGCCTCGTCGTGGCTGGCGAAGTAGTGGAGCAGACCGCTCGCAGGGGTCATGGGGTAGGCCGAGTAGAACCTGCACCCCGCCGCCATGACCCCGAAGGCCACGGCCTCGTTCCCGGTGAGCCACAGCCTGCTTGGACGCTCCCCGGGCTCCAGGCAGCACTCGAACCCGTAGCCATGCTCGGTCACGTACTCGTTGCCCTTCTGGATGGCGTCCTCGTTCATCTTTATGATCTTCTCCCGCCCCTCGAAGGTCTCGGCCACGACCTGCTTCAGGACGCCCGCGTCCAGGCTGATGAGGGCCGCGGCGGCGCCCAGGGCCACAGTGTTCCTCATGATGTCCGGGCCCCCCAGCTCCTTCACGATGTCCGTGAGGGGCACCGGGTAGAACTTGATGTCTCTGTCCTTTCCTAGGCCCTCCTCCAGTTTGTCCCTCTCATCATGGATGACGCCGCCGCCCACATTCATCTCGCCCAGATGGAGCGTAACCGACTCCTTGTTGAGCGCCACCAGGACATCTACGTGGGGTGTCTGGCTGTACACCGACCTCGCCGAGGCCCTCAGCTGGTAGAAGTTATGACCGCCGCGGATTAGGCTCGGGTAATCCATGGCTCCGTAGCAGTGGAACCCGCACCGCATCAGCGCCTTCCCCAGGAGCTCCCCGCTCCTGCTGATGCCCTGCCCCGCCTCTCCCCCGATGACTATGGAGACGGTGTCGTCCTTCAAACCGTTACACTTCACTAAACTTCACCGAACCTAGAACACGTCTGAGTGGGGGACCGGGGCATATGAAGGTATAGTGAAGCCTGGAAAAATGGGATTAGAAGACGTGGTGCTGCGTCAGCACCTTCTTGCTGTGGTCTCTGGGCGGCCTGAAAGTCTCGAATAGCTCCAGGCGGCCCTGCTCCTTGAGCCTGTCGTATATGAGCACCCAGGCGCAGTCGTTCTCGTACTTGCCAACCTCGCACTTACCCTTCACCTGCCCACCGCAGGGACCGTTGAGCAGCCCCTTGGCGCAGCGAGTGACGGGGCAGACGCCTCCCGTCTCGTCCAGGATGCACTCGCCACAGGCCTTGCAGACGTCGTGGAACTTGCCCAGGCGCTCCGTCTGTCCTATGAACAGGGTGTCCAGGGCCGGCAGCACTATCTTCTTCGAGTAGTCGCCGATGGTCTGGACGCCGGCGCCGCAGCTCATGACGAGCACCGCGTCGGCCTCCTGGACCTTTGCCTTGAACTCCTTGAGCTCCTTGCGGGTTATCCTCAGGTCGCATGGGTCCTCCACCACGGCTGAGCCGATGGCCCTTGGCCCCAGCTTCTTCACCATCTCGGCGACCTGCTCCTCGCCCCCAGTCATGCAGCTGGTGGAGCACGTACCGCAGCCCACCACGAACAGCTTCTTGAAGGGCTTCAGCATCTCGGTTATCTCTTCCTCAGGTTTCGCCTTCGTTATTATCATCTCAATTCACCTCAGAACTGCTCCAGCAGCGGCGCGAATATCCGATCGTAGAGCACGGCCATGACGTGGATGCCCGACGCCTTGGTTGTCTTCCTGATCTCCTTGATGAAGGGACCGAAGAACTCCAGGTTCACCTCGTCGTAGAGGGCGCCCCGCCTCTCCCTGTCGGGCTCCTCCTTGGCCTTGGCCATGGCGGCCAGCAGGTCCGGAGGCACCTTCACGCCGGGGATGTTCTTGTCGAAGAAGTCGGCTATGCCGAAGCTCTTCAGAGGGAACACGCCCACGAGCACCGGGCAATTGTACTTCTCCACCTCCTTGAGGAACGTCTTGGTCTTGTCGATGTCGAACATGGTCTGGGTCTGGATGAAGTCGGCTCCGATCTTGGTCTTGCGCCCGATCTTCAGCACCTCGGGCATCAGCGGGTCGGCGTTGGGGTTCGCCGCTATCCCCACGTTGATCTCCACCTTGCCGTGTATCTCGTTCCCCGCCAGGTCCACGCCCTCGTCTATCATCTTGTGGAGCAGGTACACGAACTGGGCGCTGTCCAGGTCGTAGACGGATAGGGCTCCCTTGTTGTCCCCCAGCACAGTGTGGTCCCCCGATATGGCCAGTATGTTCTTTATCCCCAGGTAGGACGCCGCCAGGACGTCCGACACGATGGCCAGCCTGTTCCTGTCCCTGATGGTCATCTGGTAGACGGCCTCAAGGCCGGCCTCCTTCTGGATTAACCAGGAGGGGACCAGGCTGTTCATGTATGCGTAGGCCAGTGGGTTGTCGGTGACGTTGGCCGCCACCACATAGGGCTTCATGGCCCTCGCGCTGACGAGTATCTCGTCCAAGCTGGTTACTTTCTCAGGCTCCAGCTCGCCGGTCAGGACGAACTTTCTTGCTTTCAGGTCCTTGGCTAGCTTGCTGTAAGCCGGTCGGTTGATCACGTCTAATCCTCCTGTTAACATAATATGCTTAAGGGTTTTTAGAATTTTTTATCAACTACTAGTAAATCTAGCTATTTTTAAATAATTACTTAAATGCTATAAATAATATACTACCATGTAGCAAGATAATAGATTCAAGGAGAGAAAGCGTTGGCCAACAAGAACGTCAGACTCAAGTTCGATGAGCTCTCATCCGCCCTCGGCACATTCAAGGGCCTGGAGATCCAGATCGGCCGAATCGTGGACGAGGAGTGGGAGGAGCCCATGGGACCCACACCCATGCCCTCGGTGGGCACCCTGAGGAGCTGGGACAGGAAGCTCCTGGACAGGTACAAGCCCTTCTACATGCCCTTCTGCGACCTGTGCTGCCTCTGCACATTCGGGAAATGCGACCTCACAGGAGACAAGAAGGGGGCGTGCGGCCTCAACATGGCGGGCCAGCAGTCCAGGATCGTCATGATCGCTTGCTGCATCGGCGCATCCACCCACGCCGCCCACGGCCGCCACATGCTCAACCACCTCATGGAGGAGTACGGCCGCGACACGCCGCTGGACGTAGCGTTGAACACCAACGTTGAGGCGCCCCACGTCAGGCTAGTCTGCGGCATCAAGCCCAAGACCATAGGCGACCTTGAGGAGGCCCTGGACTACGTGGAGAGCCAGATAGTTCAGCTGGTGGCCGCCGCCCACACCGGACAGGAGGGGGACAACATCGACTTCGAGTCAAAGGCTTTCCACGCTGGGATGCTGGACCACGTCGCGCTGGAGGTGGCCGACCTCATGCAGGTGGCGACGCTGGGGATGCCCAAGGGTGACCCTGAGGCCCCCATGGCTCAGCTGGGCTACGGCTCCATAGACGCGGACAAGCCCGTCATCATGTGCATAGGCCACAACGTTCTGCCCAGTGTGGACATCATTGACTACCTCATGCAGAACAACCTCTTCGACCAGGTGGAGGTGGGCGGCCTCTGCTGCACGGCCCACGACATGTCGCGGTACAATAACAGGTCGAAGATAGTGGGCCCCATCAGCTGGCAGCTCAAGTTCATCAAGTCCGGGATACCCGACCTCATAGTCGTGGACGAGCAGTGCATAAGGACCGACGCCGTCGAGCAGGCCCAAGCCATAGGGGTGCCCGTCCTCGCGGCCAGCGAGAAGAGCTGCCTCGGCCTCCCCGACAGGACCCACGACCCCGTGGACCAGGTCGTGGACGACCTTGTCTCGGGGAGAGCCCCCGGCGCACTCATCATTGAGCCCAGGAGGGTGGGCGAGGTGGCCGTCAAGACGGCCATGGGGGTCAGGAAGAGGCGCGGGGACAAGAAGAGGGTGAAGCTGGGTGAGCTGTCAGAGATCGCCGCAAAGTGCAGGGCCTGCATGGAGTGCGTCAGGGCGTGCCCCAACAACCTGCCCATCATGGAGGCGATGGCTGCCGCCAAGGACGGCGACTACGCCCAGCTCGCGGAGCTCAACGAGCTCTGCGTGGGGTGCGGACGCTGCGAGAGCGCCTGCCCCGTGGACCTCCCAATCATATCCATGGTCACAGAGTCCGCGGGTGCCGACCTAGCGAACGAGACCTTCCCCATAAGGGTGGGGAGGGGCGCAATCCAGGACGTGGAGATCAGGGAGGTTGGGAGCCCCATCGTCTTCGGGGAGATACCTGGAGTCGTTGCCATCGTCGGCTGCGCCAACTACCCGGCCGGGTACGGTGACGTGGCCACCATAGCCGAGGAGTTCCTGAAGCGCCGCTTCATTGTGGTGACCTCCGGCTGCTCAGCCATGAACATAGCCATGACCAAGGACGAGGACGGCCAGAACCTGTACCAGAAGTACCCGGGCAACTTCGACGCAGGCGGCCTGGTGAACGTGGGCAGCTGCGTCGCCAACAGCCACATCACGGGAGCCGCCATCAAGATCGCCAACATCTTCGCCAAGAGGCCCCTCCGCGCCAACTACGAGGAGATAGCAGACTACATCTACAACCGCGTCGGCGCCGTGGGCGTCGCATGGGGCGCCATGAGCCAGAAAGCCGCCGCCATCGCCGCGGGCTGCTGGAGGCTGGGGATACCGGTCATCGTCGGGCCCCACGGCTCCAAGTACCGCCGGATGCTTCTGGGCGACAAGGACAAGGAGGAGGACTGGAAGGTGTTCAACGCCAGGGACGGCGAGGAGGTGTACGTGGGGCCGGTGCCCGAGCACCTGTTCTACGCCGCCGAGACACTGGAGGAGGCCATGGTCATGATCTCCAAGCTGGCCATGAGGCCCAACGACACAAGCAAGGGCCGCGCCGTGAAGCTCAGCCACTACATAGACCTACACAAGAAGCACTATGGGGCGATGCCGGACGACCTGCACCTGTTCGTCCGCCGAGGCCAGGACGTGCCCTTCACAATGAAGGACGAGATCATGAAGATACTGGAGAAGAAGGGCTGGGTGGAGGACAGGATAGCGTCACCTGACCCGACCATGCTGGACAGACTTGTGAGGAGGCGAGAGTAGTGGCCGCCAAGATGATCACGGGGCAGACCGCGGAGATCGCCGGCCCCAAGAAGGCCAACGTATTCCCCAGCCCCGACGTGGCGGCTAACCTCATAGCCAAGGCCAAGCGGCCTCTGCTCGTCATGGGGTCAAAGTCAACAGCCGTCGAGACCATCGACGGCGACCTGGTGGACACAGCCATCAGGGCCATGAAGAACAAGAAGCTCTCCGTGGTGGCAACGGGCCACCTTGTTGGGGAGTTCAGGAAGAGGGGCGTTGACAAGGTGTACAGCATGAGCATCTTCGTGCTGGGCAAGCACCTGAGCGACCCCGACTGGGGAGGCTTCGACGGCCTGGGCTCATACAGCGTGGTGGTCTTCGCCGGGTTCCCCTACTACATTGAGTGGCTCGTGGAGTCGGGCCTCAAGAACTTCAGCGACCTCATGACGATCAGCCTAGAGAGGAGCTACCAGCCCAACGCCGAGTGGAGCCTTGGCTGGATGCCAGAGCCCGACTGGAGGGAGACAATAGATAAGATAGTATCGCGATTAGAGGAGGGAAAGTAGAGTGTCGATGTTTGAGGACATCCCCGTGGATGTGGGCATCATCTACGAGGGTGAACGGATCAGGGGCCGCGACATGCAGCTAGAGCTGGGCGGCCCCAGGGAGACCTACAAGTTCGAGCTGGTCCAGGCCAAGCCGATGGACGAGATCGAGGATGGCAAGATGACCATCATAGGGAAGGACATAAAGGAGCTCCCCGAGGGAACCAACACGCCCTTCGGCATGATCATCGAGGTGGCCGGCGCCGAGATCGAGAAGGACCTGGAGGGCGTAATAGAGCGGCGGCTCCACGAGTACGTGAACTTCATAGAGGGCCTCATGCACCTGAACCAGCGCTACGACATACAGATGAGGCTCAGCAAGAAGAGCTACCAGAAGGGCTTCAACAGCTTCAACCACCTGGGCACAGTGCTGCTCAGGCTCTACAAGAGCGAGTTGCCCTTCATAGAGAAGATGCAGATCACATTCATCACGGAGCCGGAGAAGGTGCAGGAGTGGTACCCCAAGGCCATGAGCATCTACGATGCTAGGGACGCCAGGGCACGGGGCATGAGCGACGACGAGGTGGACGTATTCTACGGTTGCAGCCTCTGCCAGAGCTTCGCACCCACCCACCTATGCGTGATTACTCCCCAGAGGTACGCCAACTGTGGAGCCATCAGCTGGTTCGACGGCAGGGCCACAGCCAAGGTGGACCCCAAGGGCCCCGTCTTCGAGATACCCAAGGGCAAGCTCATTGACCCGGTGAAGGGCGAGTACGAGGACGTGAACAGGGTCATCAGGGAGAAGAGCCTGGGGGAGATAGAGCGCGTCCAGCTCTACACGGCCTTCGGATACCCCCACACAAGCTGCGGCTGCTTCGAGGGCTGCGCCTTCTACATCCCCGAGGTGGACGGGTACGGCGTGGTCCACCGCAACTACAAGGGCAAGACCGTCAACGGCCTGGACTTCGTCACCATCAGTGACCTGACGGCCGGCGGCAAACAGGTGGACGGGTTCCACGGCCTCAGCATAGAGTACATGAGGAGCCCCAAGTTCCTCCAGGCAGACGGAGGCTGGGACCGCGTCGTCTGGATGCCCAAGGACATCATGGACAGGATCAAGCAGTACATGCCCCCCGAGATCATCCCCAAGATAGCCACAGAGAACGATATCCAGGACATGGACGGGTTGAAGAAGTGGCTCGTGGAGAAGAACCACCCCATAGTGAAGACCTGGAAGGCCGAGGAGCCTAAACAGGAGAAGGCTGCGCCCCAGCAGGCTCAGCAGATGCCCATGATGGGGTTCACGATGCCAACCCTGGAGCTCCCGGCATCCGCGCTGCCCATGCAGGCTTTGCAGGGGCTCCCGCAGGGCGTCACGGTCAAGATCATCCTGAAGAACGCCAAGATCAGGGCCGAGAGAGTAATCATCAGGGCCGAGAAGGAGTGACCCACATGACCAAACCAGATAAGATCAGCCTCCCCCTCAGCAGGGACCTGCTGGAGCGCCTGGCCAGGTTCCAGGAGATAGAGCTCCAGGACGTTGAGATGGAGCTGGACGAGGTAGAGCTTAACATAGGCCAGAGCTCGGGAGGCGTCAACCCGGCCGTCCTCAACAGGATGGCCTTCGAGTTCGCCCTCATCAGGGACTCGGCCAGCAGGATGTCCCAGCTACTGGGAGGCGGGGTGCCCCCCATGGGCTACTATCCTCAACAGATGCAGCCAGCCGCTGCGCCCCCGGTGCAGGCACCTGCTAAACCCACGGCGCTCCTGCCAGCCAAGGCGTCTATCCCCAAGGCAGACTACATCGGGGAGGTCGTTGAGGTCAGGCTGGGAGCCACAAAGGCGGAGGGCGGGACGCGGTCCAAGTCATACGTCATCGGCGGGGAGAAGGTCCCCGCCTTCTACAACTTCCAGGCCCCACCCAAGAACAAGCCCATCATCGCTCTAGATGTCTTCGACTGGCCAGAGGTTCGCCTGTCCAAGGCGGTTAAGATGCACTTCGAGGAGGTGCTCCACGACACCGGCGAGTGGGCCCGCTTATGTGTGGAAAAGTTCGGGGCCGAGATGGTGAACCTGCACCTCCTAACGATAGACCCCCTCATAGAGAATGCGTCGCCGAAGGCGGCCGTCAAGAAGGTGGAGGAGGTGCTGCAGGCCGTGGACGTGCCCATCAGCATAGGCGGCTGCGGGGACCCCAAGAAGGACTTGGAGGTATTCACGGCCATCTCCGAGAAGATCGAGGGAGAGAGGCTTCTCATCAACTCTGTGACCCTGGACATGGACATAGAGAAGTCGGCCAAGCTCATACAGAAGCACGACAACGTGGTCATAGCCTTCACCAGCATGGACGTGAACAAGGCCCGGGAGCTCAACAGGAAGCTCTACGACTTCGTGGACAAGAACAAGATAGTCATGGACACCACCACAGCGGCTCTGGGATACGGCCTCGACTACGCGTTCACAGTCATGGAGCGCTCCAGGCTGGCAGCCCTAAAGGGGGACCCTGAGCTCAACCACCCGCTGTCGTCGGGCACAACCAATGCTTGGGCAGCCAGGGAGTCGTGGATGAAGATGGGGCCGGAGTTCTCACCAAGGGAGCTGCGAGGCCCCATATGGGAGACCATCACGGGCCAGACGCTGCTACTCACGGGCGTGGACTACTTCATGATGATGCACCCGGCCGCCGTCAACGCCCTGAAGACGGTCATCGACAGCCTCATGAAGGGTGAGAAGCCCACGGACCCCGCCGACTGGGTCACCTTGAAGGTGGGAGGCTGAGAGCATGCCCGCGAAAGAACTGAGCCCCATAGAGATCTACAGGAGCCTACCGGGAACCAACTGCAAGGAGTGCGGGGAGGCCAACTGCATGGCCTTCGCGGCCAAGCTGGTGAACAGGGAGGCCGCGCTTGACGAGTGCAAGCCACTGCTGGACCCGGGCAAGGCCGAGGCCTACGGTAAGCTGTGGGCCCTCCTGAAGCCCGCCGTCAAGGCAGTCGAGGTGGGCGTAGGCGACAACAGGGTGACCCTAGGGGGAGAGTACGTCCTCTACAGGCACGAGTTCACCTACTTCCACGAGCCGGCGATCGCCGTGGACGTGAGCGACGAGATGGGGGACGAGGAGTTCGAGACCAGGGTCCACGTCCTCAACGACTTCAAGTACAACTACATAGGCATGAGTCTGACGCTGGACATGCTGGCTGTGAGGTCCAGCAGCGGCGATGCTGACAAGTTCCGTGAAGCCGTCAAGAAGTCCGGGGAGCTGACGAGGAAGCCCATGATGCTCTGCGCCACGGACCCCGCGGTCATGGAGGCGGGGCTCGAGGTGGTCGCCGACAGGAGGCCCCTCATCTACGCCGCGACCAAGGCCAACTGGAAGGCGATGGCAGAGCTGGCCCTCAAGTACGGGTGCCCGCTGGTGGCTTCCTCGCCCATGGACATGGACGGCTTGAAGAGTCTGGCCCTCACACTGGAGGCGTACGGGGTCAAGGACATCGTCCTGGACCCGGGTACGGCCCCAAACGAGTACATGGGGGCCAACATGGACGCCTTCACAATCCTCAGGTGGAACGCCATCAACGGCGATGAGGAGGGCCTGGGCTACCCGCTCTTGGGTGCACCCATAGCGGCTTGGACAGCGCCCGCGGAGGACCCTGTGCTCAACGAGTGGAACGAGGCGCAGCTGGCCGCCGCCCTCATCACCAGGTTCGCGGACATTATAGTGCTCCACGGCATCAGCGGCTGGGCTCTGCTGCCCCAGGTCTTCCTAAGGAGCAACCTGTACACTGACCCCAGGAAGCCCGTGTCGGTGGAGGCCGGCCTCATGACGATAGGGACACCCGACGAGAACTCGCCTGTGCTGCTGACCACAAACTTCGCCCTCACCTACTACACGGTGGCCTCGGACATCGAGGGCGCCAAGGTGAACTGCTACCTTCTGGTGGTGGACAGCGAGGGCATGAGCGTGGAGAGCGCCGTAGCTGGCAGGAAGATGACGGCCGAGACCGTGGCAGAGGCCATAACCAACAGCAAGATGGGCGAGAAAGTGAAGCACCGCAGCCTCATCATCCCCGGCAGGGCGGCCAGGCTCAGCGGGGAGATACAGGAGCTTTCAGGGTGGAACGTCTCAGTCGGCCCCATGGACTCGTCGGGGATAGCGTCCTATGTTGCCGAGAAGTGGAAGCCCAACCCTGAACCCTAAACCCATTTTATGTAGCCGCCGGGGGAGCCCGCCCCCCCGACGACAACCTGATAGCCGGGAGCCTTACCCCTCACTTCCTCCAGGACGCCCCTGAACATGACGCGCTCACCCTCACCGAATACGCCGCTGTAGAGCCCCTCATAGGAGACCAGGCGCGTCGCCTCAACGCCCCCTGGTAGCTCTGCGTCCTCGATGGCGTAGACCGCGGGCAGGAACATGGACTCGCCGGCGCCTAGCACCGTCGCCTCGCCCCCCACCTCGCCCACCCTGCGGTAGGTGTTGTCTCCGTAGACCTCCTTGATCTCCCGGCTGGTCCGGGTGGGGTGGACCGAGAAGTAGGTTCCCCTGTAGTAGCCGTAGTTCCACCTTGCGTCAGCGAACCTCCTGAGGGCCTCCACCGTGAGTGGGAACTTCTCGGCTCTCTCATGGCACCACTCATCCATCTCGCTCCGTGAGGGGGGCTGAACCGGGCCGCGCTCGTCCCTGAGCCTTATCATGGCGTCTCTGAGCCTCCTCGACTGGCTTGCCCCGTACACTGTGAGGTCCATATCGGAGAAGTCGGGGTTGTGTATGCCCGTGAGTATGGAGCCCGTCACGCCAAGCTCCTTGACGCCCGACTCCTCGGTGAGCAGGTCGACCAACCCTAGGAGCTTCTCCTCCAGGGCGTCCCCCGGGCCCCTGACCCTGATCTCCCTCAGCCTCCTCTGCGGCCTGTAGTACCTCATGACGCTGGCCTTGGGCACGTAGGAGACCGTGATGCCGCGGACGGGGCACTCGAGGAGGTACTTGGGGTAGCTGTCCCTCAGGTACCTGTACGTGTTCTCCACCTGGGAGACGTTGTAGAATGGCAGGGTGCGCGAGTAGCGTGTGGCGCCGCGGCCCCACTTGCCCACGGGCGCGGGCACGTACTTCAGGTAGGCCGTGTACCCGTCTGGCGGGTGAAGGTACCCCACCACGCAGAACAGGTGGCCCTCAACGGTCTCCACGAAGTCCCTGTCCCTCGGCTTCACGGCGGTCCCCCGATCATAGCATTGAGAGCACGTGGTCCACGAGGCGCCCCGCGATGTCCACGCTAGTCACAGACTGGAGCCCCTCCCACCCGGGCGTGCTGTTGAGCTCCACCACGTAGGCGTCCCCCTCGTCCGACACGATCACGTCCACGCCGGTGTATATTAGGCCCAGCTTCTCGGCGGCCCTGAGGCTTATCTCCTTCACCTCTTCGCTGGGCGTGTAGGGCTCGGCTCTTCCGCCTCCCGAGATGTTGGTCTTCCAGCCCTTGGCCACCCTGCGCATAGACGCAACGATAGAGCCGCCTATTATGAAGACCCTGATGTCCACCCCGGGGTGGTGGATGAACTCCTGGACGTAGTAGACGCTCTTGGTCATCTCCAGGGCCCTGAACACCCTGTGGGCCACGTCGGGGTCCGACACCCTGGTGATGCCGATGCCGAGGCTGCCGAAGAGGGGCTTCACCACCACGTCGCCGCCCAGCTCCTCGAAGGCTTCTGTGGCCTCCTGGAAGCTCTCCGTGACCACGGTCCTGGGGGTCCTTATCCCCGCGTCCTCGAGGAGCGCCGACGTGTAGTACTTGTCCACGGTCCTCTCTATGCTCAGGGCTGGGTTCACCACCAGCGTCCCCATGTCCTCCAGCCTGTGGAGCGCGTCCATCCTGTAGAAGACCTGCTCAGCTGACCCACCCGGCACCCGGCGCACTATGACGGCGTCGTAGTCGTCCACCCCGTAGCCCTTCACGGTCAGCCTGGGCGCGCCGCCTATGGCTGACCGGAACCCTGTGACGGGGAGCATGTAGGCCTCGGCGCCCCTCCTCTTCAGCTCGGAGAGGAGCCTCTCGACGTGCCACTCCTTCCTGTCCGACGCGATTAGTCCTACCTTCAAGCGTCAACCTTCTCGGCGACAAGTATCTCTGAGCTGCCGCCCACAGCCATGTCGCCCCTGTACCGTTTAAGGGGCGCGTCTATGAACGCCGCCGCCCTCTCTATGCCCAGGTTCCCGGCGAGCTGCATCAGGTAGAGCCTCATGAAGTTGGGTGTATAGGTGGTCTCGTAGACGTACGTTGGGAGAATCTCCTCTGCGCCGCCGAAGGACGCGATGAAGCCTCCATTGCCCTTAGCCTGGGCCCCAGCACGCTTGCCGAGCCTGCCGAAGACCAGCACCTCGCCCCCGTTCATGTGAACGCCCGTGAAGGGCCCCGTGTCCCCCTCTACGACCAGCATGCCTCGCCTCATGAAGCTGCCCACCTCTGAGCCTACGCGGCCCTTAACCAGGATGCATCCGCCGGTCATGCCCTCGCTGCTGCCGCGGTACGCGGCGCCCAGCAGGTTCCCGGCGTCCCCCAGGACGCGCATGAGGCCGCCCTTCATCTCGGCTCCCGCCCAGTCGCCCACGTTCCCCGCGACGGTGAGGTCGCCTCCCGCCATCTGGGAGCCCGTGTGCATGCCCGCGTCCCCCTGGACGACTATCCGGCCCGCCGTCATGCCCCTGCCTATGTACTTGATGTGCCTAGCGTCGCCGTCGATGACGATGCGCTGCTCCTCCGGGGTGTCGGCCACCTTGCCCTGGACGTGGATGTACTCGCTCATCTCCACCTCCCTGTTGCCGTAGTGGATCTTCAGCTCCCTGATCTCTTTGACGGTTTTCCCGGCGAACACGTCGGGTGAGATCACGTCTGCCTCAAGGGGTATGCTGCTGAACCCCCGCGGCGTTAGCACTAGCTTGTTCAACTCAGATCATCTCCAGGCTGTCCCTCAGCCCCATCTTGAACTTACCAAGTTTGCCGTCGAAGTTGACTGCCGTGATCCACCTGACCCCCGGGACCAGTGTGGCGGCGTCCACGCCAAGGCCCATGGCCCTCTTCACGGAAGCCTCGTTGAGGCCGTTGATGACCACCTCGATGACGGAGTTGGCTCCCTCCGGCACCTTGCTGCCCTTGACGCTGTTCTTGATGGTGGGGCAGAAGGGCGTGTTGGTGGACGCCTTCAGGAACTTGTATGTGGAGCCCACCTTGCTGCCGCTCCTGCAGAGGCCGCCGGGGAAAGGCGTGACCACGCCGGGCACCGTGTGGATGGCTTCTATGGACGCCTCCGCAGCCCTTAGGACCGCGTCCTGGCTCTCCCCCATTATGAGGAAGTTACCTCCGGCCACGGCCTTCTTGGCCCCAATCTTCTCCTCAACGAGGAACTCGCCCTCCATGACGGGTATCCTCCAGAAGCGGCGCCTCTGCTGCCACCCGTCCCCCATCCTCATCTTCACCTGGAAACCGTCGCCGAAGAACCTGAGGCTCTTGCCGATGTCCAGCATCTCGTCTGCCTCGGCCTCGGGCAGACCATTGAACACCGCAGTGCTGGGGCAGGTGAGGACGCACTGGCCCATCCTGCTGAGCATGGACGCGGATAGCTTCCCCTTGCTGAACCCGTACACCATGACCGCGGTGCCGGGGCGCCCGTCGGGGGTCTCGCCTGGCTTGAGCTCGGCCTCGATGCCGGCCTCGCAGTCGCACGCGATGACGCTTGTGGCGAAGCCCGACATGGCGGTGGCCGCCGTGTTGGCCCACTTCTTGGATGCCGCCGTGATGATTATGCGGCTTCCCCACATGCTGAAGCCCTCAGCGAAGGTGTCCTCGATGTCCACGCCGTTGTGCTTGAAGCTCATCACGCTGCACCTCCCGCTGCCTTGTGCACCCTCTGGTTCGGCAGGTACGCGTCCTCCACGGGGTAGTTGCGGAGGCTCACCGTGTAGTACTTCTTGAAGTCTGCCTCCAGGTCCTTCCTGAACTCCGCGTCCAGTTCATCCGGGACCCTGGCGTCCACCCAGTGGGTGGCCCCGTTGGGGGTCGCCACGACTTCGCCGTCCTTCACCACGACCTCGCCACCCTTGACGGTGTAAGCCGCCCTGCTGAACGCCTTCTCCAGAGCCTTGTACTGGCTGGGGCGCCACGTGGATGGGTCGACGCCGTAGACCGCCACGTCTGCGTCTGCTCCCGGCGCCAGGTGGCCCTTGTCCTTCAGGCCCAGGGCCTTGGCTGTGCCGGCCCTGGTGGCTACGGCTATGTCGCTGAAGGTGTACTCGCGGTAGTTGTTGGCCAGGTCGGTCCGCTTCATGATGTTCTTGTGCATCTCGTTCATGGCGTCGGTCCTGGCCCTTCGGCTCATGAGCCACGCTATGACCTCCGGGTAGTGGGTGAATGGGCCTCCGTTGGGGTGGTCCGTGGTCATGTACACCCTCCACGGGTCCTTCACCAGGAGCGCCAGCTCTATCCCTATGCCCCACTGTACGCTGTTGGCCGGGTTGTTGGCCTTGAACGTGTAGGGTACGATGCCTGCCCCTGCCTCCATCTCCACGTCGTTGTTCACCCACTTGTTGCCCGTCATGTTCCAGAGGGTGAACTGCCAGGGCCCGTCGCCCGTCATCGTTGTGGTGTCCCCGAAGATTACCTGGCCCAGGTCTAGGGTGACGTGGGGGTTGGCGTTCACGTACTTCGCGATCTTGGGTGCCCCTGACTTGACGTTCCCCCAGTTGCTGCCTGCGAGGGCGTTGAACTGAACGTGGACGACGTGGATCGTGGCCTTCCTGCCTTTCCTTGGCTTGATCGTCTTGGCCACCTCCATTGTGTCTATGGTGGTCTGGTAGTTGCCGGGCATCCCCAGGTTGTTGCAGTGCAGGTGGATGGTGTGTGGCAGCCCCAGCTCCTCGTTCACCTTCGCCAGGCTGGATATGATCTGCCTGGGTGTGATGTCATAGTCTTCCACCTTGCCGTCTAGGCCGTTGACGTTGCGGCCCCACTTCCAGTTCTCCACGCCGCCGGGGTTCACTATCTTGATGGCGTAGCCCCTGGTCGCACGGAGCAGCCAAGCCGCGAAGGCCCTCAGCTTCTCCATGTCGCCGTCGCGGACGTACTTGAGTGTGAAGTAGTTGTTGCCCATCAGGGTGAATGCGCCCTTGTCTATGATGGGCGTGTCGTTGAGCTCCTCGTGGACGTGCCTGGCGCCCAGAGGAGGCATAGCTGCCTCCATGACCGTGGTGTACCCCATCTGGGCGTACCTGTACCCTGTGACGAAGGTGCTGGGGCAGCTGTACCCTACGCCGCCCCGCGTCACCTTGCCCTTGGGCACCTGGTCCTTCCTGTGGTCCTCGGGCCTCATGAGGCGCCCTATGTTGATCTTGCTGCCCGCGATGTGGCTGTGTAGGTCCACGCCGCCGGGCATCACCGTCATCCCTGAGGCGTCTATCTCCTCGGCTCCGCGCTTCACCTTCTCGACGACCTTGCCGCCGCTGAGGAGGATGTCCTTCTTCTCGCCGTCCAGGCCGTTCAAGGGGTCGAAGACGTATCCGTTCTTGATCGCTATGTCCTTCACTGCAAGGAGCCTCCCTTCAACTCGCCCAGGATCATGGTCAGCACCTCCTCATCCGAGTGGACGCCCGCCGCGGGCTCAAACAGCTTCCTCAATCTTATCGGGACCCCGTCCATCCTGTACGCTGTCCCCTCGGCCTCCAAGCCCGCCGTGGCGACTGGTATTACAACCTTGCTCACCATTGTGGTGGGGGTCGTCTTCTGCTCCAGCGTGACCACGGGTATCTTTGCCAGGTGCCTGGCCGCGTCAGCCGGGAAGTTGGAGACGGGGTCAGAGGCTATCACAAGCGCGGCGTCGGCTTCGCCCCCCGCCAGCAGGTCCACGGATGTGTACTCGCCCGGGTTGTACCTCGGGTAGCCGCGGCTGAAGTCCACGGCGTAGGGGTAACCTGTCTGCCACGTGATCACCGTGTTGGCGCCGCCCACGTTGTAGTGGCCCCTCATGGGCGTGAGCAGGAACTTGGTGTGGCGGTTCAGCTCCGCGACGAGGCCTACGGCCGCGTCTATGTTCATGTGCCGCCCCTCGCTCTGGGTCAGGCCCAGGCCGAAGAACACTACGCCGAACCTGGCCTCCATCATCTGCTTGGCAAGCTCAACCACCTGCCCGATGGGGACTCCCGCCACCTCGCTCACCTGCAGGCTCTGGCCCCTCACAGACGCCCTGAGTGCCTGGAGCAGCTCGAAGTCCCTGTTGGGCTGCACCTTGATGAACTGGTCGGCGAGCTTCGAGGTGCCCGTCTCCCTGACGTCCACAACCACGATCCTCCGCCCCTTCCTGCCCTCAGGCACGTACATGCCCTTGGGCATCACGCTGTACCTGACTATGTGGCGTATGTGGGCCTCGGTGGGGTTGCTGCCCCAGAATATCACAAGGTCGGCCCTGTTACGTATCTCGCCCAGCGTCGCCTTGGACTCGCCCACCTGCTGCAGCGCAAGTATGGTGGGGCCGTGGCACACAGACGACGTATTGTCCAAGGCCCCGCCCGTGGCCTCGGCTATCTCCACTGCCTTACCGATGGCTCCGCACTCCGTGGAGCTTAAGCCGTAGACAAGCGGCCTGCGGGCCGCTGAGAGTATGCGCGCGGCCTCCTTCACGGCCTCCTCCAGTGTGGCCTTCTTGCCGCCGATCATCGGCGTGGTGACCCGATTTTCTCCGTGGGTCATGAACTTGGACCTTGATATACCGCAGGCATTCTTGACCTCGGACACGTGTCCGCCCTCCACTGTGACCTCCAGGTCGTCGCATAGGCACCCGCAGAACGGGCAGACCACGTCCTCGTGCTTCATCTTCACAGTCCTCCCTTCAAAGACTCAACTATCTCGCTTAGGCTGAGCACCCTCTCACCCTCCGCGGGGGCGATCGTCGCGTCTATGCCCTTCAGGATGGGCATACCCGTGCCGTCGGTGGACGAGGCGTAGACCTGGTTGGCCCACGGCCCGTAGGGGAAGAACGCCAACCCACTGCCCAGGCTCTTGTCATTCGCCCAGTTGACCACGACGACGCCGTGGCCAGTCGATACCTTGACGGGCTGCCCCTCAGCCAAGCCTAGTGCGGAGGCGTCCTCGGGGCACAGCATGACCGTGCGTACGCTCTGGACGTACCCCTCCGACTGTTTTCCCACCTCTAGGCCGATGCCCTGCCTGGCCGTCCTCCCCGATATCAGAGTCACCTGTACCTGCTTCACTCGTCGAACCTCCGCTACCTTATGGACTCGAGGATGACCCTGTCATTAACCTTGCCGTAGGTGAAGGTGGCCCCAGTCTCGGCGCATGTGAGGCTGATGGCGGCCGGTGCGAACAGGGCGGGGTCCACCTTGGTGAAGTCGAAGTTCACGGCCTTGTAGACCTCGTAGCTCGTCTTACCGTAGTCTTTGCAGCTGCTGGAGGGAGCCTTCTCGGCGATCCTCCTCAGGGACTCCTCGGGTTCGTCCACAAGGTACGTGGTGACGCCGCCGTAGGTCAAGGCGTCCTCAGCCCTACCCGTGGCCTTGCCCGGGTCGCTGTGGACGGGCATGACGGGCGCGCACCCGGCACCGTAGAGCACCTTCTTGGGATCGAGGCCCAGCACGTCCAGCCGGAACAGCCCCGTCTCCACGATCCTCCCGGATATCTGAACCATCCCAGCCACCGACTTGGTGGAGGTTAGCACCATACAGACGTTCCTGGGCTCCACCCCGCACCTCTCAGCGATGTAGTATGCGGCCGAGTCAGGCGGCTTCTCCTCGGTCTCCAGCAGGATGACGGCCACGTCGGACTCGTCCTTGTACCCTATCTTCTGGAAGACCTCCTTTGGCTTGAGGGCCAGCGCCCTGGCCGGCCCTGAGCTGTCAGCCGTATACCCCTCAGGCTTTATCTTCCAGCCCGCCAGCTGGGCCCCGAATAGGGCTATGGCGGGGCTGTCCGTCGAGACCACCACTGAGGGCAGCTTGGTTCCCCCGTAGTCGGAGTACTGGAGGTGCGCGTTCCCAGCGCCGCCCATGGCTATGCGGGTCACCATGAGCCCCGCCTCGTAGCCTCCGTGAGCCTCGAGCCCCGTGTCTATCACGGTGGCCCCGGAGGGCAGCTTCTCGACCTCGACCCTGTAGTATTCCTTCCTCTTGATCAGCTCAGCCGCGAGCTCGTGCGCCAGCTTGTTGACACTCAGCACGGTCAAAACACCGATCTGATTACGTGAAACGCACCTAAAACATCTGCGGTCGGGCATTTACTGTAATTAAATTAAATATAATACATATTGGCTTGGTTAACAGCCAAATTACATTAAAATGATCCCGCATGCATCTCTCTACTTGTCCATGAAGTCCACGACCTGGCCCTCCCTGGTCAGGGCATAGACCTCGCCTTCATCCGTCTGCCTCTTCTCCACGCAGTACCCGTACACCAGAAGCTCCATGTGCCAGCCAAGGGTCTTAGCGTCCAGGCCCGTCGCCTTTGCTAGGGCTTCGGCGGACCTGTGCCCGTCCTTCAGCGCCCTGAGTATGCCTCTTCTGACTGGGCTGTTAATGGCCCTCAGGTACCTACGGTGCCTCTCCCTGGTCTCCTCCAGAGTGCCCGAAACGGTCTTGCTCACATCCGACACACTGATCCCTCGCGGAAGCCTGATTGAACTGGGTTGGTTTGGTGGCCGCTACTCGGGTAGGGCTATGAACCTCTTGACCTTGATCTGCTTCAAGGGGTCGGATATTTGCTCCTTCTGGGGGTGCTCTGTGTCCATGACCATGATTGTGTCGAGGCCTTCCCTCTCCCCGGCCACCGCTATGAACTCGCCCTTGACAAGCTTCTTCGCGGAGGCGACGGACGCCACCTCCAGGGCCGCCTTCACCCCCGAGCCGAACATGAGGAGGGTCTCCCTCATCCCCCTGTCGTCCTGGATGAGCAGCTCCGCCTTCTCCACGGGGACGATGTTCAGCTTCTTCATCTCCTTCTTGGTGTCGTCGTCGTAGGAGAACTCGGTGACGCTCACCACCTGCGCCTGCTTCCCCAGGGTCTCGGCCAGCTTCAGCGCCGACTTCCCCTTGTGGCTCGCGATGACCACCTTCCCGCTCTCAGGCGGTAGATGCGACTTTATGGCCTCGTAGATCACGGCTTTTTTGGTCTTCTTGTTCACGAACATTATGCCACTACCTGCGTCCAAGAACCATCCGTTAATGGTGAGGGAGATGAGGCTATAACATTTTTCAGGCTACTTTAGCTAACAGAACCACCATGTTAAATTTAACGTGTCCTTATTATTGAAAACTAGATAAATGTGTATAAGGATAGTAGTTATACGAGTAGGATATGGACATCCCGTTGAACACAGAGTTCTGCGGCCTCCCGTGCAGGGTGCTGATGAACAAGGCTCCCCCCACGGCGAAGGCTGAGGAGAGGCTCATCGACGTCACCAAGCAGCTGATGGGGGTAGACTACAAGGCTCTCATCGTCTACGAGGACAGGGACCCCATCGGCCTCATAACCTACAAGGACATCATGAAGTGGCTCATAGAGACGGACGACAAGAACGGCCTGCTGGTCAGGGACCTGGTCTCAGTGCCCCTCATCACGGTGGACATAGATACGCCCCTCAGCGACGCCCTGAACGTCATGAAGAAGTACGACATCAACTGCCTGGGGGTCCAGGAGCAGAGGATGGTCAGGGGGCTTGTGACGGAGGAAGGCATCAAGGAGTTCTGCGAGCTCTACCCCCACTACCTGCGCCAGTACTCGGCCTAGGGCCTCCACCCGCCGAGAAGAAGCACGTACAGCGACGCGGCCGTGAGGTCCGCGGAGGTCCCCGGGTTCAGCCCCCCCTTTTCCACTGACAGCTCATCGTCCAGCTCCCTCAGCATGTTCATGCCCCTCACGGTTGAGGCTCCGCCGCCGTCGAGGACCCTGCGGGCATTCTCACTCACCGCCCGGGCAGCCTCATCGCCCCTCTTGCGCCGTATGAGCGAGTCTGGGTGCAGCGAGAGGATTCGCAGGAACGTGTTGACCGTCGACTCGTTTACGTTGCCTACACGCAGCTGCTCCTTCAGGTACGGGTAGCCCTCCGTGAAGGTTACGTTGAATCCTGTCGCCCACTCGCTGCTTATGGAGTCGCGGCCTCGGCTCGCCTCGAAGACGTCGATGGGCCTGATGCCCTCATCCGTGATGCGTTTAAGGGACGAGGGGTCCGCCACGTCCAGCTCCTCGACGCTCCCCAGGTTCTCACTGCTCATTGCCAAGCCGATGGCCCTGTAGATGTTCACGGTGTCTGCGGGCGTGGCCGCGCCTATGACTTCCCTGAGGGCGCCTCTGAGCCCCGCGGGCTCGGCGAGCCCGTCCACGGCAGCGGCCCCCGCCGCGGCTGCGAGGGGCGCGAAGAGCAATATGACTCCCAGGTGGAC
>CAZAKG010000032.1:0-23067 GCA_964485755.1 uncultured Candidatus Bathyarchaeia archaeon | reverse complement strand
CTGCGCATTTTATGACGACGTATTCGAGTAGACAGCCTTGGCCGGTTTCCTTGTATAAGCGGCTTTCCGGGGTGAAGTAGATTCTACCGTTTCTATTCTCCTTCAGCGTGGTTAGAGGTATGTTGATTAAGATTTTCTCGTCAGGGGTCCCCACTGCTCTAAGCTCCCCCTCTACGGTTATCGACCATAGAGTCAAGTCGACGGTCGTGCCCCCCTCGATTATTAAGGAGGCCCCCTCTTGGATGGTGAGGTCGTCGTTGAGGATGTAGGGGCCGCCTTCCTTGGTCCACGTTGTG
Organism: uncultured Candidatus Bathyarchaeia archaeon; assembly: GCA_964485755.1. Lineage (GTDB taxonomy): Archaea > Thermoproteota > Bathyarchaeia > TCS64 > TCS64 > RBG-16-57-9. The sequence continues at coordinate 22,771 of CAZAKG010000032.1, read as the reverse complement.
TCCCGCTTTATTCGTCCGCCCACAAATGTGCCTTCAGGGACCGGGTAGGCAGCAATATACATTGATTCATGTGTAACGACTAGAATAACGACTAACAGAACCGCTATTCTATGTAGTTTATACATGATCTGTGTTCGAGGATAGAATTATCACTATATAATTTGTTTATGGTTTGAAATTTCATATTATTATTAATAGACGTAAACATCATGGTGACAGCATTATGTGGGTAGCAACGTCATGCCCCGATGTTGACGGAGATGTGCTGAAGCTATTTGGTGTATATATAAAAGAAAAATTGGGGGGTGGTGCCTTGTGCATGTTTTATCATACATGTACATTAAAGGGAAGCACTGCGCTGGCGACGACTCCACCGGCCTCTATCTTGTAGCCGAAGTAGACTGTGATGGTCTTACTCTCCTGGACAAGCTCCACTTTAAGGGTGTGTACTGTGATCTCGCTGCCTGACATGTATTCGTCGTAGAGCTCCGATAGTATAATGATCTTTCCGTCGAGAACCCACTTACCCGGTAGAATGACGTTCTCCAGGTTGTCTGCGACGCTCATCACAAGGATGTGGCCCTCGAGGGCTACGGTGTCGCCTGTTACCGTTGTTGGTATGCCGTTCTTGACGATGTAGATGAGTATCCTTAGCCTGTTTAATGGCCTCCAAGAGCCCCTCTGTTCCGTTGCTGACTCAACGTCGTCTATTTCTTCCTCAGCGAAGACGGGGGGAAGGACCATGAACATGCTGAATGCTACCAGCAATGCGTAGGTGGCTGCTAGGTGTTTCTTCTCCATCTTGTTTTCACCGAGCGTACCTCACGGGATAACGTAATAGGGGTTTCTCACTCCTCGTATTCATCAATGGTGAATACGTTTGGTCTACTCGCCCAGCAGCTCCTTCTCTAGATGTAGCAGAAGACCTAGGCGTTTCTCCCATTTCTGGTAGAATTTGTGTTGCTTCCAGGAGGTGTAGGCGCTGTAGATCAGGAGCCCGGCCATGGCCACCGCGAAGAGTGTATCTAGGGGGCCGCCCTGTCGGAGCGTTACAAAGAAGTATCTGGGCATGAAGATTAGGAAGAGAAGCGTTATGGAGACCATGCTGAGGAGGCTGCCCGTCCTAAAGCTGCTCCACTCTGATTCGATCTCGAACAGAAAGTCGTGGATGCTCCTCAGCGGGAGACGCGCTTCTTCGCTATCCTTCTCAGCCATCACATCAGCCTCATTCCGGGTTCTTTTAAGGTCTGTGCACCAAAGGTATACCCTAGAGTAGGCTTGGCAGCACCTGCCGTAGTTTATTGAAGACTTCTCGGCCTTCCTGGGAGATGGCGCTGTTTCCTTCCTCGTCCTCCGCCATGAGGCCCTTGCCTTTCAGGTACTCGAGGTGCTTCAGGAAGTCGTCGTAGCTTAGTGTTGTGGCTTTACGCCACACGTGGGTCCTTGGCTGGGGGGTGGGATTATAGTAGAGGTACTCCAGTATCTCGAAGCGGATCTGCACGACGCCCTTCCTGGCCCTTGGCACATGGGATACTATCACGGTTCATGCATTAATTATTGACTACCCGCACTCGTTATTTCCTATCAGCTAAGATTGTGGTGAAAAAATTCATCTCCTTCATGGTTGCTTGGTTCCATGTTCCGCGAGTTTCATCTTTGTTGATGTGCGCGCATGTTTAAAATACGCAAATGTCTCTCCGTCATATCAGGGAAATTTTATGAGATTAAATGGAAGATTAAAAACAGCTTTCATCGTACTTCTGATCATCGGCTCGGGCGCCTGCTTCAGGGCTCCAACCGTCTACGGTGCCTCGGCCTACGACTTTGTACAGAGCGCCTCCTCGGCATCGTGGGCCAGCTGGGCCGGCGACTCCAACCACCTCGCGGCTGAGAGCCCGCAGCTCCGCTTCACCGTCGAGGCCCCGCCCTTGAACTAGCTGCCGTTTGCTCTGGCCGCGGCCGCCATAGCGGTGGTGGCGGTTCTGGTCCTGTTCTTGAGGAGAAAAAGGTGATTCTCGCACCCTTTTTTATCCTGCTTCAGGCCAGGCACGACTAGTAGACGCCCAAGGAGAAAGATGTCCAGTTCTGAGTAGAGCGTATTTTATGCAGGGAAAACGAAGCATAAAGCATGGTTTCCGTAGAATGCCTCGACGGTTTCTGGCCAGAAGGGTACAGGTGCTGCTTCTTCCTCAGCTTCGACTACGACTCGTCCAGCGCCGAGATGTGGAAGACCCCCAACGACATAGTCTCCCAGAGCAAGGGAGCGTACGCCCCAAAGGTGACCATCCCCCGCATACTGGACATGCTCGACGAGCTTCAGGTTAAGACAACCTTCTTCGTGCCCGGATGGACGGCCGACAACCACCCGGCTTCCGTGAAGGAGATAGTGGGCAGAGGCCACGAGGTGGGCGCCCACGGCTACATGCATGAGAGGATCACGGAGGTGAGCTGGGAGGCCGAGAGATCCATATTCGACAGATCCATGGAGAGCCTGAGGGCAGTGGGGGCCAGGCCCATAGGGTACAGGGCGCCCTACTGGCTGGTGAGCGACAGGACGGTGGGCCACCTCAAGCGCCTCGGCTTCAGGTACTCCAGCAACTTCATGGACGACGACATGCCCTACATGCTCAGCTACAGGGGCGAGGAGACGGGCCTCGTAGAGCTCCCGGTGGAGTGGCTTCTAGACGACTGGCCCCACTTCGAGACGACTCGCATGAGCCCCGACGAAGTGTACAGGCTCTGGAAGCCCGAGTTCGAGGGGCTCTACGAGCTGGGCCGGTACTTTGGTTTAACCTGCCACCCGGAGTGCATCGGCCGGATCAGCAGGCTGAGGATGCTTGAGAGGCTCCTCGAGGAGGCCCAGGATAAGGGGGACGTCTGGTTCCCCACGGGCAAGGAGCTGTCAGACTGGGTGAGAGAGAAGCTGACGTAGCTTGACGCTGCCTGACACCAGCCACTAGAGCCCCTTCTCTTCATCAGAAAAAGGGTTGATGGAAGAACAAACGTTTCCCTGACACCACTACTACGTGGACGCGTCTATCTTTTCACCTAAACCATACATGCGCAGAGGTACAACTCTTATTATCAGGTGTTAATTAGAAGGCAGGAGGTAAAGTTCACGGACCGGAGGCCCATCGTCCTCGTTATGATCGTGCTCATCCTAGGCTCAGCCTTCCTAGCCGTGAAACTCAGCAAGAAAAAGGATGATCAGGGCACAATTGCACCCGAGGGGGAGCAGCCTGAAGGCGAGGAGCAACCGGAAGGTGAGGAGCAGCCTGAGGAGGAGCACGAGTACGTCTTCACAGGCGACTGGATGGATGGGCGAGGCGTCCTCGTCTACGGTAGACCACCCGTAGATTACCTCTCAGCCGTTAACGCCTCAGGTGTCACCTGGTCCGTGTACTGGATTGGGGTGAATAAGCCCGAGGCGGAGTACGTGCAGAGGCTCCACGAGGCCGGTTATAAGGTGTCATCGAACTTCGCCACGGTCCAGGGGGGCGTCACCCTGAACGAGACGCTGCGGGAGACGGCGAGGTGCGTGGGCCTTTGGGGGGCCCCGTCGACCTTTGTGGGGAACCAGTCCTTCATGTGTCACAACAACCCCGAGTGGAGGAGGTTCCTGGAGAAGAGGATCAGGGAGCATATCGACGGCGGAGCCGACGTGATACACATAGACGAGATCGAGGGGACAGGCGGCCACCTGGACATGGCGGGCTTCTGCCCCCACTGCATGGCCGGGTTCAGAGAGCACCTCAGAGGCGCCTACTCGCCTGAGGAGCTCAAAGACAGGTTCGGCGTGGAGGACGTGTCGTCCTTCGACTACGGCGGATACATCAGGGAGCTGAACGCGTCAACGGTCTGGGAGGACCCCAACCAGATGCTCCTCAACGAGTACCTGAGGTTCCAGTACACGGGCAGAGTCAACCAGATCAGGGAGCTGATACGTGGCGCTAAGGAGTACGCTGGTAGGCCCCTACTGGTCAGCGCCAACGTCTACGGCCTCCTACCAAGCCTCCAGGTGTATGTGCCCCTCCTGGACTTCGCGGTGGCGGAGGCGCCCTTCAGGCTCCCGCCCGAAGGACAGATCACCCTCTACCGCTTGGCTGAGGCGGCCGAGCTGGACGCCTTCTACGCGTTCCCGGACATATATAACCTGGCCTCCCTCGGCGAAGACGACTGCGGGCTCTGGAGTTGCTGGCTCGCCGAGGCCGAGGCATCAGGGGGCAGCCTCCTCCTACCCTACGAGGCCTACACCTACGGAGGAGGGTCCTACACGCTTCCGCAGGAGGAGATAGTAGACTACACTGGGTACATAGCACGGAATAGGGAGCTCTATGTGGGGACCGTCAGACTGGCCGACGTCGCTCTTCTTTACAGCCTTGGCTCGACCCTGTACGACTGGGGCGCCTGGGAGAGCTTCAACGAGGCGGGGCTGATGCTGCAGACCCTGCACGCCCAGTTCGAGGTGGTGTACGCCGGTGACGGAGAGTTCGTGAGCCTGGCTCCGAGCCTGGACGATCTATTAATGTATGGTGCAATTGTTGTGCCGGCGAGAACAGAGCTGGAGCCGGCTCTAAGTAGCCTCCTCCAATCGTACGAGGATTCGGGGGGCCTAATTGTGCGGCTGGACGAGGATGTGGGGCCCGATGAGCTCGCAGAACTATTACCAGCGCGGGGCTTAGAGACCTCAGCTCCCGGGGACGTGGGGGTGGTGACGTACGTGAAGGGAGAGTCAATCGTCATCCACATGATAAATTACGGGTATGATTACTCGGAGCACGCCTTCACACCCCACACGGACATCGACGTATCCGTCAGGCTTCCACTGGGCCTCAACCCCGAGGGGGAGTGCGTCCTCACAAGCCCCGACGCAGGCACAGAGACCCTAGATTATGTGAGGGAGAGTGACTGGATACGCCTCCGGGTGCCCTCTCTCAGAGGGTACATAGTAATCACAATAAGTTAGAGGCTCGGCGCTATTCACGAGACGAAAAAAGGGATTTCGCCAATATTTTCTGGGTAATCACATCGAGGCCCGGTTATCAATCACGGACAGGATTCTCTCTGCGCTTCGGCCGTCTCCGAAGGGGTTCTCCCAGCCTCTCTCCACGCCAAGCATCTCTCCAACCCCCTTGAGGATCCTCGCCGGCTCTACACCAGTCAGGGTGTTCGCCCCAGCCTCGATGGTCTCGGGGCGCTCCGTGTTGTCCCTGAGAGTGACGCAGGGGACGCCCAGCACGCAGGCCTCCTCCTGAACCCCACCGGAGTCGGTGAGGATGAGGCGGGCGTCGGACTCCAAGGCCAGGAAGTCCAGGTAGCCTTGGGGCTGGATGGTCTTCAGGTTGTGGGTGGTGAGGCGGAACTCCTTGATCATCTTCTGGGTCCTGGGGTGAACAGGGTACACTATGGGCTGGTCGTAGCGTTCTGCAACCATGCTGAGGCCCCTCAGTATACCCTCCAGCCGGCTCCTGTTGTCTACGTTCTCGGCGCGGTGAGCCGTAACCAGGAAGTACTCCTTAGGCTCCAGACCCAGCTCCTTCAAAGGGTTCCGCCTTCTACGCGCGATCTCTAGGTTCTGGCGGACGGCGTCCACCACGGTGTTACCTGTGACATGTATCCTGTCCTCGGGGATGCCCTCGTTGAGGAGGTTCCTCTTGGACGCCTCCGTGGGGGCAAATAGGAGCTCCGACACGTGGTCGGCGACCACGCGGTTGATCTCCTCGGGCATCGTCCGGTCGAAACTGCGCAGCCCTGCCTCAACGTGGCCCACGGGGATGTTGAGTTTAGCCGCCGCTAGCGCCCCAGCGAGGACGGTGTTGGTGTCGCCCTCGACGAGAACCAGGTCGCAGCCCTCCATGATCACCTTCTCGACCCCTGCCATGATCCTGCCCGTCTGCTCGGCGTGGCTGCCCGAGCCCACGTTGAGGTTATGTTCAGGGTCATCCAGCTCCAGGTCATCGAAGAAGGCCCTGTCCATCTCGTAGCTGTAGTGCTGCCCCGTGTGGAGGACGAAGAATGGGTGGCCTCGTCGCTTGCACTCGCGGATGACGGGGGCCATCTTTATGATCTCGGGCCTGGTGCCTAGGACGATGCCGGTGACCATTTGACTGAACTTGGGTTAACGGGTATTAAAGGTGGGCGATGTGGACCGGTTTTGTTTAACCGTCATGTATTATGAGGCACTGGTTACTTTGGTTCAGAGGCGAGTCGACGGGGTTCACCAGCCCCTGGACGAGGTCGATGATGGTTGCTTCCCCTCGAAGGTCTGGGAAAGCGGCGTCAGGGCGGCGTTCACCTTCCGGCAGCAGTAGCTGGTACTCTGATCTCTTTGAGGCAAACTCGAGGACCCTGCAACCACCCGTTACCCTGATCCCCTTCGGCTCTATGCTGCCCTCTTTCTGGAGCACTGTTTTAAGGTTAGAGATTACGTGGGCACCCTTTCGCGGGTTGCAGCGTCTATCGTACAGGCCGTGGCGGGGGAAGTAGCCGCGGTCCAGATCCATGAATGTGTCCAGGAAGACTCGCACGTTTGGCCACGTGTACACAGCCACAAGGGCCTCGGCGGCTCTGTTAGCTACGTAGTCGTCGCTGCAGAGGTACTCGGCCGGGTTCTCGGAGGATAGACGCACGTTGACCAGTGCAGTGAAGCCCCTTCTCTCCGCGTACTCTGCTACACCTGCTATCTGGCTCCAAGGCGACTTGTTTTGTCCGACCTGGAAAGTGTAGCCGTCTACCTGTGCGCCTGTCCGGTCGATGAACTCGTCTAGTGGAGACTTGTCGTCGACGTTGAACCCGTGGCTGATGTAGTGGCTGAACGTGGGGCCCCCCTTCTCCCTGTGGACCGAGCTCTCGATGTTGGCCAAGTAGACGGGGATAGAGAGCTCGCTGCGTACCTCGAGGACCTGGGGCAGGTACTCGTCAGCCTTCTCCCAGGGTAGGATGACCTCCAGAAAGTCCACGAGGTCGCGGCGGGCGCGGAGGGCTTCAAGGTCCCTGGCTGTGGGCGGGCCCACCGTGAAGAAGCCAAACCTGTGCCCCAACTCCACGAGCTCCCGTAGTCGGTTCTGGATGACGGGGGACAGGAGGTCTCCCAGGGGCAGCCTGACGCCGCGTATCCCCGTCTCCCAGAGCCCAAGGACAGGGTAGTCGTTGCGCACAGCCTTACGGGTGAACTCGTCGATGGGCCCGTTGTATGGGAGCTCCATGGTCTCGGCCAGCGTGTGCCTCATGTGGACCCCCAGAGCGGGGCCGCGTGCGACGCTATGAACAGGCTCTACCATCTGCTGTCTTTCACCCGGCTCACCCTCCAGAAGGGTTCTACCGTGGGACCTGCGGACCTGCACCTGGAACCCGTCTCGGTGCACATCCACGGTGCACCAGCCCAGCTTGGCGGCGTCGTTCCGCCCGTACTCGTCGGCAGGCTCGACGCGGAACATCTCCGAGTAGTCCTGCCTGATGAAACACGTGGAGAACAGGTTGTAGATCCTCGTGCATCCGTGGGTGTTGTAGCCGAACTGGTGGACGTGGCCCGCGAAGAATGCCTCGACGCCGTACTCCTCCAGCAGGCCGAGAAGCCACGACCTGGCGGGCTCATCCATGTTGTCGTAGTTACTGGGCTCACGTGACTCAACGATGAAGGGCGGGTAGTGGCTGAAAATATGAATACGCCCACCCCTGTGCTTTTCTAGGTCGGCCTCCAGCCAGCGCGTCTGCCTGCCCTCCTCGGGTAGACCCGAGTTGAGGATGGATGAGTTGATTAGGACGAAGTGGACTCCGCCGCGGTCGAAGGAACGGTAGGACGCCCCGAACCATCTCCTGTACACGTCCAGGCCGCGCTGATCCACAGTGAACGAGGGGACGTGGGGGCTATGTTTGTCTCCCACGTCGTGGTTTCCTGGCAGCAGGTAGATCGGGGCATCCAGCGATTTGAAGAGACCGTCAGCTACCTGGGCCGCCGCGGCGTAGGATGGCTGGTGTGGCACCGGGTGAACGATGTCCCCCAGGTGCAGTACCAGGTCCGATCTGGATTTATTTACCTGGTCTATGATCCAGCGCGCTCTATCGTTGGTCATGAGGTTGGTGGCCCACGGTGAGCTGCTCTCCCCGCCGGGGCGCAGGTGGGTGTCCGATATTATGGCGTACCTGAAGAGTGGTTCATCCTTCGAGTCGGGGAACATTGCATTCTCTAGGCGTCTGTGCCTGCTTAAATGAAACGGTCTAGGGTCATCAAACATGTTGGCTCCTGGATGTTGGGCATGTGCACTCTTTATTTTGATTCATAGGCTGAATACATTTATTATGCTGTGCCGTGTCGCATATTTGGTGAAACGTTTGGCGAGGGATTGTTTTCCCGGAGTCAGTTTCGGATCGCGAGACGTTATCCCAGCTCATTGAAGTCGAGGGCCACCTCATCGACTCCATGATCCTCACCAAGATACTGGACGAGATAATGGATCAGCAGGGAGACTTTGAGTTCCTCGAGTTCAAGGTCGGGAAAAAGAAGTTCGACTACAGCTCCGCCACGATCAAGGTCATGGGCAGGAGCCAGAAACACCTAAGCTCCATACTTGGGGAGGTTTATAGACTCGGAGCCACCTCACCCGAGACGCCTGAGGCGACGTACGCCCCAGCGCCCAGGGATAAGGTTCTACCGGACGGCTTCTACTCCACATCTAATCACCCTACGTCCGTCTACATGGGCGGCGGATGGGTGGAGGTGGAGGACCTCATGATGGACAAGCAGATAGTCGTGGAGCCCGAGAAACGCCGTGCAGTCTGCAAACCCATCGGGCAGGTGAAGGAATGCGATCTGGTGGTCACAGGTGAGAAGGGGATACGGATCAGGCCCCCTGAGAGGCCGCGGGAGGGCGTAGGAGTCTTCGAGTTCATGTCCAGCGACGTGTCCCCCGAGAAGCCGTCGACCACCATCATCAGGGAGGTGGCCAAGGACCTGCGGAGAACCAGGGAGGACGGCGGCAAGATCGTCGTCGTGGCGGGCCCCGCCGTGATCCACACAGGAGGCGCCCCCTACCTAGCCAAGATGGTGGAGCTAGGCTACGTCGACGCTCTGCTGTCGGGTAACGCGCTGGCCGTCCACGACGTGGAGTACGCCCTGTACGGGACCTCCCTCGGGGTGACCCTCGACAGGAGGGTTAAGAGAAGGGAGCCGCGGAACCACATAGCGGCGATAAACGAGTTGATGAAGGCCGGGAGCCTGAAGGCCCTCGTGGAGCGCGGGGAACTCTGTAAAGGCATCTTCTATCAACTCATCGCCAAAGGCGTCCCATACGTCCTGGCGGGCTCCATCAGGGACGACGGGCCGATACCCGACGTCATCGTGAGCTCATCGGAGGCTCAGGCCCGCTACAGGGAGGCTGTCAGGGACGCCGACTTCGTGGTCATGCTGGCGTCGACCCTTCACTCCATAGCGGTGGGCAACATGCTCTCCTCCAAGGTGAAGATCGTCTGCGTGGACATCAACCCCGCCGTGGTGACGAAGCTGAGCGACAGGGGGACGAGTCAGGCGGTGGGAATAGTGTCGGATGTGGGAGCCTTCCTTCCGCTGCTCGTCAACGAGTTAAGCGTCGCCAGGGCTTCGCCTGACAACGATTAACTCTTTATCACGTCTCTGAAAACTATTGAGCCAAACGTCTGTTGACGGCGCATGATAAAATTCTAAGCCTGTGAATACAATGTTGAAGGAGGCGTCTGCTGCCACGGGGCACGCCCACGGAAGTGTACATGTTGGTGACTGAGAGGAGGAGGGTCCAGGTAATCGACCTCGGTCCAGCTAGGTCAACGGATGGTTTCCTAGACGAGCTTGCCCTAGATGAGCCGGTCTGCATCTTCGTAAACGGAGAATACCACGCGACGCTGATCGCGACCCCGGAGATGATGAAAGAGCTGGCGGTGGGCTACCTGCTCAGCGGAGGAGTCATCGACTCCGTGGAGGACATAGCGTCAATAGAGATCAGGGACAACGACGTGATGGTCAATACGTCACGGAAGGTCGACCTCAGGGAAGCGATGGCAAACGCGATGAACCTCATAGTGACGGCTTGCAGCGCGAGCCCCAGACTGAGAGCCAGCCCCCAACTTCCCAGAGTCGAGTCGAGCATGAGGGTGAGAGCCGACGACTTGAAGAAGATGATGGCCAGACTCAACAGGGTAAGCAGCGTACACATGAGGACCAGGGGAACCCACGCCGCGATGCTCTGCAGCGTGGATGGCGAGACCTTGGCCTTCGCGGAGGACGTGGGAAGACACAACGCGCTGGACAAGGTGATCGGAGCGTACACGCTCAGGGGCGGCGACACGCGGGGCTGCGTGCTGCTGAGCACAGGCAGGCAGTCAGGGGAGATGGTTCAGAAGGCGGGCAGAGCACGGATTCCCGTGGTGGCCAGCTTGACTGTCCCCCTCATCTCAGGCGTCAGGCTCGCCGAGGCAGCAGGCGTCACCCTAGCATCCCTAAGCGCGGGGAGACTGAAGGTGTACACCTGCCCCGAGAGAATAATAGTGTAGGGAGCCGCAGCCTACCTGAGTGACTCCATCAGGGCGAACAGCTCGGAGAGCTTGGAGGACCTGGCCCTCTTCAGGCTGACATCCAGCTTACTCATGGGCACGTATCTTATGGCCTCGGCGTCACAGTACTTCACGCACTCAGGGTCGCCCCCGCACAGGTCGCACTTCGAGGCCACTTCAGTCACCGGGTCCACGCTTACGCCGCCCACGGGGCAGACCATGTTGCACACCCTGCAGCCGACGCACGCCTTCTCGTCCACCAATAAGGCACCCGTCCCCAGGTCCCGTGAGATGGCGTTAGTTGGGCAAGCCTCCATGCAGAGAGGCGTGGAGCACTGCTGGCACACCATGGGGATATAGTTGTGGTACTCACCACGCTTCTCGTACCTGATGACCTTGATCCTGGACCTAGCAGGGTCGGCCCTACCCGTGTTCCTCAGGCTGCACACAGCCTCGCAGGTCCTGCACCCAGTGCACTTCTCCATGTCCACCTGTAGAACCTTCACCACTGCTACACCTCCTTCACGGCCTTCTCAGGGGCCAGCTTCTTCACCTTCTTAAGCTCCTTGGCTACGTCGCCTAATCCGAGCTTAGAGAGAGTTGACTCCCTCTGCATACCGGTCCCAGGGTCCCACCCCCTGAGCGTGTAGTACTCGTCCTTCATCTTCTCGAACAGGCCCCTGTCAAGCACCTTACCGGCCTGCGCGCCGTCCGGGATGGGGGTCTTGAAGAAGAAATCGGGCAGGGTCTCCATGGCCCTGGTGCGCCCATCCCTGACTACTATGGCCCGCTCCAGGTTGCACACCCTCTCGCCGTACGTGAACAGCGCAGCCTCGTCCACGTCTACGCCTGTGGCCGCCTTGAACCTGTCCGCAGCGAACTGGTATGAGGTGTCTCCGAACTGGGAGCCGGGGGCCCCCGTCCGGCCGGGGCGTATCATTGTGACGCAGTAGCCGAGGGAGTCGGCTATGGCGGCGCCGTTCATCTCGTAGATGAGGGCAGCGGGCTTCCCCTCGTACTCTGTGGCCATGATGGCCTTCTCGGTGCCGAACATCTTCCTGCTCCACTCGTAGCTGGCGTCACGCTCCTTCGGGTCCACGCCGCCGTACCCCTCGCTCGCCGGCTTGTCCCACAGCACCACGTGGTAGGTGGTCGCCCTGAGGCTGTTGCCTCTAGCGGATATTACCTCGCCGAGGGCCGTGCCGGGCTCCGCCCTGAACTCGAATGTCCTCAAGGTCATCCCCTGGTTGTGGTACAGGTAGTCCTCGGCCTTTTTACCCAGCTTCTTGGCCAGGGTCACAGGCCCGTCCGCGAGGGCGTCACCATAACCTTCACGGTAGGCTATCTTACGGGCCGTCTCGAACAGCGCCTCGGGGTTCCCCCGCTCGAAGGATACGCCGTCGAGGTCACCGCTGTCCACGTGGCCGTCGTTATACAGGTGCATCAGCCATGAGACGGATGTAGCCACCTCCTTGTTGTCCATCCCCAGGTCAGACATCATCCTCGTGGCCTTGAACGCTGATGCGAGGTCCGTCATCCAGAGCTTCCAGGGCCAGTACGTCGGGTAGCACCGCCATATGCAGGCCCCCACTCCCGGCATCTCGTACAGGGGCTGGCACGGGAAGGGGCACCCGAAGCAGCCCACGTTCTTCACGAAGTATTCCTCGAGGTAGTTCTCCTCGTAGGCCTTCTTCACGTCAGGCCTGTCCCTCCAGGCGTGGCTCTCATAGTTGCCCACGACGCCGGCGTCCCCCACCAGGAACCCCTGGAGGTACGCGTCCTTGCCCTCGCCCCTGGGTATGGCCTCGCCCATCCTCTTCTTCGTGTCCTTGACAGTCTCGACGAGCCGCCTGTTCAGCTCCAAGACCATCTCCGGGTCGTGGACGTTGACGGCGCCCGTGCCCCTCACGACGACCGCCTTGAGCCTCTTGTAGCCCACCGAGGAGCCCACGGGGGTGCCGCTCCTGTAGCCGTGCTCAACTGTTGCCTGGACCGCCAGGTTCTCCCCCGCTGGTCCTATGGAGGCGACTTGCGCGTCCTCGTCGCCCACCTCCTCCTTGAGCAGCGTCTCAGTGTCGAAGGTCCCCCTACCCCAGACCCCAGACGCGTCTCTGATCTCGACCTCGTCGTTGTACACGTACAGGTAGACGGGCTTCTCCGCCCTGCCCTTGACGACGATGTTGTCGTAGCCAGCGTACTTCAGCTCGGGCGCCCAGGAGCCCCCCATCCCCACGTTGCCTATGGAGTGGGTCTCGGTCTTGGCCGCCGAGACCACTGTGACCTCCATCCTCGAGGCGCCGATGAGCCCCGTGGCCGCTAAAGCCCCCGATCCGAATATCACGGGCGCCTCAGGGTCGTAGGGGCCCATGTTCGCCTTGGTGTGCTTCCAGAAGAGCCACGCGTTCCCCCCTCTGCCCCCCAGGAAACGTTTCCCTTCCTTGTCCCAGGGGACTGTGGATACCTTGCCCGTGGAAAGGTCCACATGCAGGGTCTTGCCAGCCCAGCCGTAATCCATAGAATCTCCACCTATCCGTATGCGGTATTTACACTATATAGTTTGGGGCTACGGGTAGATGCGCGGCTATGATTTATAGTGAAAAGGGTAGAATACTTCTGGAAGGTTATGACCGGCTCGGGCCCTGACCACGGAGCCACGATTAGGAGGCTTAAAGAGCTGTGTGGACCGGAGAACGTGCTCACGTCCAGAGAGGACCTCTACGTGTACTCCCACGTTGGGTCAATGGGCGTAGAGCGGACACCTGAGCCAGTAGCCGTGTTGAGGGTCAAAGGGAGACAGGCGGAGGACCTGCGCGGAGACCTGTCGCGTCTGGGGCTACCTGTCCTGCGGGTGGACGAGCCACGCCCACCCGTCGGTGAACCCTACCTGATCCTAGATGACAGGGCGGCCCTCAGCTTAGCTGAACTGGAGGAGGCTGTCTCCGAGAGGCAGAGAAGAGTCCGTGAGAGCAGGGAGGCCGCGAGGCAGACACGCTCAGTACCCCACGTTGCGGCCGCCCTCCTCCAGTCGATGGAAGGTTACCGGCTGGACGCTGAAGCCGGGTACTGCGTCGTCCAACGGTTCCTAGGCGGCGCGGAGACCTACTCGTCCAAGGGCAGGCTGCTGCTGTGCAAGGGCCTGGCCAAGGGGGAGCTGGAGGCCACGGACAGGCTGGCCGACTCTGTCTTCAGCTGCACCGCCTGCGGGCAGTGCTACGACCAGCACACATCGGAGGCCTTGAGCATAAACAACGCCATAGTGGACGCGAGGCACACACTTGTCGCTAGGGGTAAGCAGCCGGCGAGGTGCGCATCGTTGATGCGTAACCTGCTGGACCACGGCAACCCCATGGGTCTGGATGCAGAGGACCGATCGCTGTGGTACAGCGACGTTGCAGAGGAGTTCGCGTACAGAGGCAACGGCGTGCTCTACTGGCCCGGGTGCACCACTTCCTACAGGCTACCGGAGGTCGTCGAAGCGACGGTAAAAGTGCTTGAGTCAGCCGAAGTGGACTTCGGTATGCTGGGTAACAGCGAGAGGTGCTGCGGGCTCACCCTGTACCTGCTGGGCCAACGGAACGAGGCGGAGAGCTACGCTTCGAGGCTCGCCGAGGAGCTGAAGGCGAGGAAGATTGACACCCTCGTGACCAGCTGCGCGGGCTGCTACTACGCCTTTAAGAAAATATACCAGCGCCTCGGGGCCCCTCTACCCTTCAAGGTGAGGCACACCTCGGAGCTCTACGACCGGCTGCTGGGGGAGGGCAGGCTACCCTATATGAAGAGTAGTGGGGTCTACATGTGGCACGATCCATGCGACCTTGGTAGACACTGTGGTATCTATGATCCGCCGCGGAGGGTACTTGGCGCCATCCAGGGCGTCAAGCTCGTAGAGCCGGTGCTCTCGAGGAGACATGCTGTCTGCTGCGGCGCCGGCGGCGGACTTTGGACGTACAGCGAGGCTCTCACGTCGAAGGTGGTCGAGCAGAAGGTCACCGAATGCATCCCCGGGGGCGTCGACTGCGTGGTCACGGGGTGCCCTACGTGCGTGCTTAACATGAGGTACGCGGCCAGAATTCACAGGCCGGGGCTGGATGTAGCCGACCTCTCGCAAGTCCTCGCAGAGAACCTTACGAATTAGGTTCATTGAAACAGGTCGGACATTAAAGCTGAGATCAAATAATCGATTATTGGTTAGTACTCGGCTGACTGTTTGATGTTGTCCCAGTTCTCGGTGAACCAGTCATAGGTGTGGCCCAAGCCCTCCTTGAAGTCTGTCCTAGGATTGTATCCCAAGACCTTACGGGCCTTGTTGATGCTGCTTGGGAGCCTGTTCTTCTTGTCCCAGCTCCTCCTCTCCTTGAATATGATGCCTGCGGGGTTCTCCGTCAACTCGTTGATCCACTGTGCCAGGTCCAGAATCCTGATCTCGCGACCCGTACCTAGGTTGAAGGCCTCGCCCACAGCCTCCTCATAGAACGTCATCTGATGAGGCCGTCCACGATGTCGCCCACGTATGTGAAGTCTCTGGTCTCGTCGCCTGTGCCGGTTTAAAGGATGCGATGGCGGATTGGGTTATGGGCGTGTGGGGGCCCCCCTCCCCCTCTATTGGGTGTGGGGTGGTTGGCGGTTTTCTCTGTCTCCTTCCGGGTTTCGGGGCGTTTTTCGGGTTCCTTCTGGTTCTTGTCAGGTACCGTTCGGATACTGTTCAGCCCGTGCTCAGCTTGAGGCCTGGCTGTTAAAGCGGGCTGCGCTAATCTCCCAGCCTTCCCTCGTAGACGCCTGTGGGTTCGCCCTCGAAGAGGATGTAAAAGTCGAGTTCGCCCGCGTCGGCGTCTCTCCACACCCTGCATGAGAGCGGCTCTCCCGATGAGTCGCTGGGGCTGATGGCGATCGGCGTGAAGAAGACGCGTTTGCTGCTACTCTCCAGATCCGGCTTGAATGCCCCGAGGCTCCACGAATGCGAGCCGTCGGCGTCCCTAGAGAGGCACCTGCCGATGAACACTGTGTCTCCACCGGAGGAAAAAGCTTCGCTCAGCAGGATCCTCACGTGCTCGATGGCGAAGTAGTCGTCGGTGATGAGCCTCCAGTCCGTGTTCAGGTCGGCTTCGCGCCAGTCCCGGCCGTCGCCAGTCTCGAGGCACCGTAGTCCGCTCAGGGGGGCGTCGCCAGTCACCGCGGTCTCCCAGAACATGACGCGCATCGTCCCGTTCTCGGTCCAGGCGACGGGCGACTCGGCGCGGTAGTAGAGGCTCTCGGGGGGCGGGTCGAAGCCTCCCAGGCTCTCCCACAAGTAGGTGTCCTGGCTCGCGTAGTGGGCGACCGCCCCAGATAAGGGGTCCTCGGCGAAGAGGTGGTACTCGCCTCCGCACTCGACGAGGTACGGGCTGAGATACGCCCCGTCGAGCACCCTGACCCCCTCCAGGGTCCAGGCGGCGCCGTCGAGGCTAGACGCTGACCAGAGGCCGCTCCCCGTCGCGTACAGGAGTCGGCGCCGATCCTCGCGGTCCCTGAACACGTTGCTTATGCTAGTGACGGCCTCCTCAGTGGTGATGACCGGTTCGTCGAGGCTCACCGTCACGCCTCTGATCTTCTCCGCCGGCAGGTTGTTCCTGACGTAAGGTATGTCCATGGTGTAGTATTTGACGCGGCCCACGAAGTGCTCGCGGCAGTAGCCTTCGAGTATGGTCCTGTTGACCCACGGGTCGTTCATCATGTACCTGTTCGTGGTGCTGAAGAACACGGCCCTCGTCTTGCCGGGGTATATAGTTTCGACAAGATGAGATAACTCCTCAGGGGTATCAACGGTGCAAATGGGGATCATCCATTTCCAGTAGTCCTTGCCAGTAACCAGGCTATCGTAGCTGGTTCCAGTATAGTAGAGTAAGTGGCGCAGGGTCTCCTGAGGGATGACAAGGTCGCCCTCCTGGACCAGTGCGTTGAAGGCCCGGGTGTCGGCTATCTCGGCTTCGTCGAAGTAGTAGGGGTAATGAGGCGTCTGGAGGGCGCCGCCTAGCGAGGTCGCCAAGACGAGCACTACGAGGAGGGGCGCCTCAGGCCTCATGTTCTTAAGTAACCTCACTTCCCGGAGGCTGGACACGTGGACCCAGTTGGCGTTGAGTAGGCGCGAGAGGAAGCTGACGCAGAGGTACGTGGCCACCCACGACAGGTATTGCGAGAACCTCTCGAGGGGCACGGTGACGCCGACGTAGCTGAAGACCGTGAAGAAACCCGTGGCCATGATAATGGATGACGCGAATGGCGGCACCTTTTCCAGGTTTGTCAGCAGCTCGAATAGCCCTATGAAAAGGATGACGCCTGAGAACGGGTTCATGGACAGGTCGTTGAAGGGGCCGGATTTACCGGATGTCAGGAACAGGTCTGTGAAGACGACGATCAGGGATAGGAGAACCGCTAGCGAGATGTAACGCTCGGCCTCCGGTCCATGTGCAGCCCTGGACGCATACCATGTGATGATGATGGCTGACGCTGGGATGAGGAGTAGGAAGACGCCGCCCTCCATCACCACACCGACAAACCAGGCAAGCGACTCCTCAAGGTAAACCGCATAGTAGCCTATGAAGACGATTGAGGCAAGTAGGATGTAGAGATTCTCCACCATCAATGATGATTCCTTCCTCAACCAGTAGTACAGCGTGTACAGCGCCAGGACGGCGATGAGGAACAGGCTGGGCAGAATGTGTACCACGACGGAGGAGGCTAGGATGAAGCCCATTACGCATATGTATGTGGTGTTCGGGCGCTTGTCGCCAACGTCCCCCCTCGCCTTGACGAAAAGGAAGGCCAAGATGAGGAGGGAGAAGCCGTAGCCCTCTCTCAGCGGGGTCACGAACCTGGTGAGATACATGGGATTCGTGAATAGCAGCAGCCCGGAAAGAAGGGCTGCTAACGACCCTGCCATTCGTCGCACAACTACGTAGGTCACGAAGCATAGCGCCCCAGCTGAGAAGGTGCCGCCGTACCGGAGCATGTTCTCCACAGTGGCACCGGTGATGAGCTGTATGGCCGCGAGATAGTAGTAGAAGCCTGCGTTCCATATGTGCACGTAGCCGTAGAAGTAAGAGATAGTCGTGCCAGGGTCGAGGCTCCTCTCAGCTATTGTTCTCACAACCGAGGCTGTCTCCCAGCCATCAGGTCCCCGCCAGTATAGACTCGGTATCACTCTAATGATTAGGTAGGCCCCCGTCAACACCGACAGGTAGGCGGCGAACACGTCGAGCACCTTTCCCATTGATGAGCCCTCTTCGAGGCTCCTGCGCCCGTACTTGATACTGAGGAGATAGGAGCACAGGGACAACCCCGTTAGAACCGATAAGAGGAGAGACCTCGACACTTCGGCCAGCGCCTGGGTTAACAGGATGTAGACCGTCATGATGACGGCTGAGCCGAGGAACAGTGATACGCATACAACCTCCAGCTCATCCATTCTGAGCTTGGAGCCGATCAGCGACGAAAGGTAGAAGGGCGTCATCACGGAGAAAACGACGAAGTAGGCTAGAATGCATAGAAAGTTTGTCTCTAGGGAGAAATAGTTGGGCAGTAAGACCAGTGCGACCTGGGCTACGATCGGCATAGCGCCTAATAGCGTGCGGGGCACCGATCTGTAGCCTTGCATATACGGAAGAGGGGTCCGGTGGCGATTTATGGCTAGTTGAATAGGTGTAGGCTACATATAGAACAGGGACCCATCATGACGAGAGGCTAGAAGATACCCGAGGAGATTTTCACCCTACCCTTGATCGGTTCAGTGGATCACAGGATCTGCAACCGGATAACCAAGGTACAGGCCCGATTCACCGTTGCCAAGCGACCGTTCATAGATGTAGAAGATGGTAG
Organism: uncultured Candidatus Bathyarchaeia archaeon; assembly: GCA_964485755.1. Classification (GTDB taxonomy): domain Archaea; phylum Thermoproteota; class Bathyarchaeia; order TCS64; family TCS64; genus RBG-16-57-9. The sequence goes on along the minus strand of CAZAKG010000032.1, from coordinate 4,399 downwards.
GACCTGAGCCTGAGCCCATATACACGTGGACTGAGTCTACTGTGCTCGAGGCTGTTGGGAGATTCATGAGCTCTACTTCTTGGAAGTATGATTGTTCGGGGCGCTCAGGCCTCGTGATTAGCGTGCCGGTTACCCACTCATCGTTTTCGAAGTTGTCCCTGAGAGCCCGTACAATAAAGATAATCCCTTCATCAGCAACGACGACGTCATCGATTAAAACACGGTCAAACTTTACGGTCCAGAAGGAGTAGTCTACCGCCCACAAGTGAAGAGGGCTGTCCTGGGTCTCCCAGCTCTCACAGTCATCTGATGTTAATCGAACTAGCTGGATGTTCGTCCCCTGTGAAGTGACAGTTGTCTCCTCGTAGATCATGTGATATGTGCTATTCTCGGCCCAGAGTACAGGAGACGAGGCTCTCCAGTATACGTTAGAGGCATCTTGGTTAGCTACAGCCACCATCCTGTCGGACCAGTGCAACCCGTCCTGACTCGTGAAGCTAACCAACTCGTTCGAGGCAATGTCCATACAATATAAATGGAGGATGCCCCCGTCAATTATCACGAACGGGTCGCTGTACTCGCCCGATAGAACTGGATCGAGGCTTGTTACCCAATTCAATCCGTCATCTGATTGTGCACACCATATTCCTTTGTTTCCTAATCCATCACCACAAACGTAGAGTCTAGATCGGCTCATACTTTGCAGTGTATCGACGACCACGTTGCTAACATCTGATATAGTAAGGTTACCTTTTACACTTCCAGGAAGGATCGGCTCATCAGAGACCCCGCAGATGTATTTCACTCTATTAATGGGCCTATCGATCTCATTGTAGGGAACGTTTATCGTGAACACTATCAAAGACCCATAAAAGGAGAAGTCACCATACTCTCCCAGAAACTCTTTAGAGGGTAAAATCGTCCTCGACCCAAAAAAGTCATTGAACAGAAGACAAAACTTCATACGTTTAACATCCGCAAACCGCTCAGGAACGTCGACGAATAACTGATCGGGGGAATCTGCGTTGCACATCTTCCACATCCACTCCCTTTCAGCGCTTGTGGTGACAACACATTCCCTTGGCACATCAACGTACTGCAAGATGTAATTGGTTCTTATTGGTATAACCAGATCCCCTTCCTCGAGGGAGGAGACGAAAAACCGAGCTGAATCTATGTCAGCAGACGAGAACTCCGTGAAACTCGGTCGTAAAGCCGCTGCCTCCCAGTAGACGACCGTTGAAAGCAGGAAAAGCAGCACTACATATTGCTGGGAGCTCTTCAGCAAACCAGTAACATCACGTGGATTATGGGGTGCATTTACTAACCTGAGGGTGAAGGGCTCTAGGAGCTTCGAGAAGTAGAGCGAACCGTAGTACGATAGAACCCAGGCTGTGTAAACGGCTGTACGGTCAAGCGGCACAGCTACTCTAAGAAGGTACACACACATGAGAAGTGAGACAGACACCGTCATAGTAATTATGATGACGTTTCTCGTCGAGGGAGGCTCGAATACGAAACCTAGCACCCCGAGGACGATAACTATTGTGGAGAACATATTTAGTCTTATGTACTCATATATGTAGTTGTTTAGAATCGTCGGTCTAAAAATAATGTAAGAGAAGAGGAGAAGTACAATCACAACGTATACACTTCTAACTCGCCTATAATCAAAAGTTGCTATGAGTTTCCTGATTTTATCTATGTAAAAAAATGAACATATAGATGCAGTGAGCACACCTATAGAAATCAATATTATTGTGCCAATAGATGATTTATTGTTAATTAGAAAATGGTTAACGGGAATATACATAGGCATGATGTCTGGGATAATAAATATAATACATAAAATGGATGACATCACAACTTCTTTGATGTATGTGTATCTATTATTAGCATAATCAATGTAGAAATACACGGTCATTATCCCAAGCAGAAAAAGGACAGTGAAAGGATGAGTTGTCGTGATTGCGGCGAGAAGCAACCCATTAACTATAATGAATCCCGGTAAAATCCTGTAGTCAGCACGCCTCCTTGCGTACAAAAGAGTGAAGAAAAGCACAAGAATCATTATGCTGAGGTTTTCCCTGAGTAGCATACTGAACCTGAAGTTGAAAAAAGGGTTCAAGAACAGAAAAACGGGGGCAATATAGCCAGCTATAGGATTAATCATCCTCTTCACAGCTATATAAGTCAACGTTCCACACACTGCTGCGAAAAATAGTGGACCAGACCTGACAATGAAATCGACATCAACCTCACACACTAAAGATACAAGAGAAACAAGATAGTAAAACACAGGGTGGCTCATCGTTAGAAAGGTCTCATAGTAACTGAGAGCCTCCAACGGAGAAAGCCCTACCCTAACTATGTTTCTACAAACAATGGCCGTCTCCCAGGTGTCACTCCCAATCCACAATTCGGGTGTGAGCCGTTTAAAAACCAAGGCCGAGCTTACAAGGCCACTAGTAATGATAGCTATCTCATATTGAAGAATCTTGAGTAAAGGTAAATTGTGATAGAAGGTAAACGTCCAGTGTTTCTTATAGAAAATAATGCCCTGTAATAGTACAAGTAGAGTCAGAGCCGTGAAAACGTGAAGCCTAGAGACTTGAGGAACTAAATAAGACAAGTATGTGTAAGCGAAAACTGAGATCATTGAGCTGATCATCAGGTTTGATATGAGAAACTCGTCAAGTTCAAGACCTAGTTCCTTTTTCAGTAGAGCTGAAAGATACACCCCCGATAGGTTCAAGGTAGCAAATAGGGCTATCAACTTGTACAGCGTCGAGTCTAGCAACCACCCAACGCAAGATACAATTGTGACAGAAAACATGATTATCACTGGTGAGAACGATAACAGCAGTGATCTATGCTTTTCCGTGATAATCATTAGCTTAATTAATTTTCATGCTAATATAACATCATTTGTATTGACAATCACTACAGATAAAATAAAGACGCCGTCAATCCCCTCACAGTTACTTGTTTCAGGATTTTAGATTGTTAAAAATAGTAACAAACTGCGACGCTGCGACATCCCACGTAAACATTCCTTTGATACGACGTCTAGCTTCATACGACATTTCATCCCTTAATTGCGTATCATCTAATAGCTGCGTAATGGCTTTTTCAAGTACCTCTTTCTCTGGATCACATACTATTCCAGTGATATCGTCATCTACAATTTCTTGAGCCCCAGAAGTGTTTGTGACTATTGCTGGTAGGCCCATGGCCTGAGCCTCAAGTACAACGGAAGGCAAGGCGTCTTGGTAAGAAGGATATATAAAAAGATAAGATGAGGAATACAATTGGATTAAATCTGGCTTTAAAACATGTCCAAGGAGCTCTACTTTCTTTATATTGTCTTTTTCAACCAGTTCCTTAATGTATTTCAAGTATCGCCCCGATCCCGCTATTGTTAAAACAACATCATCCTCTGCTTTATGATCACTCCATACATCAAGAAGTAACCTAACTCCACGGTACTTGCCCTTGAAATCCAAGTTTCCAACATAGAGAATTCTTTTAATTTGAGAGTTAATTGAGATATATTTCACAAAATATTCCTCATCTATGGATTGATGAATGATGGTTGACGGTTTGTTTACTATGTTCTGCTTTCCATGAATAGTAAAATAATCATTGTATTGTGTCTTCAGGAAGCTACTGTTGTATGATATGTGATTTGCGTGTGTGAGAATAGCGATACTGACTTTGTTGGTAATCCAACGTGAAAAATGTGACGAGGTATCCAATGAATCAGTTGGATAAAATCCCTTGAGATAAACTATCAAGGGCGTTTCGCTACGCAGTGATAAAAATAAGGCCAACAATCCGTTATAATCAAGGCTATCAGTAATTACTACGTCAAACCTATTTCTATGTCTGTAATAAGATGCAGTTACCCTATACAAGTTATTGAAAATAGACCTATTTCGTAATTCCACAGATTCTACAATAACGTTATGACCTAGATCACACAACGATTTACCCAGGGCCTTCCCTTCGTTGGGTTTAAAGGTCAAGAGGAGTATATTCAATTTATCTTATCTAGAAAGTGATGATGTCTTAAATTTTTTCATGAAAAAGGATAGAGGCCCTAAAAAAAGGGATTCATGTGACACGTGAGTGCATCGAAAATAAATTGATCATAAATAATATGATTAATTAACTGGTAAATATATGTTCGATATTAATGCTATTCCATTTAGAGATAATTATAGTTTAAGGGTTAAATTTAATATTTCGCGCACTCAATAAGATAATAGACAGATGAAGATAAATTATATGAAAAAAAGACTACTCTTAACTACAATTGATCCAGTACCTAAAATTGGTAAAGGCGGTCCTGGAGCGATTGTAGACAAAATTCATAATAATTTACATATTTTTTCTT
>CAZAKG010000031.1:0-23352 GCA_964485755.1 uncultured Candidatus Bathyarchaeia archaeon | reverse complement strand
CACGCCGCTCCCGCCGCCTGAGCCTCCATGAGCATGCACAGGATTACGTCCGCGTCTGCCTCCCCCAGACCCCCGAGGCTTAGACCGTGGCGGCTCACTGACTCTATGAGGCCCGCGCACAGGGCGTCCCCTGCACCTGTCTGGTCCACGGCCTGTACGCTGAACGCCGGCATCCTTATCCTCATCCCTCCGAGTGACGCGTGGAGCCCTCGTTCACCGTCTGAGATGAGGATCAGCGGAACCTTGTTCTCCGTCAACACGTTCAGCGCTTCGCGGACGCACTTACTTGAGGTCAGCTGCATTGCCTCGTGGAGGTTGAGGTGAATGCAGTCCATGTGCCTGTAGGCTCCATTCAGGTGGCTCCAGTCACCCGTGGGGGGGATGACGTCCACGAGCGTGGCCGCGCCCAGGCTCTTGGCGTGGGCGAGAACCTGGCCTAGCTGCTGGTCCACGTACCTCAGGCCGCCCACGGTCCCCTGGTATAAGACGCCCGGCCTCAGCTCCTCCACCAGCGCCATAACGTGCCGTGGCTCCAGGAGTGTGTTGGCTGTGAGCTCGGCTATGAATCTGCGGTCCTCGCCCTCCACGATGAGAGCCACGTTCTTGGCGGTCGGAACCCCGGCGGCCACCTGGGGGTGGGCCGTGACTCCGCTTCTGGTCAACTCCTTTACTATGTACTCCCCGAGGGCGTCGTCCCCTAGGCACCCTGTCGAGTGGACGCCGCTCTGCCCAAGCTGGGCCAGGTCTATGGCGACATTGGCGCTGTGGCCTCCCGGCGAGAGGTGGATGCCCTTGGGCGCGTAGGTCAGGCTGCCGGGCGGCCCTATCCCCGGTAAGCCCGGCACCAGTATGTCGGCTAGGTAGCTTCCGCTGCAGAGGACGCGCATACTCTAGCCTAGGACGCACTGCGTTATGGTTCTTTCCAGTGGCCAACTAGAGGCGCATGGGAGCCAGGGGTGAACCCAGTCTTCTCCGGGGACGCTATGATTCTGGTGACCGGCAACATCTGTCTTCAACGTGGCTGAAAAATAGAAAGGAGGGTTACGTTGGCTACACAGCCATCTATCCGGGTATCTCTTTCCCGCAGCCCGTGCAGTACAGGGAGTCTCCCGGGTTCTTCTTGCCGCAATTGGGGCAGTACACGGGTTCCAGGTTTCTGGTTCTTGGGCCCCTTGCCTTCTCCACCTCCACCCCCACCTCGTCCGCGACTGTCTGCAGCCCCTTCTTGGCCGCCTGGAAGGCGTCGTCCATGAGCTTCGTGGCGTTGTTGAGGGCCTTCTCCATTTCCTTCTCCCAGTCCGGCCTAGGCGTGACCGGGGTCTTAACTCCTTCGCGTTCCCCTTTCTCCGTCCTGAGGCCGCACTTGGGGCAGAAGTTGGCCTCCTTGGCCAGCTCGTCCCCGCATCCTCTGCATTTAACCATGATCAAACCTATTTCGCTAGCGATATAATTGTGTTTTGGTGGCCTACCACTGCTTCAGGGACACCCTGGCGTCGTGGATGATGGCCCACACGTACGTGGGGCCACGCACAGTTGACGCCAACTCGCTTGGCCCCGCAACTGGGGCTACCTCGTACGCCTTCAATAGATCCGATTTATTTACAGTGTAGTTGACGCGGTTTACGCGTATCTTGTCCGCGTCGACTGTGTAAGTGAACCGGAGACCCGTCTTGGTGAAGAATACCTCCCCTGAGCGGGTGATTACCCTCTTCCACACTTCATCGAAAACGGGCTTAGGGTTCATGTCTAGCTATTGTCTTATCGATGAATTTCAATAAGCTTTGTGATCAGGCAGCCGCATAGATGGAGTAGCACCTATCTCACTTGGGGCCCAGCGACGGGACGCACGGGGTGTCAGCGGTCTATACTAGGTACCCGAGGTCTCTCAGGTATCGGCGGACGGCCGATTTGACGAAGTCAGGTATGCTGGTGTATCCGTGGTTCCCGCTCTCTATGACCTCCTCTATCTTCTGGGCCAGGCTCTCAGGTAGATTTACGGTATGGTACTTGTACTTTCTCTCAGGCATCCTAAGAAAATTAACCGCATTTTACTTTAAAAACCTTGTTTTTTTTAGAATAAAAACATTTTTTTTACCTAATGTTAGGCCGGTCTTATCACAGTAGGCCCCTAATAACAACTGGGGCACCGCGCTGGGTGTGATATGGAATGTAAAAAGGATTCAGGATCTGTGAGGGGGGTGGGGCTTTCACCCGTAGAGAACGCCAACGTTGGGGTCGGGGGCGTGGCCGTGGGTGGGCAGGTCCCTGAAGAGCATGTCCCAGATGTCCTGCTCGCTTATCGTCTCCCGCTTGAGGACCACATCTAGGAGCACCTTCAGCATGGGGTGGTGGAAGAGCTCGTCCTCGTATATCCATGTGAGTATCTTCTTGACGCGCTCGTCCTTCACCTCGTCCATGAGGCCCTTGGCGGCTTCGATCATCTCCTGCTCCTTCTCGATGTGGAGTTTGAGCTTCTTCTCCAGCTCCTCGAACTCCAGGTCCATTATGCTGAGGCTCTTCCCCTCCATGATGGATGCGGCGGTCTTGTAGAGGCCCGCGTGCTTCTTGCTGTCCACCATGACGCTACCGATGAGCTGCCGGACCACCTCGTTCCCGTAGCCCCTGTACTCCTTCCCGAGCTCTACGGCGTACTTCTCCTCCATGTCGGAGAGCATCCTGAGTCGTTCAGCTACTGACATGACGATCAGTAGGGGCGTGGGGAACCTTGAATTATAAACGTTGATTCAGCCTTCACGGGCCTTGTAGTCTCGCTCTGCTGGGTTGCGCTACCTCACGGGTCAGGGTGCGGGTGGAGACTTCTCTGAATGAGATCACGTCCTTCAGGTAGGCTACGGCCTTCTCGGCGTCGAAGGGCTTGCAGCTGTAGACGTCTATGGACACGGTGTCTGTCTCCGTGAAGGTGTGGACGCTGATGTGGCTCTTGTCGATGACGACGAAGCCAGTCCAACCTGGGTTCTCGGGGACGCCCTCCACGACGTAGGGCCCAAGAAGGATGCTCATGCCTATCAGGCTGGGCAGCTCCCTGAGGATGCGCTCAACGGTGGCCCTGCCCACGGGCTCCGAGTAGACTCCATCGACCATGAGGTGAAGGCCGATCATACTGCACGGCAACGGGAAAGGACCATATAAACATATACCGTCATCTTTTTAGGGCTCATCTTGTTGAGGGCGGTCTTAGGGGACATCACGGAACTGGATGTTGACGCCGTGGTCAACGCAGCCAACCCGGGCCTCATGGGCGGCGGGGGCGTAGACGGCGCCATCCACAGGGCCGGTGGCCCCGCGATCCTCGCCGAGTGCAGGGAGATCAGGCGGACCATGTACCCCGAGGGGCTGCCCACGGGGGAGGCCGTCGTGACCACGGGTGGTGCGCTGAAGGCGAGGCATGTGATCCACACGGTGGGGCCCGTCTGGAGGGGCGGCGGTAGCGGCGAGGCCGAGCTTCTGCGCAGAGCGTACAGAAGCTGCATGAGGATCGTGGCCGAGTTGGGCTTGAGGTCGGTCGCGTTCCCCTGCATCAGCGCGGGGGCCTACGGGTACCCGGTGGAGGAGGCTTCGAGGGTCGCGGTCAGGAGCATCAGGGAATTCATTGGGGAGACGGCGTGGGGAGGCGAGGTGCTCCTCGTCGCCTTCACCGTTCATGACCACGAGGCCCTCGAAGCGGCCCTGGGGGCCGCCCCCTAAGAGTTTATATGAGCAGGCGGCGCAGTTGTCTGGTCTCGGGGATGATGTTTTGAGTGGGAGACTCGGCAGTGCCGTGCTGATCTTGGGGGCAGTCCAGTTGATAGAGTCACTGGCCGTGGCGCTGCCCTTGTCCTTCTTCCCCAACTACGTTATCGGGCTGGGAGCCACGGTGGCCAGCGTGGGCCTGTTCACCAGCAGCTTCATGGTGGCCTCCGCGGTGCTGTCCCCTCGGATGGGGGCCATCGTGGACGCCTACGGGCGTAAGCGGGTCATGATGTACGGTCTGGCCGCCGACGTCGTTCTCGGCGTCCTCACGGGGCTGGTGCCCAGCTGGGAGTGGCTGCTCCTGATAAGGATGCTAAACGGGGCAGTGTCCAGCGGGGCCATGCTGGCCTCGGAGACCCTGCTCATCGACCTTGTGGAGCCGCGGCAGAGGGGCGAGGCGTCTGGGTTCATCATGTCCATGAACATGGTAGGCCACAACCTGGGCCCCCTCTTCGGCGGAGGCATCCAGTGGCTCGCCGTGGCCGAGGGCCTCTCGTTGCTCACCAGCTACAGGATACCCTACTTCGTGGACTCCCTGTTCGCCCTCTTGGCCTTGGTAGTGGTCTACCTGAAGATCGTTGAGCCCGAGAGGCGCACAAAACTGAGGGCCGGTGAATCCAAGGAGAAGCCCAAGATCGTGTGGACCAACCAGCTGAAGATCATCATGGTGAACAGCTTCATCAACGGCATGGGCATGGGTTTCATCATGCCCATAATGGTCCTCTTCTACACGGACCGGTTCGGGATGGACGCCATTGGCATAGGCACCATCATAAGCGTCAGCGGCTTCATCGGGCTCTTCGCCAGCTACGTGGCCGGTAGGTCGAGCGACAGGCTGGGCCGGAAGCCCCTCATAGGGCTGGGCAACTACACGTCCAGGCTGGCCGACATCCTGCTGCCCTTCACGGCCAACATCACCCAGGCCGGGATCGTGGTCAGCGTCAGAAGCCTTGGGTTCAACACCAGCATGCCGGCCTTCAGGGCGCTCAGGGCCGACCTGGTGCAGCCCGAGTACAGGGGCAGGCTGTTCGGGCTCTTCGGCGCCGGGTTCACGGCGGGCAGCGTCGTCGGCCCCATCGTAAGCACCTGGGTCTACGACACCTACAGGATGGTGACCTTCGACGTAATGGGGCTTCAGGTCCCCGGGTACGGGATACCCTTCTTCGTAAACTCCGCCCTGGGGCTGCTCACCACCACCATGATCATGCTGTTCATCAAGGAACCGGAGGAGAGCGATAAGGCACCCCAGTTCGCCGCAGAGGCCTAGCCTGGAACCCACGTCCCCCGAGCCACGGCCGGGGTGAAGCCCCTCAGGCTTCTCGGATCATATATTATGGTTCTGCCCTCCTCGGCCGACTTGTAGGCAGCCATCATCAGCCCTGTGACGAGGAGCCCGTCGCCCCAGTTCTCCTCGGGCATCCTCCCCTCCAGGAAGCAGCGGACCATGTGCCTGTTCTCGTGCTGGTACCCGTAGGCCACCGCCTCGTCGGGCACCACGGGTATGAGGCCCTGCTCGGCTGTCTGCTTCTCCACGAATTCCTCTGAGGCTGGGACCTGGACGTTGCGGCTGAAGAAGACGCTCAGCTCCTGATTCAAACTGTTCATGGAGAGGCTGTACTCTGGGCCGAGGGCCTCCAGGCTGAGCCTGAGGCCGGGGCCCACGTAGTTCCAGCTTGTCTTGGCCTCAGAGAGCACCCGCTGGCCCTCATCGTCCTCGTAGACGATGTTAACCGACGCGTAATCCTCCGCGGGAGCCACAGAGTAGTCAACCCCGTAGGTTTCCCTAAGCTTGGACAGGTAGGGCTCTCTGGTCCACTTGAGTGACGCTATGGACGCCTGAACCTTGACGGGTTTCAGACTGTCTTTAGCCTTGTCGGGGTCCGTGAGCAGGTACCTGCAAGCCTCTAGGCTGTGGCAGCTCATGTCCAGCAGGACGCCGCCTCCGCTGAGCCTGGGGTCCCAGAACCAGCTGTTGTGTGGGCCGCCGTGCTCCTCTGCAGCCCGCGCCAGGTAGGGGCGGCCCGCCGCCCTTGCGCCGTGCCTCCATACGGCGTCCCTGCCCTTGACGACGCTGGGGGAGAAGACCTGGTTCTCAAGGTAGCCGTGGAGGAGCCCGGCGGCGTCGATGAGCCTCGTCATCTCCTCGGCCTCATCCAGTGTGCGCGCGAGGGGCTTCTCGCACGCCACGCCCACCAGGTCGCCTCGGCCCTGCCTGGCCTCCTCTGCGACGGCCTTCACTGTCTCCAGCCTGGCGAAGTTAGGTGTCATGACCCAGACGGCGTCCACTGCCTTGCTTCCCAGCATCCCGTGGATGTCCGTGTAGGCCCTGGGCTTGGGCATGCCCAGGCTCTCCACGTAGGAGGCCAGCTCCCTGGCCCCCTTCTCGTTGTGGTTGTAGACCGCCGCTATGTCGGCGTCCCTTACGCCGACCCAGCTGGATGCCGCGAACCGGGCTATGAAACCGGCCCCGATGAAGCCTACCCTGAGCCTCCTAGAAGCCATGTCTGATTACTGGTTCAGAGGCGGATAACTGTTGGCTCCGCGGAACCTCTAAGTAACCCCGACGCGATGACTGTTCATGGTTAAGCTTAAGCCGGGAGACACCGCCCCAGAGTTCAGCCTAGACTCGGTGAACATGGGCAGGGTCACCCTGGGCGAGTACAAGGGCAGGAGGGTGCTCCTCGTCTTCGGGAGGTACTTCGGGTGCCCCGTCTGCCAGTACGACTTCGACCAGCTCATCAGGTTCAGGAGGGAGACGGGCATCGATGTCATATACATGGTCCAGTCGAGACCGGAGTCCGCCGCCGAGTACATCAGCGGCCTGGGCGTGGACTTCCCCGTGGTGGCCGTTCCCATGGAGGACGGCGGGTACAGGGTCTACGACGCCTACGGCGTGGGCGCCCTCGGGCCCATCTCCATCATACAGATATTCAGGCGGGCGAGGGACGCGAGGAAGGCCGGCAAGGTCCACGGGCCCTACGAGGGCCGGGAGACCCAGAGCCCAGCCGACTTCGTCGTCGACGTGGACGGCGTCATATTGAGGGCCCACGTGGGGCTCTTCGATCCCGGGGAGCTTGCCGCGTTCCTCAGGGGCCTCGGCTGACCAGCTCCTCCAGCTTCTCTATGTCGGCTGGCGGGTACCCGGAGTAGTACTTGCTGAAGTAGGCGTACACGTTCAGGCCCGTGTCAAGGTAGCCTCTGATCCTCTCGGCCCATCTGGCGGTGTCCTCGCCGCGGTCCACCTCCACGGCTCCCACCCCGCCGTTGACCTTCTTGCGGTCGCCCTCGAACCGGATGTACACGAAGGGGCCGGTGACCTCCGTCGAGGCCGGCAGCCAGGGGTGCTCCACCTGAACCAAGGCGACGCCGTGATCCGCTAACGCCCGGTAGGTCTCTGGCCGGAACCAGCCCCTGTGCCTGGCCTCCAGCGCGTAGAGGCTTCCCCTGGGGAGCGCATCGAGTAGGGCCGTGAACCTCTCGGCCTTCTCGGGTCTAAGCGTCGGCGGAAGCTGGACCAGCAGCGGCCCCCTCTTGGAGCCCAGGGCCTTCATGTTGTGCAGGAAAGCGTACAGTTTGCCCTCGTCGAACCTGAGGCCCGGGCTGTGGCTGACGGCCTGCGGGAACTTGGCGCTGAACATGAACCCGTCGGGGGCCTGGGACGCCCACCCCGCCGCCGTGGACTCGGACGGTATCCTGTAGAAGCTGTTGTTGATCTCTACGCTGCTGAAGTGGCGCGCGTACTCGCGGAGGTAGTCTCCCTGCCTGAGGCCGCCGTATATGCCCCAGAAGCCGTAGCTCCACCCCATGGAGCCCGCGTATAGCCGTCCCCTCATCCATGAAGCATGACGCTTCGCGTTGTTTTAAGGTGTGCTGAACGTCCGGGTCAGGGCTTCTTGAAGAGTAGCCACTCGCCCTTCTCAGGGTTCGTACGAACGAGCTCGTACCGGCCCCTGAGTCGACCTCCGGCTAGGACCACCTCGACCTTGTCGTCCATCCACCTGACGGGCAAGTAGAAGCCGCGGTCCCAAGTCTCCACGGTGCCGGCGCCGTACTGGCCCACAGGTATTACACCCTCGAATCCGCCGTACTCCAGGGGGTGGTCCTCGGTCCGGACGGCCAGCCTCCTCTCACCCGGCTCGGCGGGCACACCCTTGGGCACCGCCCAGCTGACGAACACGCCGTCCCTCTCCAGCCGGAGGTCCCAGTGTGTGCGCCTGCTGTGGTGCTCCTGGACCACGTAGCTGTTGCCCGCCCCGGGAGTGTAGCCTCCCGCGGGCTCGGGGGTGACAGAGAAGTCCCGCTTAGAGTAGTACTCGTCCAGCCTCTGGGGCCTGATCTGGGCCACGCCGCAGAGCTCGGGGGGCTTGTCGTCCCTGAACCCCATGAACCTGGGCGCCCTGAGCCGCATGTCGCGGGTCACCTCATTGTACCCCACCTGGGCGACCAGCCTGGGCCTGACCCACGCCGAGCCCCCGGGTATGTCCGGGTCAGTGAACCACGGGTCGTCGACCCTCATCCCGTCCAGGGTGCTCCTGATGCCCTTCAGGTCTGCGTCTGCGAACCCTGTGCCGACGCGGCCCACGTACACGGGCCTGCCCTCGTCGTAGAGGCCCAGCAGCAGGGCCCCGAAGGTGTCTGAGCGGGCCCCCTCGCCAGGGGTGAAGCCGAAGACGACGCAGTCGCAGCTCTTAACCCGCTTGACTTTGATCCAGTCGCCGCTCCGGGTTCCCGGCTGGTAGGTGCTGCTGAGCCGCTTGGCGACAACGCCCTCAAGGTCGCGTTTGACGGCCGCCTCGTAGTAGTCTACGCCGCGCTCCTTCACTGGGACGCTCTGGACCACGTAGCGGCCCCGCCCGAGCACCATGCCTAGTATCTCAAGCCGCTCACTCAGGGGCCTGTCGATGAGGCTTACGCCGTCCTTCTCAAGCACGTCGAAGACCACGTAGGTGGCGGGGCTCATGGCCCGCGCCTCCTCGACCTCGGCCGGGTTCGTGAGCTGGTTTCTCTTGGCTACGGCCCGGAAGCTCGGGCGGCCGCCCTTGAAAACTATGATCTCGCCGTCCAGCACCGCGTTGGAGGTCAGCTCCTTGAGCTCCTCCAGCTCGGGGAAGCTGCCGGTGAGCTCCTTGTCGTTGCGGCTGCGGACGCTGAGGTTCTCGCCCACGTATGCTATGGCCCTTATCCCGTCCCACTTGACCTCGAAGACCCAGTCGGGGTCGTCGAAGGGGCGCTCCGCTGGGCGGGCCAGCATAGGGCTGTAGGTGTTCATCTCTGCTGCATCTGCGCCAGTGTGTCCTGGAGGGCCTGCATGAGGCCACGGACCTCCTCGGCCTGGGGCTCCTCCACCTTGATGGTCTCGCCCCGCATCTTCTTCTCCACCAGCTTCTCCACCTCGTCTCGGAACGTGTCCCTGTAGTCCTTGATGTCGAAGTCGCCTCTCAGGTTCTCGATGATCTTGAGAGCGAGGTTCAGCTCCTCCTTGGACGGCTCCTTCACCTCCTGGACCTCCTTAACGTTCTGGGGGTCCACCACCTCGTCGCTGTACCTCAGTGTGGTGACTATGAGAGCGCCGCGGTACGGGTACACGATGACCGGGTACTCCTTGGTGCGTAGGGTGAACCTGCCGACCCCGGCCATCCCCTTCTCCTTGAACGCCTCGAGCAGGAGGCCGTAGCTGTCCTCGCTCTTATCCGGGGCCAGGATGTAGCTGGCGTCGTAGAAGACGCGGTCCACCTGGCCCAGGGGCACGAACTTGTCTATGGCGATCTTCCTGTTGGACTCGGGCCGCAGCGCGTCCAGCTCCTCGCCGCTGAAGACCACGTACTCGCCCTTACGCACCTCCACGGCTCGGCCCACGTCTCCCCAAGGCACCACCTCCTTGTCCAGGGTGCAGACGCGCTCGTACTTGAGGGGGCACGCGTCGCCCCTGCGCACGAACTTGAAGCTGAAGCTCTGGTCCTTGATCATGGTGTACAGCTTCACAGGCACGTTCACTAGGCCGATGCTGATCCTCCCGCTCCAGATGCTCCTGGTGGAGGGCTCCGCCTGCAGGTCGCTCAAATTGTTCACCAAGGGTTCTGTGGGAAACCCTAATCTTAATGGTTTGCTTGGACCCAGCGGCGCCTGATGGAGGCGGCGAGGCTTGCGACGGCGTACAGGGCGCACCCCACCAGTATGAGGACGGCTATTATGAGCCCCCACCCCAGGCTGATGACCACGGTCTCCCCGAAGCCCACGGTGCCGGCGATGTAGGACTCCGCCATGATCTTCCCTGTGACCTGGAGCAGACCGAAGAACACGGGGACGCCCACCAGTGACACGAGGAACGATACCCAGTTGCGGTTCAGTCGCCTGTGCAGCTGTTGGTTTACAGCCCATCCCGCATATCCCGGGACCAGCAGGAAGTGGAGGGGTGTGCCCAGGGCCAGGCCGACCAGCACCGCTGACAGCATGGACCGCTTAACGTCCCTGCCCCTGATATACGATGCGATGCCCCAGAGCAGCCCAGCCGCTATCCCTAGGGCCAGGATGGGGTTGGCGGCCATGGTTGAGCGTCGTCCCCAGAATTTATAGCTGTATGGGCGTAGCCTTGGGTGTGACAGAGCAGAGCCTCCACAACCAGCTCAAGGACTTCTACGCTGGGGAGGGCGACGTGGTGGAGGCGGCCGTGGACGGCTACATAGTGGACGTCGTCAAGGGCGACACCCTTGTCGAGGTACAGACTAGCAACTTCGGCTCCATCAGGCAGAAGCTCATCGACCTCCTGGGGAGCCACAGGGTCAGGCTGGTCTACCCGGTGCCCCAGAACAAGTGGATCATCAGGTTGGACGCCCACGGAGGGCAGGCGTCCAGGCGGCGGTCCCCCAAGAGGGGCAGGGTCGAGGAGGTCTTCTACGAGCTCGTGTACACCCCCGAGCTGGCCACGTTGGAGGGGTTCGAGCTGGAGGTGGTCATGGTGGACGCTGAGGAGCTGTGGGTGGACGACGGCAGGGGGAGCTGGAGGAGACGCAGGTGGAGCATCGCCGACAGGAGGCTGCTGGCCGTCCGCGAGCGGCGCCTCTTCGGGGACCCCCGGGACTACCTGGGGCTGCTACCCGCGTCCCTGCGCGGCGGCTTCACGGCCAGGGAGCTGGCTGGGGAGTCCAAGCTGTCAAGCGGCCTCGCCCAGAAGATGGTGTACAGCCTCAGGAAGATGGGGCTCCTGGAGCCAGCCGGGAGACGCGGACGCTCAAACCTCTACAGGGTCACCTGAGAGACGGGTGTCCCGCGCCCTGACCTTGAACCACAGGTACCCCAGCAGCGCGAGGAACGCGGCGCCCACCAGCATCATACCCGAGGTGTCGTCCACCCGGGACGCGTCCAGCTCCTGGATGGGGGTCGCAGCGACGAGGAGCAGAACGGGCCCCGACACCAAGCCCAGGAGGTGGCTCCTCCTAGCCTTCCTCCAGTCGTAGCCTCTGAGGTGATTGATCACGCTCCAGACCAAGAGCACCCCTGACGCTGAGACCACTAGGGGCATGTAGGCGGCCGTGGAGACGTTGGGGAGTGCGCCGAATATTAGGACGCTGACCAGCGCCGTGACTAGGCTCAGCGCCGCGTAGTACAGAGGTCTACGCGTGGGCCTCGTACCCCGCCTCAGCCAGTCGCCGGGGAGCCTATGTGCGGCGCGTACGAAGAAGGCGGCTACGCCGATGAATAGCAGGTACTGTGGGGCGGGCGGGTAGTAGTGAAGCATCGCGCCGAAGAGCGCGAGGCCGCCGAACACGTCCAGCAGGAGCGCCGCCGAGGCCACCTTGAATCCCCTGCCGCTGAGCCAAGGCACGGCCTTCTCGTCCGGGTACATGAGCTCCACCAGCAGCACGGGCGCGGTGACGCTGAAGAGGGCGTGGTAGATGGTGAGCTCCACGGCCCAGACCCAGTTAACGTCCAGGGCTCGCCCGAAGCCGTGGAGGGCGCCCAGGTCCACCCAGTCCGGGTTGAAGAAGCTGGCCACCATCAGCCCCTCCTCCGCGACGGCGTAGGCGCAGCCCAGGAGGACGAGGCTCCCCACGCCCTTCCTCCACCGGACCTTGAGTTCGCGGCACAGCAGAGCCCCGCAGCCGTAGAGCACGGTCATTATCGTGAATCCGAAGGGCTGGAAGAACTCGGCCGGAGGTGAGGAGCCTGACAGCAGCTCACCCATCGCGGGGGCCAGGAGTAGCAGCGCGAGCCACGGGGGCGGCCTCAGCCTCATGGTTGAAGGATCAGCCGATGTATATTGAAGGTTTCCTAGGCTCCCCTTTGTGGTCTAGAACCCACCAGCTAGTTACTATATAGCCTATATAGTCATCTATAATCTATTGATGTCTATTTTTTTTATCAGCAGTCAACGACTTAATATGATGAGTTCGAGGCACAAGTATGGGTACTTTGCGCCGAGTTCGCCTCCAACGACATTTTACGGGGTTCTTAGGCTGAGGGTGCTCTCTTGAACACAGCTGAGGCGGCCCTACTGGTAGGGTTCGCGCTCTCGTTCCTCATGGCGATAGCCCTCGGCGGCAACGACGCAGCCTCCCCCACGGCCAACGTGGTTGGCGCCAGGGTGCTCTCCATCAAGCAGTCCGTCGTGCTCTTCACCGTGTTCGCGGCCGTCGGCGCCTTGTCCCAGGGCTACATGAACATGAAGACGGTGGGCACAGGGATAGTGCCGAGTATAGACCTCCTTGGGGCCATCATCATAGTGCTCACGGCCTTCACGTGGATAATGATATGCAACTACAGGGGCCTGGAGATATCCGTCACCCACACGGTGGTGGGCAGTATCCTCGGCTACGGCATAGCCGCGTACAGCGTCAGCGGCGTCAAGTGGGGCATGGTGCAGACGGTTGTGCTGAGCTGGTTCACGTCGCCGGTCCTCGCAGCCGTTGTCGCCTTCGCCATCCACAGGTTCCTGGTCAAAATGAGTGGCCGCTACGAGTCGTGGGAGAGGTCGATGAGCACGGTGCTGAAGCTGGCCCTCTGCTACTCGGCGTACGCCTTCGGCGCCAACGACATAGCCAACGCGACTGGGGTCTACGTGACCGTGATGAACACGGTCATGGGGGGCCCGCCCGAGGAGAGGGTCATGTTCATCCTCGCAGTCTTCGGCAGCGTAGGCGTTGTCATCGGGGGCTTCTGGCTGGGCCCCAAGGTCATCGAGACCGTGGCCTTCAACATCATCAGGCTCAACGTGGCCAGCGCGACGGCTGCGGAGATAACCAACGCCCTGGTGGTGCACCTCTTCGTCACCGTCCCCTACCTTGTGATGGGCTACGGCTTGCCCATATCCACGTCGCTGGCCAACATCGGGGCCCTCGTGGGGGTGGGGTTCTCCAGCTACGGGGCGACGGGTATCAACAAGAAGACTGTGGGGACCCTCATCCTGTTCTGGGTCATGTCCGTTGGGGCTACGGCCCTTGTCACCTTCACGCTGTACAAGCTGCTACTTCCTATCACGGGCCCGCTGCTGAGCCCCGTGGCAGGTTAGACCTTCGGGAGCCTGAAGGGTTCATCGAGCAGCCGGCTCCACGGCTCCTTCTTCCTGTCGAGGACGCTGAAGATGTTCCAGTCGTGGGGTCGCAGGGTGGCGAGCTCGCTCCACTCCAGTGGCGTGCTAACGGTGGCCTCCTTGACCGCCCTGAGGCTGTAAGGGGCAACCATGGTGCCACGCTCGCTGTTCTGGGGGTAGTCCACAAGCACGGTTCCAGCCTTATGGGTCTGGCTCCTCTCCGAGACCACGAGCTCGTGCTCCGCCGCCAGCCTCACCCCCACCGCGTGGACGAAGCCGCTGGTCTCGTCGAAGCCGTAGAGGGGCTCAACCGGCACGACGACGTGGATGCCCTTCCTCCCCGAGTTCTTGACGTAGGGTTTGAGCCCCAGGTCTTCCAGCGTCTCCCTGAGGAGGAACGCCGCCTGCACTGCCTCCCTGAGGCCGGCAGGTGGCTCAGGGTCCAGGTCGAAGAGGATCAGGTCGGGGATGTCCGTGAGGGGCACCCTCGACAGGGGCACGTGGAGCTCCAAGGCGGCCAGGTTCGCAAGCCACACAAGGGTGTCCAGGTCGCCGCAGACGACGTAGTCGATGTCCCTCTGGACGCTCTCGCTGAACTTCGTGTAGGTCCTGACCCACTCCGGGGTACCCTTGGGGGCGTCCTTCTCGTAGAAGCCTTCGCCGTCGATCCCGTCCGGGTACCTGGTCCTGACAAGGGCCCGGTCAACGAGGAAGGGGAGCATCCGAGGCGCAACCTTGACATAGTACTCTATCACCTGGGCCTTGGTCAGCCCGAGCTGGGGGTAGATCACCTTGTCCAGGTTGGTCAGGCGGGCCTTGGTGAGGCGCTCCATCGGGTTACTCTTCGATCTTCCGAGTTGATAAGATTGCCCGGGAGCCTAGCCCTGTTGTGTTACCGGGAAATAAGGTATGAGCGTTACAATTCAGGGGTCGGACGCGCCGCCGCTTGACCCCAGGCAGTTAAGTATTGGTTGTCCTAGATAGATGGGACGTTATTAACATAATTGACGCAAAAAAGATGGTTGTGGGGATTCGCATACGAGCCCCACTTGTGGCCCACGTTCAACACTATACCTATATCAGATCAGTTGATAACAGATATTTGCCCGAGTGGGAGCGGACGACGGCCCGAGGAGCGGATGGCCGGAGAGCCGCGGAGAACTGGAGGCGGGCTTCGGAGGGGTTCAACGGGCTTTGGCTCGATGGAAACCTTCGCCTCCACGACGAGAACACTCGGGCACTTCTATTTTACTGAAAACGTAGAATCTATGTGTCCATTATGCAACGTTGATATTTTTCCTTGAGAAATGTATAATAACGCTAAAAAGGGCTCGTTTGGCCGGGGAAGCCTCTAAATAGCTGCAAACCCGAGTTTCTGTGGTTGTCTCCTTGAGCGACACCCCGTGGGAGAACCTAAAGCTCAGCGACTACAGAGCCCTGCTGGACGAGGCGAAGAAGCAGCTGCAGAGCTTCAACGCACAGATCGAGGGTATCCACAGGATCAGTAACGTCATACTCATCAAGAAGAGCCAGAGCGAGTACTACAAGGTGAAGGAGGACCTGCCCCTGGAGATGAGCGTGGCTCTCATGGAGATCGCTGACGGCCTCAGGGACGGGTTGATGAAGATCGAGATGAGTCTGGCCCGGCTGGAGGCGCGCCTCGACTTGGTGGAGGAGAGCGTCTACAAGGAGCAGTACAAGTAGCCGCCGCTGGATTCATATCATTGTTAAATCTAGCTGAACCTGGAACCACTACTCGGGTTCAGCGGGTGAAAGGTTGGCCTTGACTGACTTGCTAGCGAAGCTGAAGTACGACCCTTTGAGGACCTTGACAGCGTCAGGGAACGCGGCTGTGACGCACTTCGTGCGGCGCGACCTCCTAGGCGAGAGCCCCGGCCCCGTGGAGACAATGTGGAACCTGCCTGAAGTAAAGAAGATTCTCAGGAAGCAGATGGACGACGGCTCGTGGAGGGCGTCGGGCAAGACTGATGAATACCCGTCTGGGCACAAGGCGCTGTTGGAGACATTTAAGGCACTCCGGACCCTCGTTAGGCGGTATCAGTTCACGAGAGATTATGAGGCCGTCGCGAGGGCCGCGGAGTACCTGTTCGGCTGGCAGACTGGAAGCGGCGACTTCCGGGGCTTCATAGGCGACCAGTACGCCACCTACTACACGGGGGAGACCATGGCCGTACTCATACTCTGCGGCTACTGCGACGACCCACGCATCCACAGGGGCTTCAAGTGGCTACTCTCCATGAGGCAGGGCGACGGCGGCTGGACGGTACCCATACTGACTCACAGGTTCGACCGCGCGACTTGGTATAGGGTCACCGCGGAGCCATGGGAGACCATTGAGCCCGACCGCTCGAAGCCCTTCAGCCACAACTGGACGGACATGGTGCTTCGCGCCTTCGCGGTCCACCCCGGCTACAGCCGCAGGGAGGAGGCGCTCCACGCCGCGGGGCTCCTGAAGACTCGGTTCTTCAAGCCCGACGCGTACACATCGTACAGGGACCCTGGCTACTGGGTCAGGTTCCTGTTCTGGTGGCCCAACCTCGTAACCAGCCTGGACAGCCTATCGAGGATGGGGTTCAGCCAGAATGACCCGGACATCAGGAGGGCTCTGAACTGGCTAGTGGAGAACCAGAGGCCCGATGGGCTCTGGAGCACCAGCTACAAGGAAGGCGACGTGGAGAAGGACACGCCTGTGGCCCGTGAACGGGAGCTGTGGCTTACCCTCGATATATGCAGGATATTGAAAAGGTTTGAAAATAGGGTTTAGGCCTTGAATGTCTTCTTGGCGACCTTGTAGCCGGGGCTTGAGACGTTGGCCTTGGGCTCGATGGCCTTGTGCATACAGGCGCGGACGCAGGCGTGGCAGTAGATGCACTTGAAGGGCTCCCAGTCGATGGTCTTCTCCTCCACGTGCACCGTTATGGCGACCGAGGGGCATGTCCTCTCGCAGTCTTGGCACTGGTCGCACTTCACCATGTTGAAGTTGAGTTCACCCCTGGTACCCTCGGGCAGCGGAGGCTTCTCGAAGGGATACCTGACCGTCGCCGGCTTCCCGAAGAGGTTCTCCAGTATGCTTCCTAGGAACCTGGGCATCTAGGCCGCCTCCTTCACCTGGGTGATGCGCTCGGTGCAGCTGATGCACGGGTCGATGCTGTGGACTATCGTCGGTATGTCAGCCACCTCATGGCCTATGAGCATCCTGAGGAGGGGCGGTATGTTGGGTATCGTGGGGGTCCTGATCCTGCACCTCTCCAGGTGGATGGTGCCGTTGCCCTTGCCGTAGTAGAAGACCTCCCCCCTGGGCTGCTCTGAGCGGAGTATGGCGACTCCGTCCGGGAACCTGTCATTCTTCTCGATTATGGGTCCCTCAGGCATCTGCTTTATGGCCTGCCTGATGAGGCCGATGCTCTGGTAGACCTCGTCCACCTTCACCAGCGTCCTGGAGTAGCTGTCGCAGCCGTCGTGGGTGACGGGTTTGAAGTCCAGCTCGCCGTATGCCTCGTAGCCTGTGGTCCTCACGTCGTTGGGGATGCCGCTGCCGCGTATAACCGGTCCCACGGCCCCCAAGTGGATCGCGTCCGCCTTGGGCAGTATGCCCTTGCCGACGGTCT
The DNA here is from genome assembly GCA_964485755.1 of uncultured Candidatus Bathyarchaeia archaeon. Lineage (GTDB taxonomy): Archaea > Thermoproteota > Bathyarchaeia > TCS64 > TCS64 > RBG-16-57-9. Next base: position 6,447 of record CAZAKG010000031.1, on the reverse strand, counting down.
TCTCCTTGAAGGCGGCGTCCTTGTAGAAGACGTGGCTCCAGTCGTTCACCTCCTTCTCCAGGCGGTCCATGTCGGCCAGGTACCTGTCCCTGAGCTTCGCGTCCATGTCCTTGATTACGCCGCCGATGGCCGTGGTGCCCATGTGTATCCTGTGGCCGTTTGTGGCCTCCGTCAGCTCCAGGACGATCTCCCTGTCGCGCCACACCTTCATGAAGAGGCTCTCGAAGCCTATGCAGTCGGCGTACAGCCCAAGGCACAGGAGGTGGCTCTGGAGCCTGGCCACTTCGGCCCATATGGTGCGAAGGTACTTGGCTCTGATGGGTACCTCGGTGTCTGTCATCTTCTCGATGAGGCCCGCGTATGTCTGGCCGTGGATTATGTTGCAGATTCCGCAGATGCGCTCGCAGAGGTACAGGTTGCGCCTGTAGTCGTTGAGCTCTATGGCGCGCTCGATGCCCCTGTGGACGTACCCTATGTTGGGGATCACGTCCACGATCCTCTCTTCATCCACGTGGAACAGTAGCTGTATAGGCTCGGGTAGTACCGGGTGCTGCGGCCCGAAGGGTATCACTGTTAGGTTCTGTCTGTCACTCATTCCAGTCGCACCTCCAGCATCTCCCGGCCTCGCAAGCCGCAGAGCACCTGTCCAGCAGTTGCTCGAACTCGGCGAAGCTCTGGACCCGCTCGTCTGCCTCCATCTCGGGGAGGGGAGCCTGGTCTCTGGCCCTGATCTCGTCCAGATTTGCCTGCCTGGATACGAACTCGCTCATGTCCGGCTCTGGCTCGTCCAGGCCCTCGCCTCCCAGGTACCTGTCGATTGACGAGGCAGCCCGTCTGCCGTCCCTGAGGGCGGATATGACGTTGGATGTGCCGTAGGCTATATCGCCTCCGGCGTAGACCCCCTCGCGGCTGGTCTTCAGATCATCGTCTATGACGATTGTTCCGTGACGGCTAACCTCCACCTTGAAGCCCTGGGGCACCACGCTGTAGTAGCCGATGGCTGAGATGATGGTGTCCACCTCGACTTTGTGGCTGAGGCCCTCCATGGGCACCGGCCTGCGTCTGCCTGACTCGTCGGGCTCGCCGGGCACCATGGGCTGGAACTCTATGGTCAGCGGCTTCCCCGGGTGTATGATGATCTGGCTGCTGAGGAAGTCGAAGTTGACGTCCTCCTCGATGGCCCCACTCAGCTCGTGGACACTGGCGGGCATCTCCTCCTCCTGGCGCCTGTAGTAGACGGTGACCTCCTCGGCTCCGAGCCGCCTGGCTGTCCGGGCCGCGTCCATGGCGCTGTTACCTCCGCCTATAACAGCGACGCGTCTGCCCAGGTCCGGTGTCTCGTTTCTGATGTTGACGGCGGTGAGCAGGTCGATGAAGGTGATGACTCCCTCGCTGTCCTCGCCTTTGCACCTGAGGTCGTTGCACTTCTCGGCGCCCGTTGCGATGAAGGCGGCGTCGTAGCCCTCCTCCATGAGCTTGTCCATGTCGGTGACCTCCGTGTTGAGCCTGGTCTCAGCGCCTGCCTCTGTGAGCCTGGCGTTGAGCTCCTCGGCCATGATGTCCTTGGGGAGCCTGTACTTGGGTATGCCCCACGCCATGGCCCCTCCCAGGGTTCCGCTCTTCTCGTAGAGGGTGACGCTGTGGCCCAGCATGCCCAGGTAGTAGGCCGCTGAGACGCCTGCGGGGCCTCCACCTATGACGGCCACCCGTTTACCCGTCGCGGGCTTCCGCTGAACGCTCCTGACGAGGCCGCCGTTCTTCTCCCTGAAGCCGTCCGCGGCCACCCTCTTCAGGAGCCTGATCTGGATGGGCTTGGCCTCGAAGACCTGCCTGCATCCCTCCTGGCACGGGGCGAAGCAGACGCGTCCGAGGATGGCCGGTAGGGGTGCCCTGTCGATGACTGTGTTGTAGGCCGCCTCGTACTCGCCGGCATCCACCTCCCGTATGTACCGGGGAATGTTCACCATGGCGGGGCACTCCTCCCTGCATGGACCCAGCTTCCTCATGATCGGGGGCCGGGGTCCCTCGGCGGGTTTCAGAAGCGTCGACGGGCTCGTGGCGATCTTGAGCATCTTCCCGCCCAAGTCCAAGGCGAGCTCCTTGAACTCCACCTGGAAGAGGTCGCGGGCCTCGTTCTCGGCTATGAAGGCCACCGGGTACTCGGGGGTGATGCTCTGGATGGGCTCGCCCTTGGGTACGTGCATGTACACGTTCTCCACGTGGCCGTCCACCTCGAAGTGGTGGATGACCTCGAAAGCGCCGCCCAGGTCCCTGAGGGTGGTGGTGAGGAAACGCGCATCCATCTGCCTGAGTTCCTTTACCTTCTGCAGGAGGCCTTCCATGGGCACCATGTTCTCGTACGTTGTCCCCGTCTCAGTGGCCTGCATCACGCTTCCTCCTTGGGCGCCTTGCCGGCCAGCTTGTCCAGGGCCAGCACGACGGCGTCTATTATCTGCTCGGGGCGCACGGCGCACCCCGGTATATAAACATCCACAGGCACCACCTTGTCCACACCACCCAGCACATTTGGGCAGTTGTGGAAGATGCCACCCGTGGACGCGCACGTGCCTACGGCTATCACCAGCTTGGGCTCAGGCATCTGCTCGTACAGGTTCCTGAGCACCCTCTGGTTCCTCCTGTTGGCTGGGCCCGTGACTAGCAGCACGTCAGCCTGCTTGGGATCGCCTATGTTGACGATGCCGAAGCGCTCCACGTCGAACTTCGGGGTTAAAGCCGCCAGCACCTCGATGTCGCAGCCGTTGCAGCTGCCGCAGTCGTAGTGGAGCACCCAGAGGCTCTTGAGCCGGGCCTTCTGTACCAGCGACATTAGATCACGCCTCCGGCGGCGAGGGCCGCGATGTTAAGCACTATCAGTGTGAATCCCAGGGCCCAGGTAGTCTTGAGCATCCGCTGCCACGTGAGCCTGGGGTAGCTGTTGTCTACCACCAGGGCCACGAGGAACATGGCGAGGCCGACTGCTGCGCCTATCAGCGGGTTCGGGGCCCAGAACAGGCTCAGGACCATGAGGGTGGTGGCCACCTTGGCCCAGTGGCCCACCTCGACCAGCGCCATGGTGTAGCCGCTCAGCTCCGTGTAGACGCCCCGGACCAGCTCCTGGTGGGCGTGGCCGCTGCCGCTCACGTCGAAGGGGCTCTTCTTCATCTCCACGACCAGCACCAGCTGCAGCGCCACTAGGGCCGCTGGCAGCACCAGAAGAAGGGGCTTCCCGTAGTCTAGGACTCCCTGCACCGTGAAGCTGCCAGTGACCATGAACACGGCCACGTAGGCCAGCAGCATCACAGGCTCGTAGCTCAGCATGCTGAGGAACTCGCGGCGTGCACCCAGGTAGCTGTACGGGCTCTTCGCGTTCAAGGCCGCCACGGTGAGGCAGACGTCCGCTAGGGCGGTCACGAAGAGCACCAGCAGCAGGTCCTGCCTGAAGGTCACCATGCCCGCGGCCACCAGGGCGAAGCCCAGGTACCCGAAGGCCAGCACGGGCTGTAGCGGGCTCGCTATCATGGGCTTCTTGGCCCAGAGCTTGATTACGTCGTAGAAGGGCTGGAGCAGCGGCGGGCCCACACGCTCCTGCATGCGGGCCGTCAGCTTCCTGTCGATCCCTGAGAGGACTCCCCCCACGAGGGGAGTGGCCAGGGCTAAGGCGAGGCTGATTATCGTTGAGGCCGCGTCCATTAGATTATCACCACCAGAAACAGAAGCCCCATTATAAGTATACCCGCCCCCACGGCCAGCCTGTCGATGCGGCCCTCGTCGATCTGGGAAGCCAAGTAAACCCCTGAGACCTTCACGGCCACCTCAGAATCGGCCGTGGTCCTGAACGTGACGGGCTTGTCCGCCACGTTCTCTCCTCCCAGGTAGGGCGGCGACAGGGAGCCTCCTTTGCTCCTGGCCACCGATGTGCCTACCAGTATTACTGCTAGGACAGCGGCCCAGAGGGGCCACACCGGGAAGGCTGTGAACCCCAGGTCTATGCTGTAGCCTGGCGTGGTCACGGCCTGCGGGTACGTGGCCGCGAGTATCGGGTTGACTACGTCGTCCATGACCAGGGCCACGCCGATGCTGACAAGTATGTTGAGGCCCAGCAGCGTGTAAAGCGCCAGCTTGTACGGCGCCTCAAGGCTCTCCTCTTTCCTCTTCTCCAGGCTGTTTGGCAGAACCGTGAGGAACCCCAGCCACTTTGCGTAGTAGAAGGTGGTGGCGGCGCTCCCCAGGGCCACCAGGACCACCATGGGCAGCCCGATGAGCAGGGGCGTCGAGGCCACCGCGTCCACGGCCACCCACTTGCCGATGAGCATCCCGAAGGGGGGCAGGAACATGCTGACCATACCTATGATCATGACCATGCTGGTCAGAGGCATCCTGCCGAGCAGCCCCTCCCAGTCCTCGATGTTCCTGCTGCCTATCTTGTTCTCCACGACGCCGGCCCCCATGAATAGGAGGCCCTTGGCGACGCTGTGGAAGAACAGCAGCGTCAACGCGGCACTGTAGCTGAGCCCAGTGTTCAAGCCGATGCAGAGGATTATGAGTCCCAGGTTGCCTATTGTGCTGAAGGCCAGCACCCGCTTGGAGACGCTCTGCCTGATGGCCAGGAAGCTGGTCACCACGAAGGTGACCGCGCCGCCCAGGGCTATGACGTAGGTTAGCGAGGTCCCCTGTACCGCGGGGGCTATCCTAAGCAGCATGTAGACGCCCGCGTTCACCATGGTGCTGCTGTGGAGCAGCGCCGATACGGGCGTGGGCGCAACCATGGCTCCAAGGAGCCAGCTGTGGAACGGGAACTGGGCAGACTTCGTGAACGCGGCTAGCGCCATCAAGGCGAAGCCTGTGAGCAGCAGCTGGCTCTGAGGCGCAGCCATCAGCTCAGTGAGGGCGATACTGTGGACGGCGTTGTAGCCCACGAACATGGCGGCCACGAAGCCGACACCACCCACCAGACCCATCCAGAGGGCCGTGACGGCGTTCCTCTCCGCCTCCTCCGTGCCGTCGTGCCTGATGAGCTCGTAGCAGCACAGGGTGGTCACCTCCCAGAAGAAGTACAGCCAGTAGAGGCTGTTGCTGTAGACGAGGCCGTTCATGGCCCCCAGCAGCAGCACCATGTAGAAGAAGAACCTGCCCTGCCTGCTCCCTTCGAGGCGCAGGTGGTGCTCGTGCTCATCCATGTAGCCGAGGCCGTAGATGAGGACAACACTACCGACTACGTTGATTATGAGAGTGAGCAGCGTGGACAACCCGTCCACGACCATTACGCTCTCCACGTGAGCCCCCTTAACCACGAACTCGAAGTAGGCCACGGGCAGGAGCTGCAGCAGCGTCAAGCCCAGCACCTGGGGGCTCCGAGTCCTGTAGCCCACGTAGAGGAAGTAGGCCAGCAGGGCGAAGTCCAGCGCCAGGACCGCCGTCCCGTAGACGGGGGCCGGCGAGAACTCTACTCCTCCCCCCAAGTAGAGGAGGATAGATGAAGCTATCATAACTATTGAAGTTAAGGAAATGATGCCAGTACGTATCCGCTTATCGTTCAGCACCAGCGACGCCAGGGCCGCAGCAGCGGGCAGCCCTACGTTCACCGCTACGAGGGTCTGAGGGTTCAACCGTTTATCCCCGGGGATTCATTAGTGGCGTCGACTACCACCGATTTTACCTAGCCTCGACGGCTACCTGGGCCGCCTGAACGTCCCAGACGTCGTTATCCTTGTAGTTCACCAGGTCGGTGATCTTGCAGTGCAGTATCTTCCTCTTCAGGCCCAGGTGGTCGAAGACGTGAAGAGTACCCGTGTCCTGCCCTCCCTCCGGTAGGAACATAGCGTAGCCCCTGGGCGGCGTCCCGCTTATGGCGAAGAACACTGCGCCCACGCTGCTCCCGGCGCAGGGGCTCTTGTGGATGAACATGTTACGGAGGGTCTTATCCGCTTGGGTCTCGAGGATTATGTCCTGAACCTGCTTAATCGTTACTTCCTGCATCTACACTCTACTTCCTCACATCGTTCTTGAGAGAGACGTCTCTGGCCGCCAGGACCTGGTCCACTGACGGTGCTCCGGTTTTGCCGCGCAGTTGGTCCAGGACGGACTCCTTCTGGGCCTTCTTAAGCATCCTCCTCTGCTCGCACTCCTTAGCGACAAGCCTCTGCAGCAGCGCGCTGTCGCGCTCAGCGATGTTCATCGCCAGGCGCACACCAGCCTCGCAGTCGTTGCAGACGGTGTCCACCAAGTGGAAGATGTTGCTCTTGTAAGTGATGAGGCTGTCGTAGAGCTTCTTGAACTCCACGTCCATCTCCTGTGTGCTCATGCCGGGCCCGAAGAAGACGAGTTCTTCTTTCTCTTTGACTACCATTTCTTGCCTTCCTCCTTCACTGGCAAGTAGTATCTAGGGGTTCAATATAAAACGGATTTACATATGGGGCATCGAAAATGTTAAAAAATGCCACTGTATAT
>CAZAKG010000030.1:0-24254 GCA_964485755.1 uncultured Candidatus Bathyarchaeia archaeon | reverse complement strand
AGCTGGTGAAGGGCACAGGCCTCAAACTCATCATAGTCACTCACCAGACCGGCTACAGCAAGGCCGGCGTCCAGAACTTCCCCGACGAGCTCCGCGCCAGGCTGGAGAAGCAGGGCGTCAAGGTGGTCACATGCACAGACGTCCTCACCGGCACAGTGGATGTGGGGCTGAGCCGCCAGCGCCCCGAGAAGACCGAGGCCCTGGAGGCCAGGCTCCCCTATATACTGCCGCCCCCCAACGTCATCGTCGCCAACCTCCTCCGCCAGTTCAGTCAGGGCGTCAAGGTCTGCGTGGAGATCACCATGATGGCCGTGGACAGCAACGCTGTGCCCAGCGGCAAGCAGGTCGTAGCCGTGGCGGGCAGCCACGCCGGCGCCGACACAGCCATGGTGCTGGTGGCCGCCGAGAGCTGCAGGATGCGTGACATGAAGCTCCAGGAGATCATCTGCAAGCCCCTCTAGCCCTTTCCCTCAACTTATATTCGGCTGAGCCCAACCATTCATGAACAGTTTTGACTCGCATCGACTACGGCCTGCAGATCGAGCCCCAGTACGGGTACACCTACAGCCACATCAGAGACGCGGCGCAGCGCGCCGAACTCAGCGGCTTCGAGTCCCTATGGGTCTCAGACCACTTCCTAATACGGCCCGACGCCGCGGACGTGAACTGCCTGGAGGCCTGGACCACGCTGGCCGCCCTGGCCCGGGACACGGGGACGCTTAGGCTCGGCACGCTGGTCAGCAGCCAAAGCTACAGAAACCCGGCCCTAGCGGCCAAGATGGCGGCCACCCTGGACCACATCAGCGGCGGCAGGCTCTACTACGGTGTCGGCGCCGGCTGGAAGGAGGCGGAGTACAGCGCCTACGGCATCCCCTTCCCCCGCCCTTCAGTAAGAATCAGGCAGCTGGACGAGGCCCTTGAGATCGCCGAGCGCATGTGGACCCAGCCACATGCGAGCTTCCAGGGCAGATACTATTCGGTCAAGGACTGCGTCTCCGCACCCAAGCCCGTCCAGAGCCCGCTGCCCATCGTCGTCGGAGGCACCGGCGACAGGCTCCTACGGGTCTCGGCGAAGCACGCACAGATGGTGAACTTCGCGTGGAACACGCCTCTGGACGTGTACAGGGAGCGGCTGGGCGTCCTTAAGCGGCACTGCGCCAAGCTGGGCAGGGACTATGACGGGATCAGGAAGTCAGCCGGGCTCCACCTCGCCCTAGAAGGGGTGAAGGGGCACGTGCCGGCCCCCTATGAGAGGTACAGCGGCGCCAAGAAGTGGGAGCTCATGACGCCCCGTGAGGCCGCCGAGATCATCCGAGGCTACGCGGAGCTGGGCGCCACCCACTTCGTCATGGTGTTCCCCTACGGCTCGGAGGCCGAGTCCGCTGAGGCATTCATGAGGGACGTGGCCCCCAGGGTCTAACCCTTTTATTCCCGACCAGTGATCTGAACCCTAGCAGAGTTGACCCCATGAACAGGCGAGGCTGGTTAAGCATACTGGCAGTGGTTGCCGTCGCAGCCATCTCGGGCCTGCTGCTGTTGAGGCTCATGCAGGACGGCGGCAGCCTGGGCCAGCTGGGCCTGGCCGGCGTCTTCATAGCCTCCCTGCTGAGCCACCTCACGGTGGTCGCCCGCGACATGTTCATACCCCTGTTCCTGCCCCTCGCTTCGGTCTACCACCCCCTAGTGCTGGGGGCCGCTGCGGGCGGTGGGGCCGCCATAGGCGAGCTCGCGACCTACTTCCTGGGCTGGAGCGTGGCCGAGTCCCTTGAGCCCGCGTCGGGAGCCGAGGACAGGATAGCCCGCTGGATAAGGCGGTACGGTCTGTGGGCGGTGCTCCTCGTATCCATGACGCCCCTCCCCGACATCCCGATAGTGCTCCTGGCGGGGTCGAGGAGACTCTCCCTAAGGGGCCTGTTCGCAGTCGAGCTGATCGGTAAGACCGTCCTCTACACGGTGGGCGCGGCGGTGGGGGGCCTCGTCTACACGGGCCTGGAGGGCACCTTGGGCGGCTTGACGGCTTCCGGCCTCGTGGTGGTGGGCAGCATCCTCTTCTGCATCGCCGTCACCTGGAGGCCCAGCAGGGACCTCATCTTCGGATGGCTGGAGAGGCTGGTCCCTAGCCTGAGCGAGTAGATGCCTATCACTGTCAGCTACGGTGACGGCATGGCCTGGGGTGCCCAACCCAATTCGCTGGCAGCCCACCCCCATTCCTTGGTTATGGCCCTGTGAGTTTATGCCTGAGCCGGACAACCTCCTCGGCCCTCAACGTATTCACCACGTCGCCTGGGCCGAGCCAGCCCCTCCTCGCCACAGAGACCCCCAGCCCCAGGAACTCCATCTCTTGTACCGTGTGGGCGTCCGTCCCCAGAGTGAGCCTGACCCCCTTCTCAGTTGCCTTCCTGCTGTCCACGTCGCTCAGGTCCAGCCTGTTGGGGAAGCAGTTGATCTCCATGCAGACCCGCTGCTCCGCCGCCGCGTCCAGTACCCTGTCCAGGTCGATGGTGTAGGGGCTCCTCTTCTCTATGAGGCGGCCCGTGGGGTGGCCTATGGTGGATACGTGCTCGTTGTGGATAGCTTCTACTATGCGCCCTGTCATGGTCACCTCGTCCTGCTTGAAGCCGCTGTGGACGCTGGCCACCACCCAGTCCAGCTCACGAAGCACCTCGTCTGCTATATCCAGCTTGCCGTCCCTGAGGATGTCGCACTCTGTCCCCGCTAGAATCCTGATGCCGCCTATCTCCTCGTCCAGTCGCCTGATCTCCGCCAGCTGCTTTAGGAGCCGCTCCTCATCCAGGCCGCGGGCTATCCCCAGGCTCTTCGTGTGGTCGCATATGGCCAGGTACTCTAGGCCCATGGCCTGGGCCTTCTCAGCCATCTCCCCGATGGAGGCCGTGCCGTCGCTCCAGTCCGTGTGGACGTGGAGATCGCCCTTCACCTGCTTAAACTCTACAAGTTTTGGCAGCCTGTGCTCCATGGCGGCCTCTATCTCCCCGGTGTTCTCCCTGAGCTCAGGCGGCATCCAGTCCATGCCCAGGGCCTCGTAGATGCGCTCCTCGTCCTCGGCCTCCACCAAGGAGTCGTCGACCCGCCTGAAGAGCCCGTACTCGTTGAGCTTGAAACCCGCCTTGACGCCTATGGTGCGGAGCTTCACGTTGTGCTCCTTGCTCCCCGTGAAGTACTGGAGGGCGGCGCCGAAGCTCTCAGGCTGGATGACTCTGAGGTCCACCTGTAGCCTGTTCTCCAGGACCACGGTGCTCTTCGTCGGTCCGTGGGCCAGCACCCGCGCCACATTCGGCATCCCCACGAAGTAGTCCGAGGCCCTCTCAGGCTCTGTGCTGCTGACAAGGACGTCCAGGTCGCCCACGGTCTCCTTCCTGCGGCGCACCGAGCCGGCCACCTCTACCCTGCGGACCGCGTCGCTTCCCCGCATGTGGGTGAGTATGCCCTGGATTATGGGCAGCACCTCACCGAGGAGGAATCTGCCGCTCCTGCTTCTGTACTCCTCGATGGCCTTCAGGAGGTTATCCTCCTTCTTCTCCCCGAAGCCCTTCAGCGCCCTCACCCTGTGCTCCTTGGCCGCCTTCTCCAGGCTCTCGATGCCTGTGACGCCCAGCTCCTGGTTGAGCCTCATGGCCAGCTTGGGGCCAACGCCCTCCAGATCCATGAGCTCCGGGATGCCTCTGGGCAGGCTCTCCCTGAGCTCCATGAGCACCTTGGACTCCCCCGTGTCCAGTAGTTCCTCGATGGTGGCCGCTATGCTCTTCCCGATGCCTGGGATGGCGTCCAGCTCGCCCCTGGCCCTGATGTCCCTGATGTCCTCGGTGAGGGAGGTGACGCGCTGGGCGGCCATGCTGTATGCCCGGCTCCTGAACGTGTCCCCCTTGACAGCCATTATCTCCCCTATCTCGAAGAGGACGGCGGCAACGTTAGCGTTGGCGCTCATATGGTTCAATTACGGGTATGAAAAGATAAAGAGTCTATCTATCATCCTTTGAGCGTGGGAGACCGATTGCTAGGCTTCTGAACTCCTCCTCAACCCAAGCTCTCTGAAACTCATCCCAATCGTCTATTGCGTCAATTCCAAGGTCCAGTGAGTCGAAGTATACTGTAAGATCAATTTTCTTGTTGGGCGAGTACCCGTTTTTTCTCTCTGTTTTCAATACTGCACAAAGTTGACTTGTGCATCCACGCTTAATATTCTTACATGACAGGCTTGGCTCTGTCCCAGTAATAGAAGAACAGGTCCTTGCACCACTCGTGGGCCTCGGGGCCCCCTGAAGTGAATCCCCTGAAGTCGTACTTGTCCTCCACCGTGGGGAAGCAGAGGAGGGCCACCTCCTTCTCCGACATGTAAAGTATCATGGGTACATCCAGAAGCCGCTCCATGTAGATGCCCTTACCCTTTATACGCTCGATGTAGCCCTCAGGGAACACCCTTCTCCTGTCGTCCATCATCTCTTCGGGGAGGTTGAGGCTGAGCCCGTGGAGGAAGTAGCCCTTAACCTCTCTGTCGAAGGCCGCCTTTATGGCGTTGAAGCCGCTGCTGAAGTACCGCATGTTGATGTTGAGGATGTACTCCTCGGACTCCTCTATCAGCCTCTGGACCCTGTGGACGGCGACCATGACGTCGTCCATATATGAGCAGCCCTTCAGCTCACCCATCCGGGCCATGAACTTGTCAGGCAGCCCAGAGATGACGTGGTCACTGAAGTAGCCCCTGTGCCTGCTGGTGAAGCGGAGCGTCGCCAGCTGCCTGAGAAGAAGCTCCCCGAAGGGCGTCAGCGCGAGGAGCCCGTCGCTTCGGCGGACCGTTAACCCGTTCTCCGTGAGCCTCTGGACGTGGCGGCTCACCTCCTGCGTGGTGATGTCCAGCTTCCGTGAGAGGTCAGAGTACGTGTGGGGCTCCGCTGACAGCTCGTGGAGGATACGCGCCCTGTCCTCGTTACTAACCTCAAACATAAGGTCGTAGAAGGTCATGGCCCCAACCTGATGGTTCTATGTTTCGGCTTCTACGTTTTTAGGGGTTTCCGTGAACTCCCTGAATATGTCGCCGTAGGCCGAGCAGAAGTACCTGCACGCCTCCATGGCTCCTCTGCGGCCCTCGTCTGTGAGGCTGTAGGTCTTCTTGCGTCCCTTCTTTCTGCACTCAACGAGGCCGCTGTTCTCCAGCTCCGCGAGGGCGGGGTAGAGGGTCCCTGGTGTGGGCTTTGTACCCCTCATACGTCCCAGCTCGTCGGCCATCTCCTGTCCGTACATGTCCTTCTTGAGGAGCAGCCAGAGGATGCTGAAGGATAGTAGGCCGCGCATGTCGCAGCAGCCTGAGGGCGGGTTTGGGCAGCAGTCGCTCATAGATATATATTGGCTCTCCGATAGATTTATATCCTTCCAAACATCCTATTGGGTATCCAATAATAAGGTGATGTACATGGCTAAGAAACCTGAAGAGATTAAGCAGAATGTGCGCGAACGCTACGGAGCCTTCGCGAAGAGGTCCCAGGCATCCTGCGGGCGCGGATGCGGAAGCGGTTCATCCTCCTGCTGCGGCGGGGAGGGCAGCTACGCCCAGAACGTGGGCTACAGCAACGAGGAGCTGAAGAACGTCCCAGAGGCGGCGGTGAGTAGCTGCGCGGCCTGCGGCAACCCAACTGCCATCGCGGGCCTCAAGGAAGGCGAGACGGTCCTCGACCTGGGCTCGGGGGGCGGCATGGACGCCATCCTGGCGGCCCAGAAGGTGGGCCCCAAGGGCAAGGTCATAGGCGTGGACATGACCCCCGAGATGATCAAGCTAGCCAAGAAGAACGTGAAAGACATCGGCCTCAAGAACGTGGAGTTCAGGCGCGGCGAGATAGAGAAACTGCCGGTGGAGGACGACACTGTGGACGTCATCATCAGCAACTGCGTCATCAACCTGAGCCCCGACAAGGACGCCGTGTTCAGGGAGGCGCATAGGGTCCTCAAGCCGGGTGGACGCATCACCGTCTCCGACGTGGTGACGGAGGGCAAGCTGCCCGAAGAGGTGCTCAAGGACCCGGATAACTGGGCCTCATGCATCTCGGGAGCCTTGGAGACGGACGAGTATCTGGGCAAGATCAGGGACGCCGGGTTCGAGGACGTTAAGGTGCTCTCCAAGCGAGGCGGCGACGTCCTGTTCAGCGCCGAGGTTTACGCGCGGAAGCCCGTCTAACACCTCTTATATTTCTGGGGCACCTTATTTGCCCCGATAAGGTTTGAATGTGCTCGACTACCTGAAGAAGCAGGAGATCGTTGACCTTGCCTGCGACCTGATACGGCGGCCCAGCCTCACCAACATGGAGGGCCCGGCCGTGGACTACATGATCGACTGGTACACTGACAAGGGCTTCGACGACGTCATAGTGCAGGAGGTTCAGCCCGGGAGGAGGCAGGTCATCGGTGTCCTCAAGGGCGACGGTACGGGCAAGAGCATGATGTTCAACGGCCACCTGGACATCGACCCCATAACGGCCGACTGGGAGTGGGACCCATACGAGCCCAGGGTGGATGGGAACAGGCTGTGGGGCGCCGGTGTCCACAACATGAAGAGCGGCGACGCGGCGTTCCTCTCGGCGGCCCTGGCTATCAAGCGTTCAGGCGCCAAACTAAAGGGTGACCTGGTGTGTGCCACAGTCGTCGGGGAGCTTCAGGGAGGAGTCGGCACCGTCCACATGCTCAAGGGGGGCATCCGGACCGACTACGCCATCGTCCCCGAGCCCTACAGTGTGGACAACATACTGACGAAGTGCGTGGGCGTCCACGACTTCGCCATCAACGTCATCGGCAAGTCGGAGCACATAAGCCGCATGGAGGAATCCATCGACGCCATAAAGAAGATGAGGGTCGTCCTTGACCGCATCGACGGGATGGAGTTCGAGGCACGTGACCCGGACCTGCCCGGGGCGCCCAGGTGGGTGGCGGGCAGCATCATCGGCGGCCGCAACAGGGACTACGACCTGGCCGGCCCCTACAACATACCCGACTTCTGCACAGTCATCGTGGACTTCAGGTACCCGACCGGCTACACCATCGACGAGATAAGCCAGAGGTTCAAGGAGACGCTGGACGAGATAGCGGCGGAGGACCCCGAGTTCAGGTACGAGTTCGAGTACCCCGTGAACCCCAGGTTCAGGGTGGGCGGCACCGCGATGCCCCCCATGGGCGTTGACCCGGACGCCGAGATCGTCCGGATACTGAAGGAGAACCACAGGAAGGTGACGGGCGTCTACCCCAAGCAGATCGGCGCGGTGATCCCCCGCAGCTACTGCGGCAACGACACGGCCCACCTGGCCCAGGCCGGAGTCGAGTGCTGCCTCTACGGGCCCCGCGGCTACCCGGACCAAGTGGAGAAACACGTCAGGATCGACGAGATGGTCACATGCGCCAGGGCGCTGGCCCTCAGCGGGTACCAGGTGGTCACCCGCCCAGGGTAGCCGAATCTGAGCGGACTATGGATGATTCCACGTCGAACCCGGTGAACGCCCTCATCTCGTCCAGCTCCGTTTGGAGCAATTCCTCGGATTCACCATCCAGCCGTTTAAACAGCTGCACTTCTAGGCTCCACACGCTCACTGACCTCTTGATGCTCCACACGCCCTCGACCCTGCCGTCAACCAGCACCGTGGCCGCGACCTCCGCCCTCGGCAGGAACACCCTTCTGCGGGTTTCCTCGTCCATCAGCCTGGTCTTGTCCCTGTGGCCCATTATGAGGGAGTCGAACTTGGGGAGCAGCCTGAGGCTGGGCTTCTCGTCAGCAGCCTCGAGCTCTGGCAGGTCCTCCTTCAAAGCGTATAGCCTGCCCTTTTGGCGCTCCGCCCTCACCTCTGAGATGGCCGGCTTGACCTCCTCAAGGGTCGCCTTAGCATCCGACGCCTTCATGCCTGTCCAGTAAGCATAGTCCTGTATCGTTGCCGGGCCGTAGGAGCGCAAGTATCGCAGCAGTAGAACTCTGCGGGCTTCGTTTGGCTCCACATCTGATACGGGGGGAGCCCACTGGGAGGCGTCAGCGTATGTGTGCTCCGCGTCGTGGTACCAAGGTCCCCTGGACGCGGCGTTACAGACGAGCCCCTTGAGGCTCATCTCCCTCACCACCCTGTGCAGGAGCCTCTTCTCATCCCTGCCCATCTCGACCTTGTCCAGCATCTCGCTCATTGACAGGGGACCCCCTTTCAAGGCCTCGAGGACGCCCGCGTAGTGCTTCTCCCAGGAGCCTGGGCTTTCCTTCGATCCCGTCTTCACCGTCCATCGGTCCCACTCCATGACCAGGCTGTCCCTGAGCGCGATCCGGGCGAGTTGAGCGAGCCTCAGGGGCATTATGTGCACCGTATTCCTCATGAACCAGGACCGGATTAGGCGCCTGTCGAGTATGGCGGCGTTGATGAACTCCCTGCCCAGACTCTCAACCCTGTTCCACAGGCTCAGGCTGTAGTTGAGGGCGCCCTGGGCGTTGAGGCCCAGGATGTCCTCTATGGTTTCAAGCTGCCTCTCTTTGGGTGCCCTGTCCAGCAGGTGGTGCCTGCCCAGCGTGAAGTAGGTGATCTTGTCCAGAGGCACAGTGGGCGTGGCTGTTCACCTTCCCTGTGCTTCAATAAAGCTCTGAAGGTTATATAACGGTTGAAGGTCGGCGAAACAAGGGGGAGGGTATTACTTGAAGAGGCCCTTCGGGTACCTGGCCCGGCCGCCCAGCCACTCCTCTATCCTGAGGAGCTGGTTGTACTTGGCGGTGCGCTCGCCCCTCGCCGGTGCGCCAGATTTGATCTGGCCGCACCCGATGCCCACGGCGAGGTCAGCGACGAAGGGGTCCTCCGTCTCGCCGCTCCTGTGGCTCGCCATCACCGTGTACCCGTGGCTCATGGCCAGCTCAGCCGCGTCCCTGGCCTCCGTTAGGCTCCCGATCTGATTCACCTTCCATAGGAGGCTGTTGCATGCGCCCATCTCGATGCCCTTCCTGAGCCGTTCAGGGTTTGTGACGAATAGGTCGTCGCCAACGATCTGGATCGGTAACGCTTTCGTCGCCTCCACGAAGCCCTCGTAGTCCTCCTCCTCCAGCGGGTCCTCGATGCTGGCCACGTGGAACTTGGAGACCAGCTCCCGGTAGACGTCTATGAGTTCTCCTCTGCTTATGACGCGGCCCATGTAGTGGTACCCGTCAGGCTTGTAGAAGCTGCTGGCGGCCACGTCCATGGCCAGCCGGGCCTTCCCGCCGTACCCGAGCTCCTCGACGGACGCCTGGACGGCCTCCAGAACCTCCTCGGGGCTGCTCATGGGCGGGCTGAAGCCTCCCTCGTCGCCCACGTTGATGGCTGTATTCCCGTACTCCTTGAGGAGCCTGGCCTTCAGGGTCTGGTATATCTCGCTGCCCATCCTGAGGGCCTCGGTGAAGCTGGCCGCCCCTGTGGGCGCGACCATGAACTCCTGGAAGTCAAGCTGGTTGCCGGCGTGCTTGCCGCCGTTGACGACGTTGAAGAAGGGGACGGGCAGCAGGTGGGCCTCAGGGTTGATGTACTCGTAGAGTCTGACGCCTAGGCTGCTGGCGGCGGCCTTGGCGCACGCGACGCTCACGCCGAGTATAGCGTTGCCGCCCAGCCGACCCTTGTTCACGGTGCCGTCCAGCTCAACCATGAGGCCGTCGATCTCCCTCTGGGCCGTGACCTCCACGCCCCTGAGCCTGGGGGCTATCTCCTTTTTCGCTGCCTCCACTGCCTTGAGCACGCCTTTCCCGTGGTACCTGTTTCCGCCGTCCCTCAGCTCCACGGCCTCGTATAGGCCCGTGGATGCTCCGCTGGGCATGGCCGCTCTCCCAGTGAACCCTTTCTCGGTGGTGACCTCCACCTCAACCGTTGGGTTCCCGCGGCTGTCCAGCACCTGGCGGGCGTGCACAGCACTGATCTTTTCACCCATGTTCATCTAATCGTTGAGGATGTGTGCATCAGTGAAAAATGTATCTACGCCTTGGCCTCAGCTATGGCCTGCTCCAGGTCCTTCTCCTCGAAGGGCCACCCCACCAGCTTGATCTCGCCGTCAACGGCCACCGTGGGCACCGCCATGACCTTGAGGCTCATGCCGCGCTCGATGCCGGCCTCAGTGTAGGTGTTGACCTCCACGAACTCGTGGCCCGGGTGCCTCCGGGCCGCCTCGTTGAAGAGCTTCCGGGCCGCCGGGCAGTTGGGGCACACCGGGGAGCAGAACAGTTCCACTTTCACCATATCATTCACTTCACAGCCTTAACGTGCTTCATGGCTGCGATGGCGGCTCTCGCCCCCATCCCCGTAGCCATGGCTATCTGCATCCCCTCACAGCTGCAGTCACCCGCCGCATAGACTCCCTTGATGTTGGTCATCCCGTTGTCGTCGACCAGTATGCAGCCGCCCTCGTCGGTCGTGATCCCAGCCTCCTGGAAGATTTCCGCGGTGCCGACGCGCTCAAGGATGACGAAGACGCCGTCCACGTCCAGGGTGGAGCCGTCGTCCAGTTTGACGCCCTGGACGAAGTCTTTCCCGGCGATCTCTGTGATGGCCCGGCCTTCGACGATCTCGATATTGGGGTTCCCTCTGATGCGTCGCAGCTCTGAATGTTCTTCGCTGTACCCGTTCTTCCCGGGGATTGCGTACACCTTGGCGGCCGTCTCCGCCAGCACCTCGGCGTCGTGGACCGCCTCGTGGCCCTCGCCGACGATTGCCACCCTCTTGCCCTTGAAGAAGGGGCCGTCGCATACGGCGCAGTAGCTGACACCCCGGCCCTTAAACTCGTTCTCACCGGGTACGCTCAGCTGCTTCCTGTTGACGCCTGTCGCGATTATCACCGCCTTGGCCTGGTGGTACCCCTGCCGTGTGGAAACCATCTTGATGTCGCCGAAGTCGCTGAACCCGATGACCGTCTCGCGTCTGACCTCGGCCCCGAACCTCGTCACCTGCTCATTGAACCTCTGCATGAGGTTGGGTCCGCTTATACCCTCGGGGAACCCGGGGTAGTTGTCGACCCAGTGGGCGTCCAGGGCCCTACCCCCGACTTTCACGCCCTCCAGCACCAGGGTCTTCAGGTTGAGGCGGGCCGCGTAGAGTGCGGCCGTGAGGCCGGCCGGGCCTCCCCCGATGACTATGACGTCGTAGATGTCCTCGGTCATCGCACCGATCCGAGTAGTAAAGATGATGGGGGATAAAAAGGATGGCGATTATTTGCTGTATTCCTTGGCGATCTTGGCCAGCTCGTCGAGGCGCTTCTGCACCTTCTCGTTGATGCTGCCGGGGGTCCACTCGTCGTCGATCTTCTCTCCGGTGGGGACGCCTGTGAGAGCCTCTATGCCCTCGTCGATGGTCTTCACGGGGTAGATGCTGAACTTTCCGTCCTTGATGGCCTCCACCACCCCCTCCTTGAGCATCAGGTTCTTGACGTTGCTCTCGGGGATGACTACGCCGTGGCTGCCATCCAGGCCCCTGTACTTGCAGAGCTCGTAGTAGCCCTCTATCTTCTCGTTGACGCCTCCGATGGCCTGAACCTCGCCCTTCTGGTTGACGCTTCCGGTAACGGCGAGGCTCTGTTTGATGGGAACCCCGCTGAGGGCGCTGAGCAGGGAGTAGGTCTCGGTGCTGGACGCGCTGTCTCCGTCCACGCCACTGTAGCTCTGCTCGAATGTGAGCCTGGCGGCGAGGCTGAGCGGGTGGCTGCGCGCATATCTGTCTGTGAGGAACCCTGTGAGGATGTGGACGCCCTTGGTGTGTGTGGGTCCACTCATCTCGGCCTCCCTCTCGATGTCTATGATGCCTTCCTTGCCTGCGCCGATGCTCGCGGTTATCCTGCTGGGCTTACCGAACATGTAGTCCCCTGTGCCCAGGACGGCGAGGCCGTTGACCTGGCCCACCTTCTCCCCGGCGGTGTCCACCAGGATGCTGCCCCTCTCCATCATCTCCTCGATCTTATCCTCGATGAGGTTGCTGCGGTACACCTTGGCCTCCACGGCCTGCCGGACGTGTTCCTCCGTTATGTGCTCGCTGCTGTTCTGCTTGGCGTAGAAGTCCGCTTCCCTTATGATGTCGCTCACCTCGGCGAACTGGGTGCTCAGCTTCTCCTGGTCGGCCGCGAGCCTGCTGCTGTACTCCACGACGGCGGCGATGCCCGTGGGGTCTAGGTGCTTGAGGTTCTCCTTGTTGCATAGGGTGCACATGAACTGGGCGTACTGCTTCACCTTGGACTCGTCCCTGTCCATGGTGTTGTCGAACTCCGCCTTCACCTTGAAGATCTTCTTGAACTCTGGGTCCAGCTGGTAGAGCATGTAGTAGATCCTGGATTCACCCACTATGATTACCTTGGTGTCGAAGGGTATGGGTTCGGGTCGGAGGCTCTTGGTGGTTATGTATCCCATCCTCTCCGCCAGCTCCTCTATGTCCAGCTTCTGGTTCATGATGGTATGCTTCAGTGTCTCGTAGCTGCCCGGGTTCCTGGCCAGCTCCTCAACCGGGATCACTAGGTAGCCGCCGTTAGCCCTGTGGGCGCTACCCGCCCTGATCATGGTGTAGTCCGTCACAAGTGCGCCGAACCTGGCCTCCTTCTCGGTGGCGCCGAAGAGGCGGCTGTGTGTGGGGTTCGTCTCCATAATGACGGGGGCTCCCTCAAGCTTGCTGTTGTCCACCACGAGGTTGACCTTGTACTTGAAGGTGGGGTCCACCGGCGGCCCCATGAGGAAGGGCATGGGCGACTCCGGCTGCTTCTGTGCCCCCAGGATGGAGCCCAGTTCCTCTACCACGTTTTTACGCACCGCATCTATGTACTCTATGCACTCCGTTACCTGGCCGTACTTGTCCTTCAGCCTCTGGATCAGGTGATCCATCGCGTACTCGGCCACATCCTTGTTGAACGCCTCCACGGCGGCCTCCGTGTCCCTGTCGATGTCTCTGAACTGGCGGAAGGTGCTCCTGAGATCGTCCTGCAACTTCTTTCGGCGTCCCTGGATCTCGTCCCTGACGCTCTGGGGGAGGATGTTGAGCTGCTGCTCGTTGATCATCTGGCCGTTGATCACAGGGATTATGAGGAGCCCTATCTCGGTCCGCTGGAGGACGAAGCCCGCGTCACTCGCCTTCTTGTTGAGCGTCTTCATGAGCTCCTGCTTCCTTTCGTCGTACTGCTTTGTTACCTCCTCGTGGCGGGTGGCGTAGTCGTCGCTCTCGAAGGCGGCGACTAGAGCCTTCTTCATGTCCTCCACGAACTTCGCTATGTCGTCCCTGAACTGGACGCCCATGCCGCTGGGAAGCTTCAGCGCGTTGGGTTTATCCTCCTCCTCGAAGTTGAAGACGTAGCACCAGTCAGGTGGAGGCGGCATGCCCTTCGCCCTCTGCTCGAGGAACGCCATGATCGCCGTCTTCTTGCCGGTGCCCGGCATCCCGGCCACGTAGACGTTGAAGCCCTCCTCCTTGATGTCTAGGCCGAACTGGAGGGCGTTGACAGCCCTCTCCTGGCCTATTATCTCGATGAGGGGGTCCAGGTCCTGGGTGCTCTCGCATGATAAGAAGTCCGGGGGGCACCTCCGCCTAACCTTCGTGTAATCGAGTTTCTGAACCATGATCATCACTTAATTGGTACAGGTATGAGTTAGAAGAGACTCTATTTAAACGGTGAGTTAAGCCTCAAGCCATCTTGGCCAGAAGCTCACTCCACGTCAATCCCTGATCTACTTTTAAGGTGAAGTCGTCCACCTTCTCAGCCAAGTCGAACCACCAGCCCTTGTACTTGAACTTCCCGGCCAGCACCGCGAAGCGCCTCGGGTATATTCTGTGGATGTGGAGGAACTCATGGAGCTTCTGCACCTGGTCACGCTTATAGTAGGCGTACCTGACCTGGGCCTTCACCTCCACCGCCAGGATCGAGTCGCCTTTGATGGCGAAGACGTCAGGCAGGGGCTCGGTGCTGGGGGCGCTGACCGGCACTCTGATGGCGTCGTACCCCGCGTCCCTCAACATGTGTACCAGCTCCCGCTCAGCGTCGTAGCCTCTCTTCTTCATGGCCCGCACCTGCCGCGCCGTGAGGCTCCGTGTGAACCTTTCCCGCGGCGGCTTCTTGGTGGAGGCCAGATCCCTCAGGCTCATCGGTCTTCCTCTTCAGGCTCGTCAGGCAGCTGAAGCGAGCCGCTCTCCAGGGGCTCCAGGGCCAGCTTCATGAGGTCCTTCATCCATTCGCCGAACCTGTTGGCGTTGGCGTACTTCTGGTACATGCGCTTGTGGGGCACCTTTGTGATAAGTCTCAGGTCCACCATCTTGTTCACGTAGAACTTGGCGCTGCTTCTGGATATGTCGCATAGTTTCGCTAGGTCGCCGCTGGTGAAG
Source organism: uncultured Candidatus Bathyarchaeia archaeon (assembly GCA_964485755.1). GTDB lineage: Archaea > Thermoproteota > Bathyarchaeia > TCS64 > TCS64 > RBG-16-57-9. The sequence continues at coordinate 9,930 of CAZAKG010000030.1, read as the reverse complement.
TCTCTCTCCAGCTTGTTGTATCCGACGATGATCTTCGGGGGCAAGGGCAGCGCCCTCTCCAGTACTGCTAGTAACGACTCCTCGCGAGACAAAACACTACCTCGGGCTACCGAGAATACTTGGGCTCCAACGATAATAAAAGTATCACTGAGAAACGTTGAGGCTTAGGCTCCTGTGGGGACGGGGACCACCTTCTTCCCCATCTCCTTGATGCCCTCCTCGGCCACGGTCCTCTTCAGGTTCCACGCGGAGACGCTGGGCAGGCCCCACAGGTTGATGAAGCCCACGGCGTCGCCCTGGTCGTAGTCGGTGTTGATGTCGAAGCTGGCCAGGTTGTAGTCGTAGAGGCTGAAGGGGCTCTCCCTGCTAACGGGCTTCGCCGATCCCTTGAACAGCTTCATGGTCACGGTGCCCGTCACGTTCTCCTGGGTGCTGTCGATGAAGGCGTCAAGGTTAGTCTTGAAGGGGTCAATCCAGAGGCCCTGGTAGACGATCGTGGCCCACATCTGGTCCACCTGGTACTTGAACGCCTTCTGGTGACGCGTCAGAACCATCTTCTCCAGGTCCTGGTGGGCGTTCAGGATCACCTCCGCGGCCGGTATCTCGTAGGTCTCGCGAGTCTTCAAGCCGACGACGCGGTCCTCCATGTGCTCGATTCTGCCGATGCCGTGCTTCCCGCCCAGTTGCTTCATCTTCTGGATGATCTCCACGGGCTTGTAGGGGATGCCGTCTAGGCTTGTGGGCACCCCCTTCTGGAACCCGATCTTCACGTAGTCGGGCTCGTTGGGCGCGTTCTCCACGTCCACGGTCCAGTCCCAGATGCTGCCTGGCACCATCTTGTCGGGGTGCTCCAAGAGGCCGCCCTCTATGCTTCTGCCCCACAGGTTCTCGTCGATGCTGTAGGGGCTGTCAGCCGTCACGGGCACAGGCACGTCGTGGTCCTTGGCCCACTCTATCTGGCTCTTCCTGTTGAACTTCCACTCCCTGACGGGGGCGATGATCTTCAGCTTAGGGTTCAGCGCCTTGAAGGTGAGGTCAAACCTGACCTGGTCGTTTCCCTTCCCGGTGCACCCGTGGGCCACGGCCTTAGCGTCCTCCATCTCGGCCACCTCCACCACCTTGCTGGCTATCAGGGGCCTGCTGAGGCTGCTGCTTACCGGGTACGTGCCCATGTAGAGGGCGTTGGCCTTTATGGCCGGGAAGATGTAGTTTGTCGCGAACTCCTCCTTGGCGTCGAAGGTGTAGTGGTTGACCACCCCCAGCTTCCACGCCTTCTCCTCGATGCCCTTCCGCTCCTTGCCCTGGCCCACGTCCAGATTCACGGTGACTACATCCATCTTGTACTCAAGCTGGAGCCACTTGACCATCATGGACGTGTCCAGGCCGCCCGAGTATGCTAGAACAACCTTGTCTTTAACCATAGATTTTAGCTCCTATCAGGATAAAACCATCAAGGATAGGGCAAGCTTTTATACCTTATGACATGCATGTAACAAATATGGCGGAAGGCATATCAGATAGGACAAAGAGCGTGGCCCAACTCGTCCGTGACACCATCCAGATGAGGCCCAGCCTCCTGGACGCCCTCAACATGAAGATCGTGAACTACAGCGCCCTGGCCCGCCTCCTCCAGGATGAGATGGGAGAGGGAAGCCTCGAAGCCGTGAAGGCGGCCATCATAAGGGTGGGCGACGAGATATCCGAGGACCGAGGACTACGGGAGGACGCCGTCCTCAGCATACTGAAGGAGTCCAAGGTCCGCCTCCAGGACAAGATAGCCGTCGTCATCAGCCCCATAAGGCTGGACATACCCCACATAGTCACAGCTCACCTCACTGACCAGTACGTCTACATAGTGGACCAGACCACCATGAAGCAGAGGCTCCCGGATCAGGTGAAGGCGGAGAGCAACCTGGTGGCACTCATACTGCTCAGCCCCCTGAGGGTGGAGACCACCCCGGGCTTCGTGGCCTTCATAACCCAGCTCCTCGCCAGCAGGAACCTGAACATAGTGGAGTTCATCAGCTGCAGCACCAACACGATAATAATCCTGAATCCGAGGGACGCCCTAAACGCCTTCAGCCTCCTCCAGAACTACACGTGACCCCACAACCCCCTATTAATAAGGCAAAGGTTATTACACTGAGCGCATCGATAAAGTGTTGATAATGGCGGAGATTTGTCCCGTATGCGGCCTCCCTAAAGACCTCTGCGTCTGCGAGGAGATGAGCAAGGAGGAGCAGCGGATCAGGATTCGTTTAGAGACCAGAAAATGGGGTAAGAAATGGACCATCATCGACGGCATAGACTCCGGAACCGTGTCTCTAAGCAGGCTAGCATCTGAATTAAAGGCCAAGTGCGCCTGCGGCGGCACGGCCAAGAACGAACAGGTAATGCTCATGGGGGACCACCGAGACGTGGTCAGGGACACCCTCATACAGATGGGCTTCCCGGACGAGAACATAGAGGTCCAGTAGCATGGCCCCACTGAAGGGCCTAATGGACACCCTGAAGAACGCCAGGTACAGAGCCCCCGAACCGGTTTTCTGCCCCAGCTGCAAAGGCCACAAGGTAAAGCTCAAGGAGAGTTACGGAATACTGCCCCGCATCTACCACTGCGAGGACTGCGGCTACGAGGGGCCCCTCATCCTGGAGCTGGAGCCCGAAGAAGAGGAGCCACGCTGAGTTTTTAACCCCGAACCCTCTTAAGTAGGTGAAGCTATCCCGCCCGTGAGCACGATGTCCGAGGACATGGAGTATTACAAAGCCAAGTACCAGACCCTGGAGGATCTGCCGGGCATCGGCCCCGCCACGGTGGCCAAGCTAAAGGAGATAGGGTATAAGACGGTTGAGAGCCTGGGCATGGCCGCCGTAGGCGAGCTTGTGGCAGCCGGCATCGGTGAAGCCATCGCACAGAAGGTGATAGATGAGGCGCGTAAAGGGATGGCCATCACCTTCGTCAGGGGCGACGAGCTGGTGGAGCTCCGCAAGAACGTGAGGAAGCTCACAACGGGGTGCAGCAGCATGGACCAGCTCCTGGACGGGGGCCTGGAGACCCAGAGCCTCACAGAGTTCTATGGAGAGTTCGGCACAGGGAAGAGCCAGATCTGCCACCAACTCTGCGTAACAGTGCAGCTACCCGAGAGCCAGGGAGGCCTGGACGGGAGCGTACTCTACATAGACACTGAGAACACGTTCCGCCCCGAGCGCCTCCAGCAGATAGCCCCAAGGTTCGGCATCAAACCGGACGAGGTGCTGAAGCGCATCATCTACGCCGAGGCGTACACAAGCAACCACCAGACGGTGCTCCTGGACAACGCCGACGAGGTCATCAAGAAAAACGGCGTCAGGCTCATCATCATCGACAGCGTCATGAGCCACTTCAGGAGCGAGTACCTGGGCAGGGAGATGCTGGCCCCCAGGCAGCAGCAGCTGAACAAGCACCTCCACAAGCTCATGAGGCTCAGCCGCGCCTTCAACACGGTGGCCGTCATAACCAACCAGGTCATGGCGAGCCCCGACGCGTTCTTCACTAAAGCCGTGGCGCCTGTGGGCGGCCACATAATAGGGCACATGAGCCACAGCAGGATATTCCTGCGTAAGGGCAGGAACAACGTCAGGATAGCTAAGCTGACTGTCAGCCCGAGCCTCCCCGAGGGGGAGGTGCCCATGAGGATAACGGAGAGAGGCATCGAGAGTGACGAAGAGTTCTAACCCGACGCGAGGACTAACGGTGACCGGTAAGACCCGGGAGGCTGTAGCCACCTTCATGAACAACGTGCTGGAGCGCAAGTTCACAGACGCCGAGAGGTCCCTGGAGGACGTTAAGACCAAGGGCTTCAGCGACGACGAGTTCAAGGCGGGCTACGTCAACGCCCTGGAGGGCATCCTGCTCTCCGTCAGGAGCGGAGACGAGCGCGACTTCATCAACAAGGTGGAGTTCAACAAGGGCAACGTGAAGAAGTACGTAGACGACTTCAAGAAGTTCAACGGGAGCCCCATAAGAACCAACTGGGACCAGGGCTTCTTCTCGGCCTGGACCGACCTACTGAACTACAGGATAAACACGGAGCCCCAGCCTACACCGACGTAATGTTGATTGTGTGTAGAAGGGTCCACGCGAATAGCCAGAGGAACAGGAAGGCCCCGACGCCGATCTTAATCGTCCTGTTCCTGTCTATGCCTGTGATGACTGCGAGGCTCTCCGACAGCGCCACGTAGACGCTTATCCCAGCCATGGCTGTGAGGTGCTCCTGGAGGCCGAGGTACGTGTTGAGGTACATGCAGAGGGCGCCAGTGATGAGGGCCCCAGCGGCCTTAATCCAGTAAATCTTCTCAGACGGCTTCAAAACGTGTGGCTCCGGTGGGTTCCACCTGTATTTCCCTGCATCATCTATATAGGGTTAGCTGATGTACCCCAGCTTCTTCTCTTCCTGGAGGAAACCCTCGTCCTCTTCCTCCTCGTAGATGTCGAGGCGCTTCTTAATGGACGCATCTATCCTCTCGGCCCTGATCCTCAGCTGATCTGTGTCGATGTCCAGGTTCAGGAGAGCCGCCAGCTTCTCCAGCACCACCTTACTGGACAGGTGCTGGGGCACGTTGGCGTAGGTGATGTCGCCCATGAGGCAGACGCCGTCGATGCCCCTCATCTTGGCGACCCCAATCAGGACGCCGTTCAGGCCGTTCACTGCTCCCTCCGCCTCAAGTATCTTGACGCCCGCGGCCTCAAGCTCAGGCCTCAGCGAGGCGTCCGTGTAGATGCCGTACACCTCAGGCTTCTCGTAGAAGTCGTTGGGGTACGCCGCCATGGTGTATAGACGCTTGACGCCCAGGTCCAGAGCCAGCTCAGTGATCTTCTCAGCCAGCCGAAGGCTCTCCTCGGGGTTGCTCGGCTGGGCGTCCCCCACACAGATGACCAGGTTATGCTCACTGGAGGCGTACAGCTTGTGGCGTATGGGTGCAAGATTAGCCTCCCCGTTGCTGTAGACAAGAACGTTGTGGTAGTACTTTATCTCGGCGAAGAGGCTTGCCTTGAGTCTTCTGCGCAGATAGTCTGCCGAGATCTTGGCGAGGTACCCCATGCCGGGCCACGCCGCGATCATGCTCGGCTCATGTAGCTCAGGTCTCTGTATGTAGTTGACATCCATTAGGCTCAGCATATGGTGAAATAGATTCGCATTAAACGTTTCGTTTTATGTCCTTGTCAGAATCTGCACGGTGCGCTGTGGGAGTATTTTGTGTTTCGTGTTAAGCGGTTTTAAGGCGGTTCACCCCGTTTTTCCACACCGGGGTAAATACACGGTTGTCGCAAATCGTTGTAACGTTCTTTACATGTGTGAGTCAAAGCCTCTATAAGGGCTGCGTATCAGACCAGCCCGCTATGCCTTGTCCGTGAAACAGAACTATATTATAATAAACATGGCTAATGTGATGCTGTAGCGGGGGGTACCCTGGGAGAGGGTCCGAGCCCAGCTGACTAGCCCACTAGCGGCAGAGCGAGAGAGACCATGCTCGGGTTTGCCTGAGCACGCCCTTGCGCGCGGCCCCCGAGGCCAAGGGACTGGGTCCCAAGAGGATAAGGTCCGGGACTCGGGGACGGGGTTGAGCCCCCAGGGCTTTACCCCGCTACACATTTTCAGGTTCAAGGATAGAGGATACTAGGCATGGCGAGAGTGAGAGAGTGGTCGGATGATGAGGTGGGGAGGCTCACCGAGTTGTACACGTCAAACAAGTCCTTCGAGGATATTTTGTTGGAGTTCCCGTTCAGGTCATCTAACGCTGTCAGGTTGAAGGCGTCGAGGATGGGTTTGAGGAGGCCCACACTCCCCATGGACCTCATACAAGCGGAGAAGGTTCAGTTCCGTTCCCCGGATGACGGCGGGGCCATGGGGTACCTTATAAAGTGTAAGGAGTGCGGCCATTGGATCCAGGCGGAGAGGATAGGCGGCGCGTGCCAGACGATACGCTGCGGCGAGTGCGGCTCACTTTACCAGGTTCTCACAGAGTCTTAGGTGAACCTGGCATGTCCAGGTTCATGATGTTTTTATATCCTGTCCACTAGTTTGATGTGAGAGGACAGATGGGCGTAGAGATCACATCAAGGATGCTCGTGAGGGAAGCGATGTCCAGCCCCGTCATATCGGTCCGCGAGGACGCTGACGCGGTGGACGTTGCCGGCACGATGAAGAACAATAGAGTCGGCGCAGTCATCATCACCAACAGGCAGGGCAAGCCCGTCGGCATAGTCACCGAGAGGGACATAGTCACGCGGCTGGTCTCAGAGGGCAGAGCCCCCAAGGCCGTGATAGCCAAGGAGATCATGTCCTCGCCGCTGAGGATGGTTGAGCCCGACATGAATCTCATGGACGCCCTGAGGCTCATGGATAAGCTCAACGTCAGGCGCCTCGGCGTCATCTACAAGGGGGACCTGGTGGGCCTCATCACTGACAGGGACATCATAAGGCTTGTGCCCACGATAGTCGAGGTACTGAAGGAGCAGAGGGAGATCAATAACGCCCCCAGCGTATCAGGGCCGTCCATAGCGGGGTACTGCGACAGGTGCGAGATCTACAGCAACAACCTGCGGGCCGTGGACGGAGAGTTCCTCTGCGAGGACTGCAGGGCAGAGGAGTAAACCCTTAACCCGGGCTCAGCCAAGTTCTAACACATGAGGCCAAGGTTTCTGGTGGACAGCATGCTGGGTAGCCTATCCAGGTGGCTCAGGATCACGGGCTTCGACGCGGAGTATAGGAGGGACGCAGATGATGAGGATCTGCTGGGGGAGGCCTCGGCCTCCGGCAGGGTGCTCCTCACCAGAGATCGGGCTCTGGCTGCGAGGGCGGCTAAGAGAGGCGTCAAGGCTCTTCTGTTGGAGACGGAGGACCAGGCTGATCAGCTGGGCGTTGTGGCCGCGTCGCTGAAGCTTAAACTGGACCCGTCCAGCTCCCGGTGCCCTAAGTGTAACGGTGCTCTGATGGAGGCTGAGAAGGAGCGCATCGTGGAGCAGGTGCCGGAGGCCTCCTTGGCTGCGTTCAATGAGTTCTGGGTGTGCAGGGACTGCGGCTCAGTTTTCTGGAGGGGCAGCCACTGGGATAAGATAGTCTCGACCCTGGAGAAGGCGGGGAGGCTCAGCGGACGCCTGGGCTCCAAGTCTTTATAAGATGTGACGGGTGAGCTTGTCTTAAAGGGGGTCCAGGGTGTTCACCATCACGGATGAGGAAGGGGAATACATGGTGAAGCTCGCCAGAGCCACCATAGAGGCCGAGCTGGGCCTCCGTGAGGCTCCGAGTAGAGACGACGCCCCCAAGGTGACACAGGAAAAGTGCGGAGTCTTCGTCACCTTGAACAAGGTGGGGGCTGGAAGCCACAGCCTGAGGGGCTGCATAGGTTACCCTTACCCCGTCAAGAGGCTTCTGGATGCACTCACGGAGTCGGCCGTCAACGCGGCGTTCGACGACCCCAGGTTCCCCCCGGTGAAGGCGTCCGAGATGGAGCGGATAATTGTGGAGATCAGCGTCCTGACGCCCCCTGAGACGATTCGCGTCGCTACACCGCGGGAGCACTCTGGCCACGTGAAGGTGGGCGAGGACGGGCTGATAGTGAGCAGAGGCATGAGGAGGGGGCTTCTATTGCCCCAGGTGGCCACCGACTGGGGCTGGGACCCGGAGGAGTTCCTGTCCCAGTGCTGCATGAAAGCCGGGCTGCCCCCGGACGCCTGGCTACTGGACGGCACAGAGGTTCAGAGGTTTCAGGCCATCATCTTCGCCGAGGAGAGCCCCGGCGGCGTTGTGGCCAGACACGAGTTAAACTAGGAGAGAGAGACGCCCTGTTGGACGGGTTTGAAGGGTCACGGATATATTTCAGCCCATGCGGCATAGGACTGGGTCACGTGAGCAGGAGCGTACCCATCGCCCAGGAGGTGGTTAGGCGGGGCGGAAGCGTCCTCTTCTCCACGTACATGGAGGCCGTGGACTACACCCAGAAGTTCGGGTTGCCCGTGGTCTCCGCTCCTCCCATCCAGATGGGTAACGACCCCACTGGGAGCATCAGCATCAAGGGCACCACCCTCGAGTCCGGCATCACCGCGTTACCCACGTTCATGGAGCAGATCAGGTTCGAGATACTGTACATGAAAGCCTTCGACCCGGACGTGGTCTTCTCGGATTCCCGGCTCAGCAGCATCTACGCGGCCAGGCTCCTACATATACCCATCGTGCTGCTGCTGAACCAGTTCCTTCCGAGGGTGCCCCGGGTGGAAGACACCAACTTCTTCAGGATCATAGACGGTACCATTCTCACGCTCCTGGGCAGAAGCTGGACCCTCAGCGACGTCCTTGTGATACCTGACTTCCCCGAGCCATACACGATCAGTTTGGACAGCCTCAGGATGCCCCGACGCTACGGCGCGAGGGTGAACCTCGTTGGCAGCATATTACCGAAGAAGCCTGGTGAGAACCACGACGTGGAGGGGATCAGGGAGAGCCTGGGGGTGGAGGAGGGTCAGAGCCTCATATACGCGGGCATCAGCGGGCCCAAGCCTGAGCGGGAGCCCCTCATAAGGCTGCTTGTGCCCATATTCCGTCGGTTCCCGGACAGGTACAAGGTGGTGATGTCCATGGGGGTTCCGGATGGGGGATCGAAGGCGGTGAACCACTCGGCCCTGACCCTCATCCCGTGGATGAAGAACAGGTTCGAGTACCTGAACGCATGTGACGCGGTCATCAGCCGGGGCGGCCACGAGACGATAATGCAGAGCATCTGCTACGGGAAGCCGAGCATAATTATCCCGGTGCCCAGGCACCCTGAGCAGTACGGGAACGCGAGGCGAGCCATGGAGCTGGGTGCGGCTAAGGCCGTCCATCAGAGGAACGTGTCCCTGGAGCACCTCGTGAAGGTCATAGACTCGGTTGTGGACACCGGCTGCTGCAAGAGGGCGCTCCAGGAGATCAACTCCAAGGAGAGGCTGGACATGGGCATCGAGAACACCCTTGAGGTAATTAGCGGAACCATGAAGCGGAGATAGAATGAGTTAAATCTCCACCCGGCGGTTTTTCTGGGCATGGACTACCACTACGCTAAGAAGCGTGACCCGAAGGCCAACGAGTACTTCAACAAGGAGGTCATGGACGCCTGAAGCAAATGGAACGACCTGGTGATGGCGCCCGGTAAGCTGGACAAGAAGACGAAGGAGCTCATCGCGGTCGCCTGCACGTACATGACCAGGTGCCCCTACTGCATTGAAGGGCACGCCAAGGCGGCTGTCAAGGCTGGCGCCACCAAGGAGGAGCTGGCCGAGGTCATCCAGATAGCCATGGCTCTGAGCAGCGGCGCGGCCGTCGCCCACAGGAACTTCGCCCTGGACGTCTAGAGCCTTTCTGTTAATGTGGGCTTAAAACCAGCCAAATAAACAACAACGGTTATTCGCGGGAACGGATTAACAAGGCAAGCCACGTTTCACATGGCTTCGTCACAGGTGTTCGCAGATAAGGGTAGAATTGCCCGGCTCCATTGATGGTGTATTGGAGTTGGTAATTTCTTTGAAATATTTTCGAAATAGTATTATTACTGACTACTAATTCCGAGGAACCTCTTTTTCCAAGCATAGAGTAAGGGTACTATCATTCACTACTTGGTTAAAAAAAATTAAGAGCACGCACATATTATGCCTACATTAAAGATAAATAAAAAAACAATCAAAGTTATGAAGGATAACTGATAATGGATATTAAAACCAGACATATCTCGATGATCGTATTCTTCCTTGCATCCATATGGTTGATTCTGTTTCCGCCAGTAGGATACACAATTTGGACTCACTGCCCAGAATACGTACCTGAACTAATTCTCACAGGAAATGATATCCCCGGCTACGCGGAATGGGGGTACCATAAGAACTTTCTAGCGTTTGGACCTATGTTAAGAATTCGAGAA
>CAZAKG010000029.1:0-24256 GCA_964485755.1 uncultured Candidatus Bathyarchaeia archaeon | reverse complement strand
GCCCCGTCTCCCCATTCAGAGACTCGGAAAGTGATCACCCTTAGAACATCCGAACTCAGCACGAAGTGGTGAATGTCAAAGCCCTTCACAGCATTATTCAGAAAGGTGGAGTACCTGAACCGCGCTACCTCGTGACTCTTCAACGGGTGCCGTTATTATAGCAGGCCCAATCTCAGCTCGAAGTCTAAGACATGAAGGTGAAACCCACTCTTCCCAGAAAATACGATCCTAAGGTCTTAGTAATTCTCCTTTATCTTATCGATGAACCTCTCGGCTGATTGCTTGGAGTTTTCGATACAACCTTCACAGATTCTATCCTCGGTGGTTGGTTGGGCCAAATTTTACTCTGGACGAATCTAAACGCATATAGGCTCAACAAGCCCCCTCAGTACACGTGATTCTATGTCAACCGGAGCAGGATTCAGAGGATCAAAGTACTGCTGGATGAACGGCCAGCTCATGGAGACCAAGGACGCCCTGGTCTCCCCCATGGAGAGCATCCACCTCGGCATCTTCGAGGGCATAAAAGCCTACGTGGAGAAGGACGTGCTGGCCGAAGGCAAGCTCAACATCATCGGGTGGAAGCAGCACATCGACAGGCTGTGGAGGAGCGCCGCCGTCGACGGCCTCAACATAGCCTACACCAAGGACGAGATGCTGAAGGCCGTCAGGGAGACTATCAAGGCCAACAAGTTCAAGAAGAACGTCTACATCCAGCCCAGGCTCTGGCCCAAGGTGGACAAGCCCGAGGAGAGCCACGTCGTCGTCCCCACCTGGGGCTTCGACACCGTCCTCGGCAAGGACAACCCCAAGTTCAGCCAGGAGCGCCGCTTCATGGTGAGCAGCTGGAGGCGCGTCAGCAGCGACGCCCTCCCGCCCCAGGCCAAGAGCTGGGCCAACTACGCCAACAGCAACCTCGCAGTGAGGGAGGCCAAGCGCTGCGGCTACGACAGCGCCATCTTCCTGGACAGCCGAGGCTTCGTCTCCGAGGGCACAGGCGCGTGCCTCATGACGGTGAGAAACGGCAAGGTGATCACCCCACCCGTCTCCGCGTCCATCCTGGAGTCGGTGACCCGCAACTTCTTCATAGAGTTCATACCCGACCTGGGGATACCCGTCGAGGTCAGGGACCTCACCAGGGTCGAGCTCTACGCCAGCGACGAAGCCTTCCTCTGCGGAACCGGAGGCGAGTGCACACCCATAACAAGCGTGGACAACATCAAGCTCGGCGAGGAGTACCCGGGCCCCATGACAAGCAAGATAGCAGCCTACTACAGCGACATCCTGGCTGGCAAGGTGGCCAAGTACAGGCACTGGCTCACCCCCGTCTAACCCCGCGAAGCCTCATCGACACGGCCTACACGACGCCGAACGCCCCCGATCCCCGGGCACAGCCCCCGCCGCGGCGACGGCCAACCTCCAACCGTCGCCGCCTAAGAACCCTGAAAAAGCCTCTAAAACACAAAACAAGCCGAAAAACGGGGAATCGCGGCGGCGGTGGATACACCCCCCCCCCCCCCCCCCACGCGCACGCAGAGACTAACTACCGAAACCCTCTACAGCCTGTTGAAGTTCTCTTTCAGTGTCATCAGCACGAGCTGGGTCTTCGTCCCCCTAATGTAGTCCTTGCGAAGGAGCTTCTTTGTGAAGTTGCTGAGCTCCTCCCTGGTCTTGAACTTGGCTATCACAACGATGTCTTCATCGCCGGTGGTGTGGTAGATGGCGTAGGGCTCGGGGAGCTCCACCAGCTCGTGGTCTTTGCCGTCGTAGAAGTCGGGGGCGGCACCGACGCTTATGCTCACGAGGACTGTGAGGTCGTACCCAAGCTTCTCGTGGTCGACTTGGATTGTGTACTTCTTTATCACACCCTTCTCCTCCAGCTTCCCCACGCGGGACGCCACGGTGCCGGGTGAGAGGCTCAGCTTCCTGGCGATCTCCCTGTAGGACCGGCGGCTGTCCTCTATGTACTCGCTCAGTATCTGTCTGTCAACTTCATCCAATACGTTAACACTCATAGCTCAACCATGTGTTCAACTAGGGCTATAAATTTTTTTTATTTGTCTACTCCAAGGCGTAACAGAACACGTACCATTCAATGATCGTTCAGTGGCTGGTCACAGTTAAGCAACCTGCATCATGCAGGAGTTTTACCTGCTTCATGAGTGAGGGGAAAGGATTTATGTGAAACCAAATAGTATTTGGGTGCTGGTTGGGCCGGTGGTCTAGCCTGGCATGACGCCGCGTTCACACCGCGGTAATCGCCGGTTCAAATCCGGCCCGGCCCACCACCATTAAGGTTCTTGATGCTGACTAGGTCGGGTGATCAGGTGCCCACCCAGTACCTCGGCCAGCTCTTCGATCCTCAGATGCACTCAGTCAAAGCAGTTTCTTCTTGAGGAAATACTTACTGAACCCAATCGGATAATCGTCAAGCGTCGCAAACAACGAGTAGCCGTGCTTTTCGTAGAACGGCTTAGCCTCAAAACTATAAGTGTCTAAATGGGCGTATCTGCATCCCAACTTGACAGCTTCGCCCTCGATCATCCCGAGTAACCTTGTCCCATAACCCCTATTCCTAAAATCTTCATCGACCCACAGGAGGCTGACGTTCAGCCAACCGCCGAAAAGGTGGCCAACCACCCCGCCAAGAACCCTGTTATCCCAGTCCCTCAGATACACCTGAACCGTCTTCGCAAGCTCCACGTCACCAGTTTTACTAGTGATGTTATTTCCGAGGCCCTCCACGACCGTTTTGTAGCCATCCTCCGCGGACTTGAATTCGTCGGCGGCTCTACAGATCTGATAGGTGAGGCTGTTGTTGCTCATCATCACCACCGTCTGGCCAATCTCGCCTAATATTACTCTGGGGAGACTGATAAAAACATGTAATCCTAAAGGTCTGGTAAGGGTGCGCTAGGCCTCTACGTAGACCACGGCGCGGCACGCCTTAGGGTGGAAGCTGTAAAGCCTGCCGCGGGTCGGGTCGTAGGCCAGGCTCCCGGCTCCCTCCTCGGTCCTCACCTCCTCGACGATCCTCAGGCTCCAGGTGTCCACCACGGTTATGAGGCCGGGCTTCGCCACGGCGCAGTAGAGGCGCCCCAGGTCGGGATTCAGCCACAGGACATCGCTGTTCTGAGGTATGCCGACGCTGCCCTTCTCGGTGAGGGAGTCCAGGTCGTAGACCACCAGCGACCCCGAGTCGCAGCCCACGTACGCGCGGTTGGCGCGCTCATCGATCTCGAGGCCGTGGGGTCCAGCCTTGCTCAGCGGGCGGAGGGGGTCCACCTCCCCGGTCCGGGGGTCGAGGGCCACTATGCCGGGCGGGTCGCGGATGTTGATGATGAACTTGCCGTTCCACGGAGAGTACCTGCACCACCTGGGCCTGCCCGGCATCCTCTCGGTGTAGAGAACCTTGCCCCTGTCGGCGTCCACCAGCCGGGCGCAGTGGTCGCCGACGTCCACGGCTAGGAGCACGTAGTGGTCGCTGTCCCACGCCAGGCCGTTGGGCTTGGAGCCGGCCTGTATCCTGTTGGTGACGGTTCCTTTGGCGGCGTTTATGACGAATATCTTCCCGGCGCCGCGGCTCGCAGCGAACACTAGGCCCTCCTTCTGGGCGCAGACGACGCCGCTAGCCTCGGGGCAGCCCTGTATAGTCTTCACGTGGATGCCCCTCACCCCGTCTATCGCCTCCACGGTGCCGGAGGCGGGGTGGGCGACGTAGACCCAGCCGTTCGCGTGGTAGACGTCGGCGTGGTCGAAGACGCCTGACTCGTGGCGGGGGAGCGCGATGTACTTGTCGGGCCTGAGAACCATGCCAATATGTGGGCGGGCAGGGTATTTACTGTTTACGTGGACGCGGAACCCATGTTACCATAGCTGAAACAGTGGTTAGGTGGGCTTGATGTTCTTGGCTGCCATGGCGACGACCTCCATGATCCTCCCAGTCCGGGTCTCCTCCTTCTTGGCCTCCTCCACCCAGAACACGTACATGAGCTTCACCGAGTTGGAGAACCTCTGGAAGTTGGCCCAAGCCTCCTCGTTCGCCTTCAGAGCCTCCTCGAGGTCGCGTGGAACCTGTGGGCTGACCCTGGATGTGTACGCCGAGTCCCACCTACCGTTCCTCTTGGCCTCCTCCACGGCCTCGTAGCCGGCTTCAACCATCCTTCCTGTCTCCATCAGCCGCTCGGCTCTCTTCACGTTGCTCAGCGACCACACGCTGTTCCTCCTGCGGGGCGAGAACCTGAGAGTGAAGCTGTTCTCGTCGAGTCTCCTCATCTTGCCGTCGATCCAGCCGAAGCACATGGCCTCGTCAAGGGCCTCCTCGTAGGTCACCCCGGGGCGCTGTGAACGTGCCTTGCGGATCGTGATCCACGCCTCCCTCTCCGCGACGTGGTTCTCCTCCAGCCACCTCCGCCACTCTTCTCGATCCTTGAACTCTAGGCTGACGGCTTCCGGCATGGTCTCAGCTTCTTATGGGGTGGACGGGTTCTTAAAACTGGTTCAAGGAAGCGGATGCGGACCCCTCATGCTCACCGCCTTGGTGCGCGCGTGGACGGCTGCGAACACGAAAGCCAAGACACCCAGGAGGCAGTGGACCCTAACCCATCCCGTCGAGAGGCGGGCCCGTAGAGCGTCAAGCCCCATGGACGTGGACACCACGAACAGGGCTGCGCCGGCGACCCCCGCCCAGTGGAACACATCGTATGGGTCAAAGGACCATGAGCCCCTCCACGCCAGCGGCCTATAGGCTACGAGGGAGGCGTGGACGAGCAGCAGTCCCACGAAGAGCAGCGCCTTGGATGCGCTGATCTGATTAACAACCACAGGGATCGTGCATGTACGGCGGCTTAAAAGGGGGGCTACCTGAACAGGTCCTCCTCGAGGGGCCTGACGAGGTCTGAGCCTCGGCCATCCCCCTCAGGGTAGTCGTAGCCCCTGACTATGACCACGGGCACGCCCTCCGCCTTGCCCTTCACGAGCTCTGCTGCGGCGGCCAGCTCGTCCGCAATAGCTATGTTGGTGGCAACTAGGGTGTGGCCCGTCATGTCCGTCTCCCCCCTGTAGTCCCTGAATGGGCTCATCCCGGAGACGCCTATGGCGAAGTCCACCTGCCCCATCCTCCAGGCCCTGCTCCACGTGTCGGTTATTATGACGGCTAGGCGCTTTCCTGTGAGCGCTTCAATGCGTGCCCTGATCCTCTTGGCTGACCCGTCGGGGTCCAGGGGGAGCAGCGTAACGTAGCCCTCCTTGACGTTGCTCTGGTCGATCCCAGCATTAGCGCAGACGTGACCTTGGCGCGTCTCGACTATCAGGGCCCGGCCCTTCATCCTGATTATCCGGGCCGTGTCCCTGAGCACCAACTCGGCGACCCTGGGGTCCTTCTCCATGGACTCCGCAATGTGGTGGGCGAAGGCGCTTGGCTCGATGTCGTCCAGCCGCACGATCCTTCCCTCGGCCTTGGACACTATCTTCTGCGTCACCACAACGACGTCCTTGTCCACCCATCTGAGGCCCTGCCTGCTGGCTGCCTCGACGATGAGGGCTGCTATGTCGTCTCCCTCCCTCACCATGGGTATGCCCTTCAGGGGGGTGACTTCTACGCTCATGCATCTACTTGGGTGGGTCTGGTTCTATAAAGCTAGTTGACCCCTGGTGCTGAGTTACAGGGATAGCTCCCTAGATACGAGTAATTTATACATGGTTTTAGTTAAATTAAATGTATTTTTCGGTGTTGACGAGTGCCTACTCGTTAAAAAAGGGTCATGTTTGGAACCAGATATTGATACGAATAAATTAATTTTGGTCTTGTAGAAGAGATGAAAGAAAATTGCAGACCACCGAAGGGAGGTATTCTATACACGGTATTTTTTTAAACTGTCCCATGAAATCTGTTTTAACTACCAGAATCTAAAAATTTAGTTAATATTATCAAATTTTAATGTTTATCCTTTTTATTATACTATAAAATCGCAGGATATACCCACCGCGGAAGGTAAAAGCCTAAACACATCTACGTGAAGAGTCGAAAAATAGGCTTGTTTAAAATTTAGTTAAATGAAAAACCTCTAGGACACCCTTATATAGCTTACAACCCCCTACACAGAGGACTCCCCTCAACTTTCCATGCTGCGAAATTTAAAATCTTATGGCGAGGAAGTTTGGAAAAGAACCTGGGAAATGGAAGAAGCCCTGTCGAAGTAGAGCCAAACATAGATATTCCGTTGATGAGGACGCTGAGCCTCACCCAGACAACCTTCATCGGCATCGGGACCGCCATGGGTGGAGTAATGTTCGCCATCATGGGGAGAGCCATAGCGGCCGCTGGCCCCAGCATCGTGGTGACGTTCCTGATAGGAGCCTTTTTCGCGCTGCTTATAGGGCTGAACTACGCTGAGCTTGGGGCGTCCGTGCCTGGGGGCGCGGGCGGAGCCATAAGTTACGTCAGGCGGGCGTACGGCGAGGGCATAATCACCTTCACAGCCGGTTGGTTCTCTTGGATTGGGAGCATAACCGATGCAAGTGTAGGTTCACTGGTCTTCGCCTTCTCCGTCCACTACTTGTTGAGGTGGGTTGAACCCTACACGCTGGCCATTCTCACGATCATCCTAATCGCCCTAATCAACTTTCAGGGCACAAAAACTATGGGGTTCACCCAGTTCATCCTCACTACGATTCTCATATTCTCTCTAAGCCTCTACATGGCGGGGTCCTCGTTCAGTTTTGAGGTGGGCAGGTTTGTGCCTTTCTTCCCATATGGTACACTTCCAATGCTGTATATGGTCAGCTTCATCTTCCCCACCTACGCAGGGTATGAGTCCATAACCCAGCTCTCAGAGGAAGTAAAAACCGCGGGCAAGACCATACCAAGGGCCCTGCTTCTGACCCTAACAGCCGTAACCATTCTATTCACCGGCACAGCATTGACCACGATAGGGGCAGCGCCCCCGGAGGTCTACCTAAACTCGGACACTCCGCTGCAGGACGCCGCAACATATTTCATGGGCCCCATTGGCGGCATCACAGTGTCCGTGGCAAGCATAGTGGCTGTCCTGACAACGATCAACGGCAGCATCGCGGGGGGGACGCGCATAGCCTACGCACTGAGCAGGAGCAGGCTCCTGCCGCCTCTATTCGACAGGGTCCACCCCAAGTACAGGTCCCCGTACACGGCCCTGGCGCTGACGACGCTCCTGGCCGTAGCATTCGTGCTCACACGCTCAGTCGAACTAATAGTCTACGCCATAACCCTGGGCTACTCGGTGACAGCGATTATGGCGTGCCTCGCCTTGATAAGGCTACGAAAGACAGAGCCGCAGCTATACCGCCCCTTTAAGGTCCCCCTATACCCCCTCACCCCCATCGTAGCCATACTAACCCTAGCCTTCATGATAGCCACACTGAGCGTCGAGTCCATGATTCTCGGTGGTGTCCTGGGCGTCGTAGGGCTAATCTTATTCTTTTGGACGCAGAGGAGTAAAGGAGCGGCGGCGTGACCATGAGGACAACTTATGAAGTCATAACTCCGGAGGATGACCGCCAGGCAGCCCTCCGAAGAGAGACATTAAGGGAGGTAGTATGTTGAGGATTCTCGTAATTGGAGCCGGGGATGTTGGTCTGCCCATAATACAGTACCTATCCGGTAAAGAGCATAGGATAACGGTCATAGAGCTCGATGAGGCGCGGTGTAAGCAGGTATCTGAGAAGGCGGATGCGGCCATCTTCCACGGTAGCGGCTCAGACCCGGAGGCATGGAAGACCGTAGAGGCCGAGAACGTGGATGCGCTGATGGCATTGACTAACGATGATGCTGTGAACATGGGGGCGATCAAGATAGCCAAGGAGCAGTACGGCATCCCATTCGTCATAGCCAGAGCGCGTCAACCCGAGAGCGTCCCAGAGATGAGGAGGATGGGAGCCGACGCGGCGATATGCCCATCCCAGGAGACGCGCCGACTCTTCCTGAACGCTCTGGAGGGCATGACGACGGTCACCCTGTGCCAGTACCAGTCCGCGGATTTCAAGGCTGTTATGGTGACCGTACCCATAAACGGGAGCGTGATCGGGAAGACCCTGGAGCAGCTGGCGCTGGGCGAGGAGTGCAGGGTCGTGGCCGTGATCCGTGAGGACAAGCACATGCAGCCATCCGTGTCCCTCGTGTTCATGGGGAACGACAAGGTGCTGGTCCTCGGCTCAACCGAGTGCGTGGAGAAAACCTCAAACAGGCTCAGGGAGATCGAGTTAACCTAGGCGTGGATGACCATGAGTGTTTACGCTCGAAGCTTTATCGCTCAGCTAAACCTGGACGCCATCGTATGGCACCTCCAGAGGCTGGCTATCGTCGCCGCCATCGTGGCCGCAACGTGGCTCACGACGAAGATCATAGGAAGCATAATCTCCAGGGCGCTGGGGCTGGTGAGCCCCAAGATGGCCCTCCAGGTGAGGCGGATCGTCTCGTTCATGATATGGTTGATAGGGATCATCGCCACACTGGACCAGCTTGGACTCGACGTCGCGCTGCTTCTGATGATAATAGCGATGGTGGGCCTGGTGGCGATAGCGGCTTACAGGGACATCCTCCCCAACATGGCTTCATACGATCTAATGACGACGTACGACCTGTTCAAGATAGGCGACTGGATAGAGGTGGAGGAGCACTTCGGTAGAGTCGTGAACATCAACTGGATGAGCACGGTTCTGCTGACCAGGGACAACGAGATGGTCTACATACCCAACTCGAAGATCGTCAGGAGCGACCTCGTCAACAGAACCGTCCAGGGAGGCATCCGCGTCTCGGTGCCTCTGACCCTTGACAGGAGCCTGGACCTGTCCGACGTCGAGAGGATCATGCTGGACGTCGGGGCCGAGATGGGTGAGGCGCTGATGCCTGACTCCAAGCCGGAGGTTCGCGTCACCCACATGGATGAGAGGTCTGTGAAGGTTGAGCTACTCCTGAGGATCAGCAATCCCGCGAGGGAGGCGTTCGTGGCTTCAGAGGTCAGAAAGAGGGCCGCAAAGAAGCTGAAAGAGATAGAGGGAAGACAAGGACACGTGTAGCCGCGGAGAGCTAGTAGGTTACGCTTCCAGCATTTCTCCCGACGACGAAGGAACGCTCCTAGGTTCATCGAAAGGGTCTTGGATATGACTGAGGGATGGTGAGGATCATGGTGGCCGACCTCCCCCACGTTTTAGTCGATGAACTCAGCTCGATTCAACCCTCGATCATCTAGCTCTGCCTATTGGGAATTTTACTAGGTCGGGATTTGCGTTGAAGACCTCGAGAATTTTTTCTGTAATGAGGGTTTTGATCGTGAGGCGGGTACTGAGTGATGTGAGGTAAAGGAGTCTGGCTCTCACCCACCCGCCTTCAACCGTGTCAAATACGACACTTGGCTCACAACTCACTCCGCTGTTGCCAATTTGCTCGTACAGATGCATGTAGCCATCTACAGCAGAACCCAGCTTCTGGTTCTCGAGTACGTCCTTGACTATTTTTATCATGATCTCTCTGACATACTTGAGGTCGCTCTCGTATGCGAGGGTGAAGGACACCCCATCCCAGAAGGAGGGTGGATTAACCCAGTTTGAGATATTTGAGTTCAGCACCGTCGAGTTCGGAATCGTCAAGATCCTCCCCGACGGATTTCCATAATCATCCAAGTCGACGATCTTCGTCGTGAGATACCCTATTGAAAGGACAGACCCCTTGTGTTCGCCGAGCCTGA
Source organism: uncultured Candidatus Bathyarchaeia archaeon (assembly GCA_964485755.1). Classification (GTDB taxonomy): domain Archaea; phylum Thermoproteota; class Bathyarchaeia; order TCS64; family TCS64; genus RBG-16-57-9. The sequence goes on along the minus strand of CAZAKG010000029.1, from coordinate 14,534 downwards.
CCAAGTCGCCTATGCTGAATATTCTGGATGTCATAATGTAGAACCATCCGACGAAGTTGGACAGGGGATACTGGAGTGAAAATGTGAGGGCGAACCCGATTATACCCAGGGACACAGCGAAGGGCACTATGACATTCAGAAACTGGGATACGATGCCTATGAAGCCCAGCGCCAAGATCGATATCTTGACCGCGCTGACCGTGATGACTTTCTTCTTCGTGGGAACGCCTATCTTCTCAAGGGCTTCATCAAGCAGTATGGCAAGCACCCTTGCCAAAATCAGTACAACAAAGGCAAGTAAAATAAAGTACAAATTTATACTAATTTCACTTGAGTATGGAATTTCAAGGGAAGGTAGAACGATATAAGCACTAGTCAGCAGTATGACAATGAAATCGAGACTCCTCGTCGCCTTCAATATTCTATCATCGATCTTCGTTTTTGTGTTCGTTGCGAGCTTCGCGAGAAGACGGTTAATCACGTACATCACGATTAGCCCTATAAAAATGAACGCTATGGCTCCCACAACTCTGATTATATCCAAAGCTATTCAGGACCCAATTCTAGAACAAGAATGCGCAAATAAATATTATAGATCTTCTTCAAATGATATTCAATCATGTAACATGGAAGGGTCTACGGAAACCCTCATATTGAGTTTGTTGACCCATAACCGTTGTAGGCGATGAGCCTGGGGATTAGTTCCCTTTTCTGCGTCCAGATCAGCCTCGAGGAAGGGGCTCACCCCCAAGTTGCTTCACGACGTTAAAGACCGTCTCGTCAGCATCTGAGACCCTAGAACCACCGGGATTGGCTAATAGATTTCACTGCCGATTTTTTTCCCAACGACCCTGAGAAAGTTCTCCTTGTACCTTTCCTGACCGCTGAGGCGCGTGTGCAGTGAAACGTACTCCCTCTTCAGCTCATCTATGTCCGGCGCAGCCCTCCTTGGCTCGTTGAACCCGAGTTCGTTCTTCAACGCGTCGAAGATTGCGGGGTTGCAGAGGGCGGCTCTCCCGATCATGACGCCGGCGACGCCCATCCCCATGAGGGCCTTCACCTTCTCGGCGGAGTCGATGCCCCCGTTGGCGATGACGGGTGCGCCGCCTGCTGCCTCCACGCACTCGGGGAACACCGAGTAGTCCTCGGGTTCACCCGACTCCTGAGCGGCCGTCTTCGCGTGGACTATGAAGAGGTCCGCCTCGACTCCGCTCAGGCTGTTCAGGTAGAGCTTGTTCCTCTTCTCGTATTCGTTGATGCCGAGCCGCAGCTTCACGGACGCCGCGTACCCGTGGCCCTGGATGATGGAGACGAGCCTCTGGGTCTTCGCGGCCCGCTTGACCATGGCTGCCCCCTTACCATGCCTTATGACGTCCATGCTGGGGCAGCTCAGGTTGAGGTTGAACCCCTTGAACCCCTGGAAGGGCTTGAAGCCCTCGATGAACCTCTCCAGCTGGTCCTCCCTCCCCGTCAGCAGCTGTATCTGGACGGGCGTCGAGTCGGCGACGACTATTTTGGCGAGCGCCGGCTTGTTGCCCCTGAGGAAGCTTTCCACGTGAGCCATCTCAGTGAAGGTCAGGTCGGCTCCGTGGTTGTGACAGAGGGTGCGGAGGACGCCGTCAGAGTAGCCTTCAAGGGGCGCGAGCATGAAGCTGAACAAGGCCATGTAGAGGTCTGGGCCGCGGAATATATATGCGTGGCAGGGGGTTCAGGGGACCAGGTGAGGCCTGAATCCGGCCTGATGAAGAAATGAAGGCGAGCTTGGTCAGATTCCCTCAACACCCCAATTAATTAATACTGCTCTGAAGCGACACACGATCTAACAATCTCGCAGGTCACACCCATGTACGCCGAGTCCCTCGCCTTGGTCGCCTCGTTCTGCACCGCGCTCAGCACCGTCCTGGCCACTAAGGGCATGAGGGACAGCAACGCCGACTCGGCGAACCTGGTGCTGACGGGCGTTCAGACGGCAGTACTCACGGCTCTGCTGATCCCTGACATCCCTCCGCTGGACGTGGGAGCACTCACGTGGTTCGCGATGTCCGGCGTCTGCGCTTCCTTCGTCGGGCGACTTTTGACGCTTCAGTCATACAAGCTGATGGGCGTCGCCGTGAGCAGCGCCATCGTCGGAACGAGCCCGCTGCTCGTCACCATCTTCGCCATCCTGTTCCTGGGCGAGCCCTTACTTTTTCCGGTGGTAGCCGGCTCCGCGCTGGTGGTAGCGGGCATTGCCTTGATGAACATGGGTGGCGGACGGCTGAGCCTGAAGGCGAACAGCATCCATCTGGCGGCTGGAGCTTCACTGATGTTCGCGGCCTCGAACATATTCAGGAAGATGGGCACAGACATCTCCCCCCACGCCGTGCTTGGTGCCCAGTCCAGCACCCTGTTCGGGTTCGCAGCCTTCATGGTCTACATGGCCGCCAAGGGGGGCTCCAGGGGGCTGAACGTCAACAGGGGTAACGTCTGGTGGCTCGCCGGCTCAGGCGCCGTGAACGCTGTGGCATGGATCGCCCTCACTATGTCCATAGCGGCGGGCAGGGTCTCCGTGATGACCTCGATCGTGTACAGCTACCCTCTGTTCAGCGTGCTCCTGGCGCGCCTGATGCTGAGGGACGCCGAGAGTCTGACTAGGCGCGTTGTTGCCGGGTGCGTCCTCATCGTGCTCGGCGTGGTTCTGGTCAGTCTCCTAGGCTGAAAACCATCGTGAGGAACCCGGAGAAGGGACCACGCCCGGTCCGCCTCCGCGTTAACCGGTTTACGGGCCCACATCTTAGGTTAGAGCACCCGCACGCCAAGTCTTAAATCAGGCTGCAGACAACCAAAGACGAGTGAACGCTATGCCTGCCAAGGGTAAGGTCATTCGACTCGAGGATGTCCCCTGGAGGAGGAACGACGATCCAAGGGACTGGCTCAACTTCAAGCGCCTCCTCTGGGAGGAGACGGGGTCAAAGGAGCTCTGCGTGGGCCTCGGCGAGCTGCCGCCGGGCCGCATACTCGGCCTCCACCACCACGTGGGGGACGCCGAGTTTTACTACGTGCTCAGCGGCAGGGCGAAGGTGACGGTGGAGGACATGGAGGTGGATGCCACCCCCGGGACCGCCATCTACATCCCGCCCTCGGCCAAGCACAGCATCGTGAACGAAGGCCGCGAGAAGTTCGTCATACTCTATGGGCTCAACGCCCCCACACGCCGGTTCGTGTGGGACGAGCCCTTGAAGAGTAGCTGACCTAGAAGATCAGAGAAATGTAGCGTGCGCGCTGGATCAATTTTTCACATTCGAGTCTCCATAAACTTATCCTCAGCTCCACCTTCACATTCTATGTAATAAATTGACGGCGATACCAGAGGAGAAACATGAGAAACCAAAAAAACCTAGAAAATACGTTGAGAAAATAATCCGAAAGAAGTTATTCTATGCAAAGAAAAAATAGATAGAGCCTTCACCTACTCAGAATCTGAACCAAATCACATTTTCCGCTAAGCTGCAATAATGTTTTCTCAGGATCTTATTCTTAAAAGTAAAATATCAATAATCCTCCAACTGCTCGGAGACCCTCCAGGCGTGCCTGCATCCCCGATACTCGGGACACGTTCTACAGCTGGATGTAAACGTTATCGGAGCGTCCCGGCAGCTCTTCCTGAGGTGTGGGTGCCCGATGCCGTGCTCCAGGGGCCAAATGTCCTTCACGTTGCATCACCCCTGGGGGTTCACCTCCTCAGTCAATGAGAAAACTGGTTCGAACTCACGAACCGCCGAGGATACGCCAAGGCGGTTCATCAACATCCTCCATCACCTTGGTCATCTCTTACACCGCACACCGATACAGAGGCGCCTAACTTAAGGTTTCCCCATCTGGAATGCGTACGCGGACGAGCGCCAAATTGAAAACGGGTAAGATGACGCAATTTAGCTAAAAACCGATTAAATGCAACCCAAAAATAAATCACGTTCTGTACAGCCACTGTAATCTCGACGCCCCACCAGGCCACTACCAAGGGCTTAAACCTCCCCTCAGCCAACCCATACCCATGCAGGAGAAAATCAAGGCAGCGGTAGCCCAGGTGAGCCCCGCCTACATGGACAAGCAGGCCACCGTCGAGAAGACCATCAAAGCCATCGAGGAAGCCGCCCACAAAAAAGCCAACATCATAGTGTTCAGCGAGACCCACATACCCGGCTACCCCTACTGGAGGGGAGCCAACCCCATAAGCCGCTGGAGCATGAACCAGGTCCAGTACATGAAGAACGCCGTGGCCATCCCCGGCCCAGACACCGACGCCCTCTGCCAGGCGGCCCGCGACAACGAGATCGTCACCGTCGTCGGCTGCACTGAGATGAGCGACCAGCCCGGCAGCAACACCCTCTACAACACCATCCTCTTCATAGACAGCGACGGAGCCCTACTCGGCCGCCACAGGAAGCTCATGCCCACCCACGGCGAGCGCACCGTCTGGGGTATGGGCGACAGCCGCGACCTCCGGACCTTCAAGACAAGCGTCGGCACCGTGGGGGGCCTCGTCTGCTATGAGCACCACATGACCCTGACGAAGGCGGCCATGGCGTACTTGGGAGAAGAAATCCATTGCGCCCTCTGGGACGGGTACTGGGTCATGGATTGGCACCCCGGCAAGAAGCGCAGGTTCAGGGAAGGCGACGACCCCCACCTCTGCGACATCGACTACGCGGTCCGCGAGTACGCGATAGAGACCCAGAGCTTCGTCCTCAGCGCCTGCCAGTACATCCCCGACGAGCAGATGCCCGAGGACACCAGGGACTTCAACGTGGCCAGCGGCGGAAGCAGCGTAGTGAACCCCGCAGGCGTCTACCTCGTCCAGCCTACCTTCAACAGGGAGACCATCCTCTACGCCGAGCTGGACCAGGACGACAGGCGCCACACCAAGGCGTACCTGGACGCCCTGGGCCACTACGCCAGATGGGACCTGCTCAGGCTGGACATGAGGGGGGAGGCTAATCTGCCCTTCACCAAACCAGACATACCCTACGGCAGGGTGAGACGGGTGGCTGAGAAGCACGGCGTGGACCCTGACAAGCTGGAGAAGATGATCAGAGACCTAGAGGAAGAGTAGCGGTCAGAATGCGATCCGCCGCCATCTTCGACGTGGACGGGACCCTTCTGAGGGGCTTCATCGTCCAGAGCTTCCCCAGGTACCTAGCGGACCATGGAGTCATCGACAAGAGGTCCAGCGACCGAATAGACGAGGTGTTCCGCAGCTACGACACTGGCGCCGCGGACTACAGGTACGCCGCCGAGACGGTGCCAGCCATCTACGCGGAGGCCATCGAAGGCGTCGGGGAGTCCACGGTGAAGAGACACGCCTACGATTACATGAGAGCCCACGTCCCCTCGTCCATCCACCCCTACACAGCAGAGCTCATAGAACGGATCCGGGAGAAGGTGGACCTGGTCATCGCCCTATCAGGGTCACCCGCCGAGCCCATACAGTGCATGGCTGCTCTAGGCTTCCACCAGGCCCACGGAAGCGTCTTCGAGGTGAAGAACGGCGTCTACACCGGAGAGATAACATGGAACCTGATACTTGGCGAGAAGAAGGCACAGTACACCCGCAAGATAGCCGGGGCCCACCAGATCACCCTAAGCAGAACCGTGAGCTTCGGGGACTCCGACCAGGACGCCCAGACCATGAGCCTAACAGGGCTACCCATAGCCCTGAACCCCAGCGAAGCATTACGCAAGCTATGCGAGGCGAGAGGCTGGAGAATGTACACGTCGGAGACAATCGACATACACGAGATCGTTAGGCTCGCCGCCGCCCTCTGAGAAGCCTTCATAACCCCACGAGGCGAGGAAGGTGTAATGGGTCCGGACAGCCTCAGAGGCGTCACAAGGGACGTGGCGCTGGTCAGCGTCGCCATATTCCTCGTGGACGCCAGCCACAGCACCGTGATACCCATCTTCCCCGGCTTCGCCAGAGGCATAGGCGCGTCCCTCAGCATGCTGGGGAGCTACGACTCCGTGTCGGCCGTATTCATGCTCCTGCTCAGCATACCCCTGGGGCGGTTATCCGACAGGATAGGCAGGAAACGGATGATCCTCCCAGGCATGCTGCTCTTCATCCTAGTGCCTCTAACGTACCTTCTGGCGTCCTCGCCTCTCCACCTGTACCCCATAAGGCTTGGGCTCAGCCTCGGCATCGGCCTCATCTTCGGGAACGGGTTCCTCCTCATGTCCGAGGTGTCGGCGCCTGGGTTCAGGAACACGGCCCAGGGGATATACATGGCCTCTATGGGCCTCGGCTTCACAGTGGGCCCTCTCATTGGCGGGTTCACAGCGAAACTCTACGGGGCGGGAACCAGCTTCACGGTGAGCAGCGTCCTCGCCGTAGCCGGGGTCCTCGTCCTGAGCATGGTCGCCGAGAGGAGGGGCACTGAACCCAGGCCCGACAGGGCGGGCCCGAGGCTCTCTGAGCTCCTAGCGGACGCCAGGATCATGGCCTCGGGCGTCGCCAACTACGTGAACAACCTAATGTACGTGGCAGTCACTCTGTTTTTCCCCGTCTACGGAGCCAACATCGGGTTCGACGAGGCCCAGGTGGGCATCGGGTTGACATCCAGAGGCCTCGCCAGCACCATCGTCAGGCTACCCGTAGGAGCCCTGACCAGACACGTGAAGGCACTGAACCTGATGATTCTGGGCCTGGCCTTCAGCGCAGCCACGGTCTTCGGCGTCTCCAGCAGCACGACGCTGGTCCTCGTCACGGCCCTCATGGGGCTTCAGGGAGTAGCCTACGGCGTCTACCTGACATCCGGCAACGTGTACGTCTCGGAGGAGGCCCCCGAGGAGCTTAGGGGCACCGCTATGGCCGTCTACTCCATGTATGGCAACGTCAGCGGCGTGGTGAACCCCCTGCTCCTCGGAGTCATCGCCGAGGGCATAGGCGTCGGGGGAGCAATGAGGTTCGCGGCGGGCTTCACAGTGCTGGGCATCGTGGCGGTAATGATTCTAGCCAGAGCCAGAAAGCCGCTAGAAGACATCGGGATCAACGGGTCTGGCTTCTAAGAACCTCGAAGGCCTTGGAAGCGTCCTCCTCGCGCAGGATGAGGCTCACCTCGTCCCCCGTGAAGAAGGCGTCCACCATGTGCACGCCGTTCCTGAAGAGCAGGTCAGTCATCAACGCGATCCTGTCGTACCTGTCGTCCCCCGGCACCGTTACTAAGCTGAGCTCCGCGTACCCCTCCCCCAGCTCAGGCTCGTACTGCCACAGGTCCTGCATGAGCTGGGTCATGGCCTCGCTGGTCGCAATGATCTTGAGGCTCCCCGGGAGCTGGTGGAACCGGACGGCCAGACCCTGCTTCTGGTGCTTCAGCAGCCCCTCGATGATCTCGGACTGCTCGCGTCGGCTCACCTTCAAAGTAAGCTCCTTGACGTCCGTCACCAGATTCAGCCTGGACCCGTAGAGGGCTCCCTGAGACTCCACGGGGGTCCCTTCGAGGGCCTCCTTGCTGAACCTCATGATGGCGGTCACTATAGTGTTGGGGTCCACCTCGTCGCCCGCCAGACCCTTCACGTCCTTCTGGATGTACCTGGCAGCGGCGCTGTAGTTGATGACCTGCATGCGGATGCCGCGGTACAGGTAGGGGTTCTGGGTGATTATGACCCTGACAGCCTCCTGGACCGAACGCCTCCCGCTGGACATCACTTCATGTGGAAACTCGGCGTTATATAAAAATTTATGACAGGGAGTCATGTTTTCGCTTAATGCCGGGGTGTTTGAAGGAAACCCATTAAATATGTCAGATATATGACATTTTGACATAATATTTATAAGCTGGGCCTCTAAGGAACCCCACAGTGAAAAAACCATGTCATGGATAAACGACGACTTCGAGAAGATAATCGAACGTCTATTCAGGCAGTTCGGAGTGGACCCGGCTGCGGGCTCCCTCAACCAGGGTGACCCAAACGTGAGGTCATGGTACTACGGGTACACCATGACGATGGGGCCAGACGGCAAACCCGTGGTCAGAGAGTATGGGAACAGGCTCCCCGGACAGGCGTGGGGGCTACCCGTGGAGGTGCCCCAGGTGGAGGCGCCCCAAGTGGAGGCGCTTCAGACTGAGCCTCTTACCCAGGTGGACGTGAACAGGGCACAGATGAAGGTCCGGGTGCTTGTGGAGATGCCCGGCGTGACCAAGGAGTCCATCAAGGTCAACGCCACGGAGAACGCGGTGAAGATCAGTGCCCACCACGAGCGCAAGGACTACGACGCGGAGGTCCCCCTGAACGCCAAGGTGGACCCAGCTTCAGCTAAGGCCACATACAACAACGGCGTACTGGACCTCAGCTTCGACCTAGTTGAGGCGCCCAAAGACAGCGGAGTCGAAGTCCAGGTCAAATAAATTTTTTCGGAGGATTCGAGATGGATAAGATCACACTCAGAGTAGCGGAGGCCCCGTCCAACCTAGTAGGTAGGGGCATCGCGGTCATCGACCCCAAGATCATAGCCGAGCAGGGGTGGCAGTCAGGGGAGGTGGTGGAGATCACCGGCTCCCAGAAGACCTACGCCAAGGTCTGGCCCGGCCAGACAGCGGAGTACGGCAGGGGCCTCATAAGGATCGACGGCCTCACCAGGAACAACGCCGGAGCCGGCATCGACGACAGGGTGACGGCTAGAAGAGTAGAGGCTAAACCCGCCACACAGCTTACCCTCTACCCCACGGAGCCTCTGCGCATCGTGGGCGGGGAGCGCTACCTTGCCCAGCTACTGGAGGGCAGGGTCGTCAGCCAGGGCACGGTCATCACCATAAACATCATGGGCCGCAGGGTGGACCTGGTGATCACCCAGGCTCAGCCCAGGGCCGACGCCGTCATAGTGAACCAGGGCACCCAGGTGGTGTTCACAGATAAGGCGCCCCGGCAGACCACGAGCAACATACCAAAGATCACCTACGAGGACATAGGCGGCCTGGACAGGGAGATCGCCAAGGTCCGTGAGATGATAGAGCTACCCCTGAAGCACCCGGAGCTCTTCGAGCGCCTAGGGGTGGAGGCCCCCAAGGGCGTGCTGCTGCACGGCCCGCCGGGCACAGGAAAGACGCTGCTGGCCAAGGCGGTGGCCAACGAGACCAACGCCAGCTTCTACCACATAGGCGGCCCCGAGATCATGAGCAAGTTCTACGGCGAGTCCGAGGAGAGGCTCAGGGAGATATTTAAGGAGGCTCAGGAGAACGCACCCAGCATCATCTTCATCGACGAGATCGACAGCATAGCGCCGAAACGTGAGGAGGTCTCAGGTGACGTGGAGAAGCGCATCGTCAGCCAGCTCCTCACCATCATGGACGGCCTGGAGAGCCGCGGCAAGATCGTGGTCATCGGCGCAACCAACAGGGTCAACGCCCTGGACCCGGCCCTCAGACGGCCAGGCCGCTTCGACCGCGAGATCGAGATAGGGCTACCCGACAGGAAAGGTAGGCTACAGGTGCTCCACATCCACACCAGGGGCATGCCCCTCACAGATGACGTGAAGCTGGAGGCCATCGCAGACAGAACCCACGGCTTCGCGGGCGCAGACCTGGAAGCAGTGGCGAAGGAGGCCGCCATGGGCGCCCTGCGGCGGGTGCTCCCCGAGATCAACCTGGAGGAGAGCAGCGTCCCAGCCGAGATACTGGACAAGATAAACGTGACAATGAAGGACTTCTGGGACGCCCTCCGCGAGGTACCGCCAAGCATCATGCGTGAGGTCCTGGTGGAGAACCCCAACGTGAGGTGGAGCGACGTGGGCGGCCTAGACGAAGCCAAGCAGGAGCTGAAGGAGGCCATAGAGTGGCCGCTGAAGTACCGCGACGTCTTCGAGTACGCGGACGTGAAGCCTCCGAAGGGCATTATGCTTCACGGGCCCCCGGGCACCGGCAAGACCCTCATAGCGAAGGCCGTGGCCACAGAGAGCGAGGTGAACTTCATCAGCATCAAGGGCCCAGAGCTGCTCAGCAAGTGGGTGGGGGAGTCGGAGCGCGGCGTCAGAGAGGTGTTCAGGAAGGCGCGCCAGGCTGCCCCCTGCATAATATTCTTCGACGAGATCGACAGCATCGTGCCTACGAGAGGCAGGGACCTGGGCACCAATGTGACGGAGCGCGTTGTCAGCCAGATACTCACAGAGCTTGACGGCCTGGACGCCCTCAAGGACGTGGTGGTCATCGCGGCGACAAACCGCCCCGACATGGTGGACCCCTCCCTCATGAGGCCCGGCAGGATCGACCGGATGCTCTACATACCCAACCCGGACCTGGAGGCCAGGAAAGCCATCATAAGGATACACACCAAGGGAAAGCCCCTGAGCCCAGAGCTGGACCTGGACAAGCTGGCCGAGACCATGGAGGGCTACAACGGCGCCGACATCGCGGCAACGTGTAGCGCCGCCAGCATGGCCGCGGTCAACGAGCACCTGGCCAAGTATAGCGACCCCAAGGAGGCCGCGAAGCACAGGGACGAGCTTACCATAACCATGAACCACTTCCAGCAGGCCTTCGAGAAGGTGAAGACAACAAGCTACCAGAGCGCCACCATCTACTGGGACAACCAAAAGAGCAGCAACGTCGTATAGGCTCAGTTCAATTCCCAGCACCTTTTTTCTCCGAAAAAGTATCGAGGATACACTGAGATAGGTATATTAAGAGTCTCGCTGTCGATCTAGCCGGTGTTCAACATGCCGATGAGACAGCCCATAGTGTGCATGCTCGGCCACGTGGACACAGGTAAGACCAGCCTCCTGGACAAGATCAGGGGCACAGCCGTGCAACTGAGGGAGGCGGGGGGCCTCACCCAGCAGATAGGCGCCAGCTTCTTCCCCTTGGACACCCTCGTGGCTATAACCCAGCAACTGGTGAAGGACTTCAGGGTAAACATCAAGGTACCTGGGCTGCTCGTCGTGGACACCCCGGGCCACGAGGCATTCGCCAACCTCCGCAGTAGAGGCGGCAGCGTAGCCGACATAGCCATACTCGTTGTGGACGTGATGCACGGCTTCGAGAACCAGACCTTCGAGAGCCTCAACATCCTCAAATCCAGAAAAGTGCCCTTCATCGTGGCCGCCAACAAGATAGACAGAATCGACGGCTGGAGGTCTACAGCGAACGCGCCATTTTTAGATTCATATAAGAACCAAAACGAGTGGGTTCAGCGGGACCTGGACGACAGGATATACAACATGATGGGCACCCTCAGCAGGGAGAGTTTCAGCAGCGAACGCTTCGACAGGGTCCGGGACTTCACCAAGAACGTCGCCATAGTGCCCGTGAGCGCGAAGACTGGGGAGGGCATAGGCGAGCTCCTGGCCGTCCTCATCGGCCTGACCCAACAGTTCCTGGAGACGAAGCTTCAGGTAACGGAGGGTCCCGCCATAGGTACGGTGCTGGAGGTACGAGAAGAGGTGGGCTTAGGCGTAACTCTGAACGCCATCATCTACGACGGAGTCCTGCACGCTGACGACATCATAGTGATAGGCGGCAAGGAGGGCCCCATTGTCACAAGGATCAGGGCCATACTTGTCCCTCAGCCGTTGGACGAGATAAGAGACCCCCGTAAAAAGTTTAGCAGCATCTCTGAGGCGCCTGCCGCCGCAGGCATCAAGATCGCTGCCCCCAACATCGATGAAGCCATCCCTGGGTCGCCCCTCATCGCCGTTGGCGGCGACATGACGGAGGAGAGGGCCGTCGAGGAGGTGGCCTCAGAGTTGCAGCGCCTCAGGATCCAGACCGACCACTCCGGTATTGTACTTAAGACGGACACCTTGGGCAGCCTGGAGGCTATCGTGGAGAGCCTGAAGCAGAAAGGCGTCCCAATAAGGTTAGCTGACATTGGCGACGTGAGCCGCAGGGACGTATTGGAGGCGCTCAGCGTCAAGCATGAGGAGCCCCTCTATGGGGCCGTCCTAGCCTTCAACGTGAAGCCCCTGCCAGACGCAGAGCAGGAAGCCCGAGACAACAAGATACCCATCTTCTGGAACGACATCATCTACAACCTCATGGACGAGTACATCAGGTGGATGGAGACGGAGAGGGAGGCTAAGGCTAGGAAAGAGTTCGACCCCCTGATGAAGCCGGGTAAGATCGAGGTCATGGAGGGCTACATCTTCCGCAGAGCCAAGCCCGCCATATTCGGCGTCAGGGTCTTAGCGGGCCAGATCACCCCCAACGTCAACATGATCAACGCCCAGGGGGAGAAACTGGGAAGGATCAGCCAGATCCAGGACAGCGGCCAAGCCATATCCAGGGCCGACGCGGGCAAGGAGGTGGCCGTGGCCATGCCTCAGCCCATTGTAGGTAGACATATAAAAGAGCACGATGTCCTCTATGTGGACATTCCAGAGCGTGACGCCAAGCTGCTACGCACCAAGTTCGCGGGCAGACTCACTGAAACCGAGCTCAAGGCCCTCATGGAGCTGGTGGAGCAGAAGCGTAAGGTAGACATCCTCTGGGCAGTGTAGGAGAAAACAAGGAAATGCCGATACTCATCGTCTCGGACCCCGCCGCAGGGACAAGCCAGAGGGTGGAGATAGACGAAGCTAGGCTGGGCCCACTCGTTGGAACAAGGATAGGGCAGACCATCGACGGAACCCTCGCGGGGATGCAGGGATACAAGCTCAAGTTCACTGGTGGAACCGACAAGGACGGTGTACCCATGCGCCCAGACGTCCATGGAAGCGCCAAGGCCAGGATCGTACTAAGCGGAGGCGTGGGCTACAAGCCCAAGAACGAGGGAGAGCAGAAGCGGAAGTTAGTCCGGGGCAACACCGTCAGCCAGACGACGACCTTCCTTAATTTCGTTGTCGTTGAGGCCCCCAAGGGTCGGAAGAAGAAGGAGGCAAAGGCTGAGGCCGAAGCCCCGACCGAGGAGAAGCCTGCCCAGGAGTAATGCTCCAACCATTCCTCTGAACCTTTGCCTGTCAGCATGTGCCTGAAGTCTTCCTCTACATCAAGTATTCTGAGGTTATCGTCACACCCGGTCCGAGTCTTACTCTAAAGCGTTACATCAGCACCCGGAAGCTAGTCTCATCGACTAGGCATCTTCAGTACGCGCCTGGCGAATAAATAGGGGTAGCAGGCTCGGTTAGACTTCACTGAGTGAGGCTATCTCACTCTGGGTAATGGATCTTGTAGACGAGGACGTAGCCGTTAGGCGAGGCGTAGGCCTGAGTGAAGTACTGGGGGTCAGCCGCGTGGTACATCAGCCGCGCCACCGTGGACTGGTAGAACCGCTCCGTCTCGGTTACAGAGTACTCAGAGTAGTCGTAGAAGTCGGTCATGTTGAATCCCCCTATCAGCACCATCTGGGGCCACTTGCTGTTGTCTCCGAAGGGCCACTCCTGCGTCGGGTCGTTGGGGTTGAAGGTCACGAAGACCACTATGTAGTCGGCGCCGTACTGCTTCAGCAGCTGTATGGACTCGTTCTGCGGCCTCATCATTATGTTGGCTATGTTCTTGATCTGGTTCTCGCTCTGGGTGGCCCCGTCGGCCATGGTCGCCTTGCCCGCCATGGCCTCGATCCAGTACCCGTAGTCCCACCAGGAGCATATGACCTCGTCGTCGCGCACGTTGTTCTTCATCCACTCCAGGGCCAGGGGCCAGTCCTGGGGGTACTCGCCGTCGAACATGTAGGGGATGCCGCTATTGGCCAGGCTGGTGGGCTGGTCGGCCGAGGTTATGCCCATCCATATGTTGAGTGTCAGGCTGAGCGTCACGAGGGCGATGAATGCGATGCCCAGTGTACGATTGACGCCGAACGCCTCCTTCCTCCTCTTCTTGCCGCGGCTCTCCTCCTCCACGACTGAGGCGCTGATGAAGGGTTTAGCTATCTCCACGAGACCGTAGGCACCCATTACGCAGGCCGGCGCCGCGAGGACCTGGCTGAGCCTGGCCATGACGCCGGCGAAGTAGAGCGCCGTGACAAAGAAGACTGTACCGTAGATGTTCTTGTCGCTCTGGTTCTTAACGCTGAAGTAGACGCCGGCAACGGCCAGTATGGTGATGGTGCCGAAGTCCTGGAACAGGCTGGCCCATGCTATCACCTTGTTCTCGGCGACGGACTGGTAGAGGGCGTTATCGACGGAAGTGAAGGGGTTCAGGACCTTCAGGAACTTGTAGGTGATCGGGATATCGATCCCTACCGCGGGTAGCAGATATATGCCGACTACCCCGACCAGTATCAGGGCTCCCGCTACATTGGCCACCAGTTTGACGTCTATCCTATCCCTCACGAACAGGTATACCAGCATCAATGGTACGAGTCCGAAGGCCGCTAGATGGTCGAGGGACATCAACGCGTTTGGGCCGAGCCTGGGGACCATGAACTCGATCAGGTAACCCAGCCCGATGGTGAAGCTGTAGGATATCAGGTGCCTCATCTGGAACCGTCCAGAGTAGAGCAAAATGAGCATGTAGAGCGCCAGCAGCCCCGACATGTATCTGGCTGCCCCCCATGACGCATACAGGTACCCCAGAGACAGACCCGAGAGCACACCGTACACCGCGCGGCGCTCAATGGGACTCGCTTCA